>NZ_CP019445.1:1548999-1858799 GCF_001975225.1 Kosakonia cowanii JCM 10956 = DSM 18146 | reverse complement strand
CTCCTTCGACAATGAAAAAGTCGGGGAATTACAGGCGCAAAGCCTGGTCAATAAGGTGCCGCAGGGTAATTATTTCTTAATGGGCGGCTCGCCGGTGGATAATAACGCCAAGCTGTTCCGCGCCGGGCAGATGAAGGTATTGAAGCCCTATATCGACAGCGGCAAAATTAAAATTGTCGGCGACCAGTGGGTCGATGGCTGGCTGCCGGAAAACGCGCTGAAAATAATGGAGAACGCGCTGACCGCCAACAACAATAAAATCGATGCCGTGGTGGCCTCGAATGACGCAACCGCTGGCGGCGCTATCCAGGCCTTAAGCGCGCAAGGGTTAGCGGGCAAAGTTGCCATCTCCGGCCAGGATGCGGATCTCGCCGGAGTCAAACGCCTGATGAACGGCAGCCAGACGATGACCGTCTATAAACCTATCACCCAGCTTGCCAACACCGCGGCGGAGATCGCCGTCGAGCTTGGCAACGGTAAGCAGCCGAAGGCCGATGCTTCACTTAATAATGGCCTGAAAGATGTGCCCGCCCGCCTGCTGACGCCGATTGAAGTCACCAAAGAGAATATTGACGCCACGGTGATCAAAGACGGCTTCCACCAGAAGAATCAGCTCTGAAAACGACGGCGCGCCTGAGTTCAGAATCAGGCGCGCCGCCGCCCTCACTTCAGGCGCTGTCTGATAAGCGATCGACGTGGAGCAGCCATGCCTTACTTACTCGAAATGAAGAACATCACCAAAGCCTTCGGCGTCGTGAAGGCGATTGATAACGTCAGCCTGCAACTTAACGCGGGCGAAGTGCTCTCCCTGTGCGGCGAAAACGGTTCGGGTAAATCGACCCTGATGAAAGTGCTGTGCGGCATCTACCCGACCGGCAGCTATGAAGGCGAAATCTACTTTGCAGGGGAGCTTCTGCAAGCAAGCCATATCCGCGATACCGAGCGTAAAGGGATCGCCATCATTCACCAGGAGCTGGCGCTGGTGAAACATCTCACGGTGCTGGAGAACATCTTCCTTGGCGCGGAGATAACCCGCCACGGCGTGATGGATTACGACCAGATGACGCTGCGCTGCGAAAAGCTGCTCAAACAGGTGAGCCTCGCCATCTCGCCCGATACCCGCGTCGGTGACTTAGGCCTGGGCCAGCAGCAACTGGTGGAGATCGCCAAAGCGCTGAACAAGCAGGTTCGGTTGTTGATTTTAGATGAGCCAACTGCCTCGCTGACCGAGCAGGAGACGGCGGTGCTGCTCGATATCATCCGCGACCTGCGCAACCACGATATCGCCTGCGTTTACATCTCCCATAAGCTCAATGAAGTGAAAGCGATCTCCGACGTCATCTGCGTTATCCGCGACGGGAAGCATATCGGCACCCGCGATGCGGCGGGGATGAGTGAAGATGACATCATCACCATGATGGTGGGCCGCGAGCTGACGGCGCTCTACCCCAATGAACCGCACACCCACGGCGAGGAGATCCTGCGCGTCGAGCACCTCACCGCCTGGCATCCGGTTAACCGCCATATCAAACGCGTCAACGACGTCTCCTTTAGCCTCAAGCGCGGCGAGATCCTCGGCATTGCCGGGCTGGTCGGCGCCGGGCGCACCGAAGCCGTGCAGTGCCTGTTTGGCGTCTGGCCGGGGCGCTGGGAGGGAAAAATTTTTCTGGATGGCAAGGAGGTTGAGATCCGCAACTGCCAGCAGGCGATTGGTCACGGCATCGCCATGGTGCCGGAGGATCGCAAGCGCGACGGTATTGTGCCGGTGATGGCGGTGGGCAAAAACATCACGCTGGCGGCGCTAAACCAGTTTACCGGCAGCCTGAGTAGCCTCGATGACGCCGCCGAGCAGGCGTGCATTTTGCAGTCCATCCAGCGGCTGAAAGTAAAAACCTCGTCGCCGGAGCTGGCGATTGGCCGGCTGAGCGGCGGCAACCAGCAGAAAGCGATTCTCGCCCGCTGCCTGCTGCTCAACCCGCGCATTTTGATCCTCGATGAGCCGACGCGCGGCATCGATATCGGCGCGAAGTATGAAATCTACAAACTGATTAACCAACTGGTGCAGCAGGGGATCGCGGTGATTGTGATCTCCTCCGAGCTGCCCGAAGTGCTGGGCCTGAGCGACCGCGTGCTGGTGATGCACGAAGGGAAGCTGAAAGCCGATCTTATCAACCGTCATTTGACCCAGGAGCAGGTTATGGAAGCGGCGCTGAGGAGCGAACATCATGTCGAAAAGCAACCCGTCTGAAAGTCAGTTATCCACCGCGTCGCCGGGCCCCTTCTCCGGGCTGAAATCACTCAACCTGCAGGTGTTTGTGATGCTTGCGGCCATCGTTGTGATTATGCTCTTTTTCACCGGCATGACCGACGGTGCCTACCTGAGCGCGCGTAATATCTCTAACCTGCTGCGCCAGACCGCCATCACCGGCATCCTCGCGGTGGGGATGGTGTTTGTCATTATCTCGGCAGAGATTGACCTCTCGGTAGGCTCGATGATGGGCCTGCTGGGCGGTGCCGCAGCCATTTTCGACGTCTGGCTCGGCTGGCCGCTGCCGCTCACCGTGGTGGTAACGCTGCTGCTTGGCCTGCTGCTCGGCGCGTGGAACGGCTGGTGGGTGGCTTACCGCAAAGTGCCGTCGTTTATCGTCACCCTCGCCGGGATGCTGGCGTTTCGCGGCGTGTTAATCGGCATTACTAATGGCACGACCGTTTCCCCTACCAGCGCGGCGATGTCGCAAATCGGCCAGAGCTATCTGCCGGACGGCGTTGGCTTCGGCGTGGGCGCGCTGGGGCTGGTGGCATTTGTGCTCTGGCAGTGGCGCGGACGCATGCGCCGCCAGTCGCTGGGCTTAGCCACCTCCTCCTCCGGCCATGCGGTGGGGCGCCAGGCGCTGATCGCGGTGATCGTGCTCGGTGCCATCTGGCTGCTGAATGATTACCGCGGCGTGCCGACACCGGTACTGCTGCTGGTCTTTCTGCTGCTGGCAGGTCTGTTTATGGCAACGCGCACCGCTTTTGGCCGCCGCATTTACGCCATTGGCGGCAACCTTGAAGCGGCGCGGCTCTCCGGTATTAACGTTGAGCGCACCAAGCTGGCGGTCTTCGCAATCAATGGCCTGATGGTGGCGATTGCCGGGCTTATCCTCAGCTCGCGTCTCGGTGCAGGTTCGCCGTCGGCCGGGAACATTGCCGAGCTGGATGCGATTGCCGCCTGCGTGATTGGCGGCACCAGCCTCGCGGGCGGCATCGGCAGCGTGGCGGGCGCGGTAATGGGCGCTTTCATTATGGCCTCGCTGGATAACGGCATGAGTATGATGGATGTCCCCACCTTCTGGCAGTACATCGTCAAGGGAGCCATTTTACTGCTGGCGGTGTGGATGGACTCCGCCACCAAACGTCGCGCCTGAGCCAGGCGAACCGAGGCGCGATCACACTGCCGGATTATTTTTGTCCGGCAGTGTGTTGAATATGGTAATCAGAACTGATGAATAGTCAGGAAGCGAACCACTATGTTTGAAAAGCGCCATCGCATCACGCTGTTATTTAACGCGAATAAAGCCTACGACCGCCAGGTGGTCGAAGGCGTTGGGGAGTATCTTCAGGCGTCGCAATCGGAGTGGGATATCTTTATCGAGGAGGATTTCCGCGCCCGTATTGAGAACATTAAGGAGTGGCTCGGCGACGGCGTGATCGCCGACTACGATGACCGGGAGATTGAGCGGCTGCTGGCGGATGTCGATGTACCGATTGTCGGCGTCGGCGGCTCTTATCACACGCCGGAGCACTACCCACCGGTGCACTATATCGCCACCGACAACCACGCGCTGGTCGAGAGCGCGTTTCTGCACCTGAAAGAGAAAGGGGTGCATCGCTTCGCCTTTTACGGCCTGCCCGCCTCAAGCGGTAAGCGCTGGGCCGCCGAGCGCGAATATGCCTTCTGCCAGCTGGTAGCGCAGGAGAAGTATCGCGGCGTGGTTTACCAGGGGCTGACCACCGCGCCGGAAAACTGGCAGCATGCGCAAAATCGCCTTGCCGACTGGCTGCAAACGCTGCCACCGCAAACGGGGATTATCGCCGTTACCGACGCGCGGGCGCGCCACGTTTTGCAGGTCTGTGACCATCTGCATATTCCGGTGCCGGAGAAGCTGTGCGTGATCGGCATCGATAACGAAGAGCTGACCCGCTACCTCTCCCGCGTCGCGCTCTCTTCGGTGGCGCAGGGCACGCGGCAGATGGGTTACCAGGCCGCGAAGCTGCTGCACCGGCTGCTGGATAACGAAGCGATGCCGTTGCAGCGCCTGCTGGTGCCGCCGATGCGGGTGGTTGCCCGCCGTTCAACGGATTACCGTTCGCTTAACGATCCGGCGGTGATTCAGGCGATGCACTACATCCGCAACCACGCCTGCAAAGGCATTAAGGTCGATCAGGTGCTGGATGCGGTCGGTATTTCGCGCTCCAATCTGGAGAAGCGCTTCAAGGAGGAGGTAGGCGAAACCATTCACGCGGTGATCCACGCCGAGAAGCTGGAGAAGGCGCGCAGCCTGCTGATCTCCACCTCGCTCTCTATCAATGAGATTTCGCAGATGTGCGGCTACCCGTCATTGCAGTACTTCTACTCGGTCTTCCGCAAGGCTTACGACAGCACGCCGAAGGATTATCGCGATCGCTACAGCGAAATCCTGATTTAGGGGCAAAGAAAAACGCCTTCCGGGCGGAAGGCGTTTCAGCAAGCGGGGTTACATGTGGGCGGCAATTAACTGCTGATTGTCCTGATACATGGCAAACAGATAGTTGTTATAACTCGCGCCGCGGGTGGAGTAGCCCTTCAGCTTGTGGATCATCGCCGTCGCCGTTACTTCCTGGTCCGCTTTACGCAGCTGCGCACGGGATTTACGGAATGAAGCATAGGCCGCGTGCGTGTTCAGGTTGGTGACGTAAGCGTCCACCGACTCCTGCACCGAGCCAAACTGCGAGTAGCCTTTCACTCTGCCCGAGCCGCTTTTACAGGCGCCTTTCGCGCACTTCATGCCGAACAGGTTGTTGTTGCTGCGCGCCAGCTTAGAGGTGCCCCAGCCGCTCTCTGCTGCGGCCATGGTGGCGACCATGCTGTCCGGAATAATGTCAACGCGCTCCAGCAGCGTGTTCCACGGAATACGGCGCGTATTCCCGGACCAGCTCACTTTGTAGCGTTTGGCAATATCCTTCATACGCGTGCGCTCAGAGGGCGACCACTGGCTGTCGTACTGTTTTCTGAGCAGCCAGTTACGCTCTGCGGTGATCGCAGCGTTTTTGCTGGTGATGTAAGGCATTACGGTCCGGAGAAACGCTCTCTTTCGTGGTGTCCCGGAAGGGTATTTTCGCAAATCAGGAAGTGAACGGCTTTTTACACTATTGCGAGAATACTCTTTCTTACTGCTTGCCTGTTTTTTTACGCTTGCCTTAGTGACGTGGGCTTTGTGACTCGCTGTTTCTGTGTGCGTTTTTGCCAGCACTCCACCTGAAAACATCAAGGTGAAAAACATGAGTATCGTCGCCCCACTTCGTCGCATGGGTATCGATATCATTAGGTCTCCTGGTCGGATATAAGCATTCCAACGCCTTCTTTTATGCACGATTTTGCGGGCTGAATCGCAAATCATACCAAAATTAACCTTATCGGGCACGTACAGAAATAATCCAATTCTGAAACTATGTCACCGGTAAACTGCATATAAAGCGCACAAGTTCTTAAAATTGCGGCGATTATCGCAATTTCGAAAACCGCACGTTTTACGTATTTTCTCAACCCTCGCTCTCCTCCCTGGCGAACCGGCGATGGGGAGGAGTCACCCGCGCCAGCAGACGGGCACACTAGGGAAAATCGCTATCACGGGGCTTATTGATGAAACACGCTGCCTTACTTCTGCTGTTACTGCCTGGCGTCGCCTGCGCCAACTGGACGGCTGCCGGTTTTCCCGCGTTAACTGACGACGGCACCGGCGTCTGGCGCAGCCAGGCAACGCTGAAAAAGGGTGAGATGCCCGTTACCGTGCAGCAAGGCGACGCGTGCTGGCAGCCTGCCGGAGCCATCAAGCTCAATCAGATGCTGTCGCTTGTGCCGTGCAGCGCCAGCGCGCCGCAGTGGCGCATCTTCCGCGACGGCGACTATCAGTTGCAGCTTGATACCCGCTCCGGCACGCCGACGCTGTTAATCAGCGTGAAAGCCCCGGCAGAGAAGCAAACGGTGGTGGCGCGCCAGTGCCCGGTGCGCAGCGATAAACCGCTGACCATTCCGGTGGGCGACACCTTCCCGGAAGGCAGCGAAGTGCGGGATTTCTACAGCCAACAAACCGCGACGGTGCGCGAGGGCAAAATCACGCTGCTGCCAGCGAAAGAGAGCAACGGCCTGCTGCTGCTTGAGCCTGCGCAGACGCGCGGCGCGGCACCATTTCAGTGGCATAACGCCACGGTCTACTTCGTGCTGACCGACCGCTATGTCAACGGCGATCCCGCCAATGACAATAGCTACGGGCGGCACAAAGATGGCATGCAGGAGATTGGCACCTTTCACGGCGGCGACCTGAAGGGGCTGACCAGCAAGCTCGACTATTTGCAGCAGCTCGGCGTAAACGCGCTGTGGATCAGCTCGCCGCTGGAGCAGATCCACGGCTGGGTTGGTGGCGGCACCAAAGGGGATTTCCCCCACTACGCCTACCACGGTTACTACACGCTCGACTGGACGCGCCTCGACGCCAATATGGGCGATGAAAACGATCTGCGCACGCTGGTTGATGAAGCGCACCGCCGCGGCATCCGCGTGCTGTTTGATGTGGTGATGAACCACGCCGGTTACGCAACGCTTGCGGATATGCAGACCTACCAGTTCGGCGCGCTCTACCTGAAAGAGGAGGAGCGCAAAAAAATCCTCGGCGAGCACTGGACCGACTGGAAACCTGCCGCCGGGCAAACCTGGCACAGCTTCAATGATTACATCAACTTCAGCGATAAAACCGCCTGGCAAAACTGGTGGGGCAAAAAGTGGATCCGTACCGATATTGGCGATTACGACAACCCCGGTTTCGACGATTTGACGATGTCGCTGGCCTTCCTGCCGGATCTGAAAACCGAATCGAAAGAAGCTTCCGGGCTGCCGCTCTTTTATCGCCATAAACCGGATACCGCCGCGCGCGAGATTGCCGGTTACACGCCACGCGACTATTTGACCCACTGGCTGAGCCAGTGGGTGCGCGACTACGGCATTGATGGTTTCCGCGTTGATACCGCCAAACACGTTGAGCTGGAGGCCTGGCAGCAGTTAAAAACCCAGGCAACGGCGGCGCTGGCAGAGTGGAAACAGGCCAACCCGCAGAAGAAAACCGACGATGCGCCCTTCTGGATGACCGGCGAATCCTGGGGGCACGGCGTGATGCAGAGCGCTTACTATCAGCACGGTTTCGATGCGATGATCAACTTCGACTACCAGCAGCAGGCCGCAGATGCCGCCAGTTGCCTGGCGAATATGGACAGCGTCTGGCAAGAGATGGCGGAGAAGCTGCAAAGCTTTAATGTGCTGAGCTACCTCTCTTCCCACGATACCCGCCTGTTCCGCGAAGGCGGTGCGCAGTCGGCAGAGCTGCTGCTGCTCGCCCCTGGTGCGGTGCAGATCTTCTACGGCGACGAAACCGATCGTCCCTTTGGCCCGACAGGTTCGGATCCGCTACAAGGGACGCGATCGCAGATGAACTGGCAGGATCTTGATGGTAAAGCCGCCGCCAGCCTGCGCCACTGGCAGACGCTCGGGCAGTTCCGCGCCCGCCATCCGGCGCTCGGCAGCGGCAAGCAAACATCGCTTACGTTGCCACAGGGTTACGGCTTTGTGCGCACCCAGGGCGAGGATAAAGTGATGGTCGTCTGGGCCGGACGTGCGCAGCAGAATTAATACCAGAAGATTGTGCTGATAAAGCACTCTTGTTAAGAGCAAACGTCGATAAACTGCGACGAAGGGAGATTTGCACCTCGCGGGTGAGAGCGTTATGGTTAGCCACTTTCACCCGCAGCCCGACAGAGCAGTAGCGATGACATTTTCACTTTTCGGCGACAAATTTACCCGACATTCAGGCATTACGCGTCTGATGGAGGATCTTAACGACGGTTTACGCACCCCAGGCGCTATCATGCTCGGCGGTGGCAACCCGGCAAAAATCCCGGCGATGACCGACTACTTCCAGCAGCTGCTTTCGCAGATGCTGGAGAGCGGCAGCGCCACGGATGCCCTGTGTAATTACGATGGTCCACAGGGAAAAACCGAGCTTCTGACGGCGCTGGCCGCGATGCTGCGTGAAGAGTTAGGTTGGGATATTGAACCGCAGAACATTGCACTGACAAACGGCAGCCAGAGCGCGTTTTTCTACTTGTTTAACCTCTTTGCCGGCCGCCGCGCCGACGGCAGCACGCGCAAAGTGCTCTTCCCGCTGGCACCCGAGTATATCGGCTACGCCGACGCCGGGCTGGAAGAGGATCTCTTCGTCTCTACGCGACCCAATATCGAACTGCTGCCGGAAGGGCAGTTTAAGTACCACGTCGATTTCGAGCACCTGCATATTGGTGAAGAGACGGGGATGATCTGCGTCTCGCGCCCGACCAACCCGACCGGCAACGTCATCACCGATGAGGAACTGATGAAGCTGGACGTGCTGGCCAATCAGCACAATATCCCGCTGGTGATTGATAACGCGTACGGCGTCCCCTTCCCCGGCATTATCTTCAGCGAAGCGCGCCCGCTGTGGAACCCGAATATCATTCTCTGCATGAGCCTGTCGAAGCTGGGCCTGCCGGGCAGCCGCTGCGGCATCATTATCGCCAATGACAAAGTGATCTCTGCCATTCGCAATATGAACGGCATTATCAGCCTCTCACCGGGCGGCATTGGCCCGGCGATGATGTGCGAGATGATTAAGCGCAAAGACCTGCTGCGCCTCTCAAACGAGGTGATTAAGCCGTTTTACTACCAGCGCGTGCAGGAGACCATCGCCACGCTGCGCCGTTATCTGCCGCCGGAGCGCTGCCTGATCCATAAACCGGAAGGGGCCATTTTCCTCTGGCTGTGGTTTAAAGATCTGCCGATCAGCACCGAGCTTTTGTACCAGCGCCTGAAAAAACGCGGCGTGTTGATGGTGCCGGGAGACTACTTCTTCCCCGGCCTCGATAAGCCGTGGCCGCACACTCATCAATGCATGCGCATGAACTATGTGCCGGAGCCAGAGCTTATCGAAGCGGGCGTTAAAATCCTCGCCGAAGAGGTGGAGCGCGCCTGGCAGGAGCACAGCGCCTGACAACGGTTTACGCGGGCAGGCTTTTTAGCCGCGCTTCGCGTAACCGCGCCGGATCGACACAACTCAGCGCGCTCGTCGGGCAGGCCTCAACGCAGGCTGGCCCGCCATCGCGGTGCTGACAGAGATCGCACTTCAGCGCCTGCAGCGGTGCTGAAGTCACCTCCATTGCGCCGAACGGGCAGGCGATCATGCAGCTTTTGCAGCCAATACAGCGCGACTGCTCCACCGCCACTGCGCCCTGCGCGCGGTAAATGGCACCGACCGGGCAGGCTCTGGCACAGGGTGCCTCTTCACAGTGATGGCAGGTAACTGCCGTGGAGAAGTCGCCGGTTTTGACCACGCGAATGCGTGAAGAGAAACGGGCGGGATTAAGGCCCGAACAATCCTGATTTTGCTGGTGCGACACCGCGCAGGCCACTTCGCAGGTGCGGCAGCCGATGCATTTTTCCGCATCGGCGATGATAAATCGGTTCACGCGTCCTCCCGCCTGAGGCTGAAAAGAGCGAGAGTGCCAGAAAAAACTGCCTGCGCGCTTTGATCGCACCCGGCAGATCGGCAGATTTCTCCCCGGGCGTAGTGCCTTAACCCTTCTCGTTAATAAAGAGCGCCTTGTCGCGCAGAATATGGTCATTGCCCCGGCGGCGGGTAAAACCAATGCGATCGAAGTACTCAAGGATCTGAATCGCCAGCTTGCGCCCGACATTGAGCTGGTCGCGAAAATCCGCCGCGCTGGTGGAGCCGCGCCCCTGATCGAGATCGCGGATCATGCTGGCGAAGGTGACAATGCGATCGTTGCGGTAGTAGCGGTCTTTGACGATAGCGGTAATCAGCCCCTGCTGCGCCGCCTGGCGCAATACGCCGCGCATCACCTGCTCATCAACCCCCGTTTCACGCGCCAAATCACGCACCCACCAGGGTTCATCGCCGAAGAGCGGTGCGGCTTTCTGCCACAGCTGTGCCTGCTCATCGTTAAAACCGGCTTTATGCTCCGGCAGATGCAGCCAGCCGTGATGGCTCTGGATATCGCCGCTTTCGCGCATACGCTCAATCAGCGTTAAGACCAGCGCTTCATCCTCCATCGGCAGCGCCATGCGGCGTAGACGCTCGCGGCCAGGGCCGGGTTCGTCATGGTGCTGCTGATGGTAGGTCGCCAGCGTCTCCAGCAGCTTGCGCTGCCAGCGGGCGGCTATCGGCGCATCGAGCAGGTTATTACCGGCACGAATAAAACAGGGATTTTCCAGCAGCAGATTCAGGCCGCTGGTGCTGAGCTGACGCGCCCAGCCGAAGGCGGTGAGATCCACCGCGCCGCGCGACAGGTGCGCGCTGAGCGCCTGCGCATCATCTTCAGCACGCGCAAGGTCAGCGATCCACGCCAGATAGTCCGCTTTGCGTTTGCCGCGCCGTGGCGAGTTCAGCGTCACCACGCGAGCGCCTGCAAGCGTAGTGCGCGCGGAGATATCGCGCAGCACCAGCCGGTCGTTATCTGCCAGCCACAGCGGCGTATCCAGCACCAGCTCGGCTAAGCCATCCTCCAGCAGCGACACGCGACCGGTAACATGGCTGGCGGCGTGATGGATATGCAGCGGCTGCCACTGGGTGAGCGGCGTATGGCTATGGAGGGCAACGATCGCCCGCTCCGTTGGCGCAGGCGGCTGTTGCGACAGCAGCCAGTCGCCGCGGCTGAGCGCCTCTTTTTCCGCATCACCGGCAATGTTCAACGCAATGCGCTGCCCGGCGTGGGCATGCTCAACGGGTTGATTCTGCGCATGCAGACCGCGCACGCGCATCGGCTTATTAACGCCGGTGAGCCACAGCGTATCGCCGATACGGACATCGCCAGAGAGCGCCGTGCCGGTGACCACCAGCCCTGCCCCCTTCACCGTAAAGGCGCGATCCAGCGCCAGCCGGAAACGCTGATGCTCCGGGTGCGCCCGCTCCGGCAGCTGCAACAGGTGCGCGCGCAGCGCATGAATGCCGCGCATCCCGGCGGCAGCGGTGACAAACAGCGTCGCCTGTGGGTAGCCAAACTCCCGTAAGGTCTGCTCCACCTCTTCGCGCACCTCGTTGATGCGCGCTTCGTCAACGCGATCGGCTTTGGTAAGCGCGACGGTGAGCGCCGGGTTGCCGGTCAGTTGCAAAATCGCCAGGTGTTCACGGGTCTGCGCCATCACGCCATCGTCGCAGGCCACCACCAGCAGGGCGTGATCGATACCGCCGACGCCCGCCAGCATATTACTGAGGAATTTTTCATGCCCCGGCACATCTATAAAGCCCGGCACGCGGCCATCCGGCTGTGGCCAGTAGGCGTAGCCCAGATCGATAGTCATGCCGCGCCGCTTCTCTTCCGGCAAGCGGTCGGCGTTGACGCCGGTAATGGCCTCTATCAGGGTGGTTTTGCCGTGGTCAACATGCCCGGCAGTGGCAATAATCATTTCAGCAATATCTCCAGCAAGCGGGATTCATCATCAAGACAGCGGCAATCGAGCCACAGACGGCCCTCATAGATACGACCAATCACCGGCTGCGGCAGCGTGCGCCACTCGCTTGCCAGCGCTTCCAGACGACGGCCGCTGCCGTCATGCGGGGTAAAGGTTAGCGCCGCGCCCGGCAGCCGCTCGACGGGCAGCGATCCGCTGCCAATTTGCGACAGACAGGGCTCGACGCGCAGCGCAAACTCGCTGTAGCGGGCGGTAAGCGCGTCGCACAAGCGCTGGGCCTGGTCGCGGATCTCCGCCTGTGGGCGAGTGAGATAGCGCAGCGTCGGCAGATTTTGCGTCAGTTTTTCCGGGTGCAGATAGAGGCGCAGCGTCGCTTCCAGCGCCGCGAGAGTCATTTTATCCGCCCGCAGCGCGCGTTTCAGCGGGTGGTGCTGAAGCTGCTCAATCAGCGCCTTTTTACCGACGATAATCCCCGCCTGCGGCCCACCGAGCAGCTTATCGCCGGAGAAGCTCACCAGGCTGACACCCGCGGCAATCAGCGCCTGCGGCATCGGCTCTTTCGGTAAACCGTAGAGGCTTAAATCGACCAGCGAGCCGCTGCCGAGATCGACAATCACCGGCAGGTCGGCTTCCTGCGCCAGTTCAACCAGCTCGGCTTCCTCCACCGCTTTGGTAAAGCCTGCAATGTGGTAGTTACTGGTGTGGACTTTCATCAGTGCCGCGGTGTTGGCATTGATCGCCTGGCGGTAATCTTTGGCGTGGGTGCGGTTGGTGGTGCCCACTTCATGCAGAATGCAGCCCGCCTGGCGCATCACATCGGGAATACGAAACGCGCCGCCAATCTCCACCAGCTCGCCGCGCGATACCACCACTTCACCGCCGGCTGACGTTGCCGCCAGCATCAGCAGCACCGCCGCGGCATTGTTGTTAACGATGCAGGCATCTTCCGCGCCGGTTAACTGGCAGAGCAGCGCCGCAATGGCGCGATCGCGATGACCGCGCCCGGCGCCGTCGAGATCGTATTCCAGCGTTACCGCCGAGCCCATCGCCGTCGTCACCGCATCAATGGCGGCCTGCGACTGCACCGCGCGCCCGAGGTTGGTGTGCAGCACCGTGCCGCTAAGGTTAAACACCGACCGCAGCGCGTGGCTGTTCTCATGCTCCAGGCGCTGCGACGCAGCCTGCGCCCAGTTTTCACACCATGCAGGCAAGCGCTGGGCGTCGCGGATCGCTGCGCGCGCCTCATCCTGCAGCTGACGCAGGGTTTGCGTGACGCGGCTATGGCCATACGTGGTTAACAGCGACGCGAACGCCTCATCACGTAACAGGCGATCGGTCGAGGGAATCTGGCTGTAAAGAGTTGTCATGAAAAGGCCCGGCTGTGGAGTTACCCCTCCCGTCAGGGGTGTTGACGTGAGGGGGATTGTACAGCGATTTTCTCAGGCGGGCATAACACGGATCACGCCTTGGGCGGTTCCGTGCGGGCAAAGCTTTCACGCTGGAAGAGATTTTCCACCAGCTTCACCAGCAATGGGCGATCGACGTTCCAGCCCGGCGAGACGCGGCGGAAGTTGAGGTAGCTGATGGCGCAGGCAATGGCGATGGTGGCCAGGTTGAGCGTATCGACACCGAGTTCGCCCTCTTGCAGGCACTTTTCCAGCGCATCCAGACCGCGAGAGACTTTTTCCCGCTGGCGCAGCAGCTCCGCCTGCGACTGCTGCTCTACCGGGCGCGCTAACTCACGCACCGAGACCAGCGCAGCATCCATAATGCCGTCGGCCAGCGCTTCCAGCTGGCGGATTTTCAGCGCCGCTTTAGCATCGTCCGGCAGCATCGGCGGCTCTGCACCCAGCAGGTCAATGTATTGCGCAATGATCGGCGAGTCGTACCACACTTCCCCCTCATCGGTGACCAGCGCCGGCACTTTGCCGAGCGGATTATAGTGACCGACGCCGCTGTCGGCGTTGTAGGGCTGCTCATTGATAAATTCGAAGGTGATGCCTTTTTCCAGCAGTATGACGGAGATTTTGCGTACAAACGGGCTGGTATAGCTGCCGATCAGTTTCATTGCCGTGTCCTTTTGAAATTTGCCGCAGGGTTAAAAAAGAGTGTACGTCACGTGCCGGGGTTGTACAGCGAACCTCCTTACATCGCAGGTCAATAACAAAATAGTCCTTTTCACTCAGGCTGGAACGGCAAGCGGCTAAAACCAGGAATCTCATCCAGAAAAAAAGAGCCTCTCTTAAAGCGTAGAAAGCGCGCGTTGCGTTCATCACGCTGTCAATTTCTTACCGCAGCATAAATAGCGGCTGATGGGTGAAAGGGAGTTACATCTTTGGTCTTTCGAAAAGGCGCACTTTGCGGTCGATCACGTTCGGAATTTTCCGAGGAAAATATCTTGTGATTCACGTCACAAATAACTAACAAACTTCCGACAAATAAATGTGATTTGAATCACATTTATTCCCCAGCGCCGGGCAAATTCTGCGCACTGTTCTTTTTTTACACTCATTTTTTGTGACGCAAGTCACTATGAATGGTGGATAACCCCCAGCACCAGCGTGATCAAGATCACATAAAAGTGTGTCATCTGGACAGGTTAACGATTCGGTGCCAGATTCCGCATCACAGACAATTCAGGTCCGGCTACCTCTGCCGCCACATTAACAATAAACCTCGGGCTTCCGGCCTGTGCGCTAGCAAACATAAGAAGGGGTGTTTTATGTCATCCGATATCAAGATCAAGGTGCAAAGCTTTGGTCGTTTCCTGAGCAATATGGTGATGCCGAATATCGGCGCCTTTATCGCGTGGGGGATTATCACCGCCCTGTTTATTCCGACAGGATGGTTACCTAACGAGACGCTGGCGAAACTCGTCGGCCCGATGATTACCTACCTGCTGCCACTGCTGATCGGTTTTACCGGCGGTCGCCTGGTAGGCGGCGATCGCGGCGGCGTGGTCGGTGCTATCACCACCATGGGCGTGATCGTGGGCGCGGATATGCCGATGTTCCTCGGCGCGATGATTGCAGGCCCGCTGGGCGGCTACTGCATCAAGAAATTTGACGCGGCCGTCGACGGTAAGATCAAGTCCGGTTTCGAAATGCTGGTGAACAACTTCTCCGCGGGCATCATCGGGATGATCCTCGCCATTCTGGCGTTTCTGGCGATTGGCCCGGCGGTGGAAGTGCTCTCTAAAGCGCTCGCTGCGGGCGTGAACTTTATGGTGGTTCACGACATGCTGCCGCTGGCCTCTATCTTCGTTGAGCCGGCGAAAATCCTCTTCCTTAACAACGCCATCAACCACGGTATCTTCTCGCCGCTGGGTATTCAGCAGTCCCATGAGATCGGCAAGTCCATCTTCTTCCTGATCGAAGCAAACCCGGGTCCGGGTATGGGTATCCTGCTGGCCTATATGTTCTTCGGTCGCGGTAGCGCGAAGCAGTCTGCGGGCGGCGCGGCGATTATCCACTTCCTCGGCGGGATCCATGAGATTTACTTCCCGTACGTGCTGATGAACCCGCGTCTGCTGATTGCGGTGATCCTCGGCGGTATGACCGGCGTCTTTACCCTGAGCGTGCTCAACGGCGGCCTGGTCTCTCCGGCTTCTCCGGGCTCTATCCTCGCGGTACTGGCGATGACGCCAAAAGGCGCTTACTTCGCTAACCTCGCGGCGATTTTCGCAGCCATGATTGTCTCCTTCGTTATCGCGGCAATCCTGCTGAAAACCAGCAAAGTGAAAGAGGACGAGGACGATATCGAAGCGGCAACCCGCCGTATGCACGATATGAAAGCCGAATCCAAAGGCGCTGCGGCTGCGCAGGGCACAAAAGATGTCACTAACGATCTGAGCCACGTGCGCAAAATCATCGTCGCATGTGATGCCGGGATGGGCTCCAGCGCCATGGGCGCCGGCGTGCTGCGTAAGAAAGTGCAGGATGCGGGTCTGACCAACATCTCTGTTACCAACAGCGCGATTAACAGTCTGCCGTCCGATGTCGACCTGGTGATTACGCACCGCGACCTGACCGAGCGCGCCATGCGCCAGGCACCGCAAGCGCAGCATATCTCGCTGACCAACTTCCTCGACAGCGGCCTTTACACCGGCCTGACCGAGCGTCTGGTGGCTGCCCAACGCCACACGACTAACGAAGCGAAGGTTAACAGCAGCCTGCAGGATAGCTTTGATACCTCCAACACCCATCTGTTTAAGCTGGGCGCGGAAAATATCTTCCTCGGCTGTAGCGCCACGCAGAAAGAAGAGGCGATTCGCTTTGCCGGTGAGCAGCTGGTCAAAGGCGGCTATGTACAGCCTGAATATATTGACGCGATGCTGGAACGTGAAAAAATGACGCCGACCTATCTGGGCCAGTCTATTGCGGTTCCGCACGGCACGGTGGAAGCGAAAGATCGCGTCCTGAAAACCGGCGTGGTCTTCTGCCAGTATCCGCAGGGCGTGCGCTTCGGTGAAGAAGAGGATGAGATTGCGCATCTGGTGATCGGCATTGCCGCGCGCAATAACGAACACATTCAGGTCATTACCAGCCTGACTAACGCGCTGGATGATGAGACGATTGTCGAACGTCTCTCGCACACCACAAGCGTTGAGGAAGTGCTGGCATTACTGAATCAGTAATCCGCTCCACGTTCTCTCCTCTTCGGAGGAGAGGGCTTGGGTGAGGAGAACCCGCTGACGTTCCTCACCCCAGCCCTCTCGGGTAAAAACATTGATAAAGGGTCATTCTATGAAAGCATTACATTTTGGCGCAGGTAATATCGGACGTGGCTTTATCGGCAAGCTGTTGGCCGACGCGGGGATTGAACTGACGTTCGCCGATGTTAATCAGGTCGTTCTGGACGCCCTCAACGCCCGTCATAGCTATCAGGTTCACGTAGTCGGTGAACAAGAGCAGGTGGATACCGTCTCTGGCGTCAATGCGGTGAGCAGCATCGGTGATGAGGTTGTCGACCTGATTGCGCAGGTGGATTTAGTTACTACCGCCGTTGGCCCGGTGGTGCTGGAGCGTATCGCCCCGGCGGTTGCCAAAGGGCTGGTAAAACGTAAGGCGCAGGGCATTGATACGCCGCTGAACATTATCGCCTGTGAAAATATGGTGCGCGGCACCAGCCAGTTGAAAGGGCACGTTTTCGCCCAGTTGGCGGAGGAGGATAAAGCCTGGGTTGAGGCGCATGTCGGCTTCGTTGACTCTGCCGTTGACCGCATTGTTCCCCCTTCTGCATCTGCCAACAACGATCCGCTGGAAGTGACGGTTGAGACCTTCAGCGAGTGGATTGTCGACAAAACCCAGTTTAAGGGCGCGCTGCCGACCATTCCGGGGATGGAGCTGACCGACAATTTGATGGCCTTTGTTGAGCGTAAACTCTTCACGCTAAATACCGGGCATGCTATAACCGCCTACCTTGGAAAACAGACCGGTCATCAAACCATTCGCGACGCGATCCTTGATGAGAAAATTCGTGCCGTGGTGAAAGGCGCGATGGAAGAGAGCGGCGCGGTGCTGATCAAGCGTTATGGCTTCGATGCTGACAAGCACGCAGCCTATATTCAGAAAATCCTGGGTCGTTTTGAGAACCCCTATCTGAAAGACGATGTGGAGCGCGTAGGGCGTCAACCGCTGCGTAAACTGAGCGCGGGCGACCGTCTGATTAAACCGCTGCTCGGCACGCTGGAGTACAACCTGCCGCACGCAAACCTGGTGCAAGGGATCGCTGCCGCGATGCACTATCGCAGCGAAGAGGATCCGCAGGCGCAGGAGCTGGCTCAGCTTATTGCTGAGAAAGGCCCGCAGGCGGCACTGGCACAGGTTTCCGGTCTCGACGCCGACAGCCCGGTGGTACAGGAAGCCGTCAACGCTTATCAATCCCAGGCATGATGCCGATATTGGCGCGGGAGATCCCGCGCCAGCTAACGAAGTTGTCAGATATGCAGGCAATAATGGAACACACCCAGGCTTTCGAAAACCGTGTACTCGAGCGTCTGAATGCGGGAAAAACCGTGCGCAGTTTTTTGATTGCCGCCGTTGAGTTGCTCAACGAAGCGATCAACATCCTCGTGCTGCAGGTGTTTCGCAAAGATGACTACGCGGTGAAATATGCCGTCGAGCCGCTGCTGGACGGTGACGGCCCGCTGGGCAATTTGTCTGTGCGTTTGAAGCTGATTTACGGCCTCGGGGTTATCTCGCGGGCCGAGTATGAAGATGCCGAGCTGCTGATGGCGCTGCGCGAAGAGCTGAACCACGATGGCACCGAGTACGCCTTCACCGATGATGAGATCCTCGGGCCGTTTGGCGAGCTGCACTGCGTCGCCGCCCTGCCGCCTCAGCCTGTGTTCGATACCAGCGATGCAGATTTTTTCGCCATGCAAAAACAGCGTTATCAGCAGGTGGTGCGCTCCACCATGGTGCTCTCGCTCACCGAGCTGATCTCACGGATCAGCTTAAAAAAAGCATTCCAGAAGTAATCCCCTCCTGAAGTGTTGTATCCTTGCACTTTGTTCCTGAAGAAAATGCCTATCATGAAAGAAGTCGAAAAAAACGAAATTAAGCGTCTGAGCGACCGTCTCGACGCCATCCGCCACCAGCAGGCGGAGCTCTCTCTGGTTGATGCGGCTGAGAAGTACGCCGAACTGGAAAAAGAGAAGACCACGCTGGAAACCGAAATCGCCCGTCTGCGCGACCAGTACAGCCAGAAGCTGAGTAAAGAGGCGCAGAAGCTGACGCAAATGCGCTACAGCCGCCCGATTACCAAGAAAGAGCAGGCTGACCTCGGCAAGCTGAAAAAAAGCGTGCGCGGGATTGTCGTGGTTCACCCGATGACGGCGCTGGGCCGTGAAATGGGCCTCGACGCGATGACCGGTTTCGCCAACACCGAGTTCTGATAGCTTCTCTCCGCCCCGCCTCCCTTGAGCGCGCGGGCGGCCTTAATTGGCCCTACCAATTCCCTGTGCTTTTTCTCCGCGCTTCACAGTTCCACTAAATCCCTTCACAGCCTGATTGCCACGCCGCAACATTTGGATAACCATTCGTTATCACAAACCCTACACAACCCCATTGGCAGGACCACTTTTACAAAACCTGTGAGACAGAGCTAAGCAGAGACTTATCGCTCGCGGTTTTGCCGTGGTTCTCAGGAGACCTGCATGACGCTCTGGCAACAGAACTATGACCCGGCTGGCAATCTCTGGCTTTCCAGCCTCATCGCATCGCTTCCGATCCTGTTCTTCTTTTTCGCGCTGATAAAACTGAAGCTCAAAGGCTACGTTGCCGCAAGCTGGACCGTTGCCATCGCCCTTGCCGTTGCGCTGCTGTTCTACAAAATGCCGGTGGATCGCGCGCTGGCGTCGGTGGTGTACGGCTTTTTCTATGGTCTGTGGCCCATCGCGTGGATTATTATCGCCGCCGTCTTTGTCTATAAGATCTCCGTCAAAACCGGCCAATTCGACATTATTCGCTCGTCGATTCTCTCCATTACGCCAGACCAGCGTTTGCAGATGCTGATTGTCGGTTTCTCGTTTGGCGCGTTTCTGGAAGGGGCCGCCGGCTTTGGCGCGCCGGTGGCGATCACCGCCGCCCTGCTGGTGGGGCTGGGCTTTAACCCGCTCTATGCCGCCGGGCTGTGCCTGATTGTGAATACCGCGCCGGTGGCCTTCGGTGCGATGGGGATTCCGATTCTGGTTGCCGGCCAGGTGACCGGGCTGGACAGCTTCGAAATCGGCCAGATGGTGGGCCGCCAGCTCCCCTTCCTGACCATTATTGTGCTCTTCTGGATCATGGCGATTATGGATGGCTGGCGCGGGGTGAAAGAGACCTGGCCTGCGGTAGTGGTTGCCGGGGGGTCGTTTGCCATTGCGCAGTATCTCAGTTCTAACTTTATCGGCCCGGAGCTACCGGACATCATCTCCTCGCTGGTGTCGCTGGTCTGCCTGACGCTGTTCCTCAAACGCTGGAAGCCAGTGCGCATTTTCCGCTTTGGTGATATGGGCGCGTCGCAGGTCGATCTCGATCTCTCCCGCACGAAATACAGCGCCGGGCAGATCCTGCGCGCCTGGTCGCCGTTCCTGTTCCTGACTGCAACCGTGACGCTGTGGAGCGTTCCACCCTTTAAAGCGCTCTTTGCGCCGGGTGGCGCGCTCTACGACTGGGTGTTTAATATCTCTGTGCCGCACCTTGATAAGCTGGTGGCGCGCATGCCGCCGGTGGTGAACGCCGCCACGCCGTATGCAGCGGTCTATAAGTTTGACTGGTTCTCTGCCACCGGCACCGCCATTCTCTTTGCGGCAATCCTCTCGATTGTGTGGCTGAAGATGAAACCGAAGGATGCCATCACCACTTTTGCCGGTACGCTGAAAGAGCTGGCGCTGCCTATCTACTCTATCGGCATGGTGCTGGCTTTCGCCTTTATCTCCAACTACTCGGGCCTGTCGTCGACGCTGGCATTAGCGCTGGCACACACCGGCAGTGCGTTTACCTTTTTCTCGCCGTTCCTGGGCTGGCTGGGGGTCTTTTTGACCGGCTCCGACACCTCATCAAACGCGCTGTTTGCCGCGCTGCAAGCCACCGCCGCGCAGCAGATTGGCGTCTCGGATGTGCTGATGGTAGCGGCTAACACCACCGGCGGCGTCACCGGCAAGATGATCTCGCCGCAGTCCATCGCTATCGCCTGTGCGGCGGTGGGACTTGTGGGCAAAGAGTCCGATCTCTTTCGCTTTACCGTCAAACACAGCCTGATATTCACCTGCATGGTCGGCGTGATCACCACCCTGCAGGCTTATGTGCTGACCTGGATGATCCCATGAGCGTATTACCCAGACGCCTGGCTGACGAGGTTGCTGACCGCGTACGGGCGTTAATTGCAGAACAACAACTGGAAGCGGGCATGAAGCTGCCCGCCGAGCGCCAGCTTGCCGTGCAGCTTGGCGTATCACGCAACTCCTTACGCGAAGCGCTGGCAATGCTGGTCAACGAAGGCGTGCTGTTAAGCCGCCGCGGTGGTGGAACCTTTGTGCGCTGGCAGCATGAGGCGTGGTCGGAGCAGAATATCGTCCAGCCGCTGAAAACACTGCTCAATGACGACCCCGATTACAGCTTTGATATTCTCGAAGCCCGCCACGCCATTGAGGCCAGCACCGCCTGGCATGCGGCGATGCGCGCGACCGACGCCGATAAAGAGAAAATCGTGCTCTGCTTTGAGGCATCGCAATCCGATGACCCGGATCTCGCCTCGCAGGCGGATGTGCGTTTCCATCTGGCAATCGCCGAAGCCTCACACAATGTGGTGTTGCTGCAAACCATGCGCGGTTTCTTCGACCTGCTGCAATCCTCGGTCAAGCAGAGCCGCCAGCGCATGTACCTTGTTCCGCCGGTTTTCGCCCGGCTTACGGAGCAACACCGCACGGTGATGAACGCCATTCTTGCGGGCGATGCGGAGGGCGCGCGTCAGGCGATGATGGCGCACCTCGCATTCGTCCACACCACGATTCGCCAGTTTGACGAAGACCGGGCCCGCCAGGCGCGCATTACCCGCCTGCCCGACGAGCAACTGATTCATTTAAGGGAGAAAAAAGCATGATTATTTCCGCAGCCAGCGACTATCGCGCCGCGGCAAAACGCGTTCTGCCGCCGTTCCTGTTTCACTATATTGACGGTGGCGCTTACGCCGAATATACCCTGCGCCGCAACGTCGAGGATTTATCGCAGGTCGCGCTCCGCCAGCGGGTGCTGAAGAATATGTCCGACCTGAGCCTTGAGACCACGCTGTTCAAGGAGCAGCTATCAATGCCGGTCGCGCTGGCACCCGTCGGGCTGTGCGGGATGTATGCCCGTCGCGGCGAAGTGCAGGCCGCAGGCGCAGCAGATGCCAAAGGCATCCCCTTTACCTTGTCGACCGTCTCCGTCTGCCCGATTGAAGAGGTGGCACCAACCATTAAGCGCCCGATGTGGTTCCAGCTCTATGTGCTGCGCGATCGTGGCTTTATGCGTAATGCGCTGGAGCGGGCAAAGGCAGCGGGCTGTTCCACGCTGGTGTTTACCGTCGATATGCCGACCCCCGGCGCGCGTTATCGCGATGCGCACTCCGGGATGAGCGGGCCAAACGCCGCACTGCGCCGCTACTGGCAGTCGGTGATGCATCCGCAGTGGGCGTGGGATGTTGGCGTCAATGGCCGTCCTCACGACCTGGGCAATATCTCTGCGTACCTCGGGAAGCCAACCGGGTTGGAGGATTATATTGGCTGGCTGGCGAACAACTTCGATCCCTCTATCTCGTGGAAGGACCTGGAGTGGATCCGCGAATTCTGGGATGGCCCGATGGTGATCAAAGGGATCCTCGATCCGGAAGATGCCCGCGACGCGGTGCGTTTTGGCGCGGATGGGATCGTCGTCTCTAACCACGGCGGTCGCCAGCTTGATGGCGTGCTCTCTTCGGCGCGCGCGCTGCCAGCGATTGCCGATGCGGTGAAGGGCGATATTGCCATCCTTGCGGACAGCGGCATTCGTAACGGCCTTGATGTGGTGCGGATGATTGCGCTCGGCGCCGACACCGTGCTGCTTGGCCGTGCCTATCTCTATGCGCTGGCGACACATGGCCGACAGGGGGTGGCTAACCTGCTGGATCTGATTGAAAAAGAGATGCGCGTGGCAATGACGCTGACCGGCGCGAAATCGATTCGCGAAATCAGTAAAGAGTCGCTGGTGCAGGCGCAGAGCGAGATCCCCGCCGCGCTGGCACCGCTGTCGCACGGCGATGCGGCGTAGTAAAAAATGCTCTCCCCGCCCTGGGGAGAGTGCTATCCTGCCCCCGCTATTAAGGGGGCTGCATGCTGAACATTGTCTTATTTGAACCTGAGATCCCGCCCAATACCGGGAACATTATCCGCCTGTGCGCTAACACTGGCTTTCGTCTGCATATCATCGAGCCGATGGGCTTTACCTGGGACGATAAGCGCCTGCGCCGTGCAGGGCTGGATTACCACGAATTCACCGCCGTGCAGCGCCACGCTGATTACGACGCCTTTATGGCCGCCGCTCAGCCTCAGCGCCTGTTTGCGCTGACCACCAAAGGGACGCCCGCGCACAGTGCCGTGTCGTTTGCCGATGGGGATTATTTAATGTTCGGCCCGGAAACCCGCGGCCTGCCCGCCACCATTCTTGATGCGCTACCGCCGGAGCAGAAGATCCGTATTCCGATGATGCCGGACAGCCGCAGCATGAACCTTTCCAATGCGGTGTCGGTAGTGGTGTATGAAGCCTGGCGCCAGCTCGGTTATCCCGGCGCGGTGTTGCGCAGCTGATGAGGTAGTTGGTTGGAATTGCCGGATGGCGGCTACGCCTTATCCGGCCTACG
Source organism: Kosakonia cowanii JCM 10956 = DSM 18146 (assembly GCF_001975225.1). Classification (NCBI taxonomy): domain Bacteria; kingdom Pseudomonadati; phylum Pseudomonadota; class Gammaproteobacteria; order Enterobacterales; family Enterobacteriaceae; genus Kosakonia; species Kosakonia cowanii. The sequence goes on along the minus strand of NZ_CP019445.1, from coordinate 1,835,689 downwards.
GGTAGTATGGCAAATGCATCAACCTACCGCACTTCTGGCGTTATTGGCAAAAATAGTTGTAGGCCGGATAAGCGCAGCGCCATCCGGCATTTTTCAAATACCGTCGCCGTACTCAAACCCGTGATTGGCTCCACTGAAATGCTGATCCATATCCATCGCCGGCTTGTCGCTCTCTGGCTTACCAACGATACGCGCCGGAACGCCTGCGGCGGTGGTATGCGGCGGTACGGGCTGCAACACCACGGAGCCGGCACCGATTTTCGCGCCGCGCCCCACTTCGATATTGCCGAGGATCTTCGCCCCTGCGCCAATCATCACCCCTTCACGGATCTTAGGATGGCGATCGCCGCTGGTTTTGCCGGTGCCGCCGAGGGTAACCGATTGCAGAATCGACACGTCATCTTCGATAACCGCCGTTTCCCCCACCACAATGCCGGTGGCGTGGTCGAGCATGATGCCGCGACCGATGGTCGCTGCCGGATGAATATCAACCTGGAAGCTCACTGAGACCTGGTTTTGCAGGAAAATCGCCAGCGCCTGTCGGCCCTGCGTCCACAGCCAGTGACCAATACGGTGCGCCTGCAGGGCGTGGAACCCTTTCAGGTAGAGCAGCGGCGTTGAGTATTTATCCACCGCCGGGTCGCGGGTGCGCACGGCCTGAATATCACAGGCGGCGGAGGCGATCATCTCCGGGTCTGCGGCGTAGGCCTCTTCCACCACTTCGCGAATGGCGATGGCGGGCATAATCGGCGACGCCAGCTTGTTCGCCAGCATATAGCTCAGGGCACTGCCGAGGTTTTCATGCTTGAGTAAGGTTGCGTGATAAAAACTGGCCAGCATCGGTTCACAGTCCGCCAGCGCGCGGGCTTCGGCTTTGATATTTTTCCAGACCAGATCCAGTTCTTCACACGGCATTGCTTACTCCAGACGAAATAAAAGCAAGGCCGGACTCAGCCAGCCTTGACGTGATAGTGATGAGAATCCCTGCGATTAGCCGCTTATTGCTCATCCTTGCGGGCGCGGCCCAACAGCGTTAATGCTGCCTCGCGCGCATTTTTTCCGCAATACAATACCTGATAAATTTCCTCGGTTATTGGCATTTCGACGCCGAACCGGTGCGCCAGCGCGCGCACTTCTTTGGTATTGCGATAGCCCTCAACCACCTGGCCTATCTTCTCCTGCGCGCCTTCGACATCCATGCCCTGACCGAGCATCATGCCAAAACGGCGGTTACGCGACTGATTGTCGGTACAGGTCAGCACCAGATCGCCCAGCCCCGCCATGCCCATAAAGGTAGCAGGATCGGCACCCAGCGCCGCGCCAAGCCGCGACATCTCAGTCAGACCGCGCGTGATGAGCGCCGTGCGCGCATTCGCGCCAAAGCCGATGCCATCAGACATGCCTGCGCCAATCGCAATCACGTTCTTCACCGCGCCGCCAAGCTGCACGCCAATGAAGTCCGGGTTGCTGTAGACGCGAAGGCTCTTGCCGCAGTGCAGCAGTTGCTGAAGATCGTCGGCAAACTGCGGGTCGGTGGAGGCTAAAGAGATTGCCGTCGGCATTCCCGCCGCCAGCTCTTTGGCGAACGTCGGGCCGGAGATCACCGCCAGCGGAATAGAGGAGCCTAAGACTTCACGCGCCACGTCCTGTAACAGACGCCCGGTTTCTGCCTCCAGCCCTTTTGTCGCCCAGACAATGCGCGCATCGCTGCGCATTAGCGGTTTGATCTGCGCCAGCACCTCGCCAAAGACGTGGCTTGGCACAACGACCAGAATGTCGCGGCTGGCGGCCAGCGCGCGGGCAAGGTCGCTCTCAAGCTCAAGGGTGTCGGGGAAAGGTACATCGGGCAGGAACGCCACGTTGCAACGGTCGCGTTGCAGCGTCGCGATATGTTTCGGGTCATGGCCCCACAGCACAACTTGGTGGCCATTTCTTGCCAGCGTGATGGCAAGAGCGGTGCCGTAAGAGCCGGCACCGATCACAGTCATTGCAGCATTAAGTGCGTTCATCAGGCATCCTGATGTTGTTCGGCACCTTCGCCAGTCTGCTGTTGCAGGTAGTTCATGAACAGCGCATCAAAGTTGACCGGTGCAAGGTTCAGTTGCGGGAATGTACCGCGGGAAACCAGGCTGGTGATGCATTCACGGGCATACGGGAACAGGATGTTCGGGCAGTATGCGCCCAGGCAGTGCGCCATCTGGGTGCCTTCGATACCGTCGATAGAGAAGATGCCGCCCTGCTGTACTTCGCACAGGAAGCCGGTCTCTTCGCCCAGTGAGGCAGTTACGGTTACGCGCAGAACCACTTCATACACGCCGTCCGCCAGCTGCGTTGACGCGGTGTCGAGGTCCAGTTTGACTTCCGGCTGCCACTCTTTCTGAAAGATGTGCGGCGCATTCGGCGCTTCGAAAGAGATATCTTTCGTGTAGATACGCTGAATCTGGAAAGTCATTTCGGTGTTGTTTAGCTCAGACATGAATAAGTAACCCTTAAGTGTTGTAGTGCTTAGAAAGCATTAACCTAACAGCGGATCCAATCCGCCACGCGCATCCAGCGCAAATAAATCGTCGCAGCCGCCGATATGCTGTGCATCAATAAAGATCTGCGGAACCGTGGTACGGCCACTACGTTGAATCATCTCTTCACGTTTTACCATGTCGCCATCGATCGGCAGCTCGGCAAAATCAACGCCTTTGCTGCTCAGCAGCGCTTTTGCGCGGTGGCAAAACGGGCAGGTTGCTTTGGTGTAGATCTCAATATTGGCCATATCTCTTCTCCTGGTTTTACCCCGTGAGCCGAAGCCCACCGGATAACTTATTTACCGCGTACTAACGGCAGATTTTCGCCGACCCAGCCGGAGACGCCATCTTTGAGCACAAAGACTTTCTCGAAACCGGCTTTTACCAGCTCGTTTGCCGGGGTCTGCGCCTGCAGGCCGGTACCGTCTACAACAATAATCGGCGTGCTTTTACGTTTTTCAAGCTCACCTACATTATTGGCTTTGATCTCGCCTGGCAGCAAATTCACCGCGCCGGCGATATGACCTTTACGGAAATCATCGCGCTGACGTAAGTCCACAACCACCGCATCTTCTTTGTTGATGAGGCGCGTGGCTTCGCCACGGGAAATCACTTTCACTTTCGACGCGACGCCTTTGAAGGTCGTGTATAACACCGCGGCGAACAACGCAAGCCAGCCGATACAGAGTATCGGGTTGCGTCCAATAAATTGCATAATTTCTTGCATCTGGGGTAACAGCTCCCGACTAAGTGATTAAAAACCAGCAAGGAGTATACCTGCGCAGATGGGCAAATACAGCCAGCGAGCGCGATGGATTGCATTTTCTGCGGCGTGTTACGAAAAAAATAAACAAAGCGATGTAAAACACCCCCTCAGGTGACCCCTTTCTTTGATCTTCTGCGGCTATTTGATCGATTCAGCTGTAGTAAAATTACGCAAATTTTTATCTTCAGAGCATGAGGTTGTCGCAATGTCGGTTTCAAAAAAACCTATGGTACTGGTGATTCTCGATGGCTACGGCTATCGCGAAGATCAGCAAGATAACGCCATTTTGAACGCTAAAACCCCGGTGATGGATAGCCTGTGGGCCAGGCGTCCGCACACCCTGATCGACGCCTCCGGGCTGGAAGTGGGTCTGCCGGATCGCCAGATGGGCAACTCCGAGGTCGGGCACGTCAACCTCGGTGCCGGGCGAATCGTCTACCAGGACTTAACCCGCCTGGACGTTGAAATTAAAGAGCGCACCTTCTTCACTAACCCGGTGCTGCGCGGCGCGGTGGATAAGGCAGTTAGCGCCGGCAAAGCGGTGCACATTATGGGCCTGCTCTCCGCAGGCGGCGTGCACAGCCATGAAGATCACATTATGGCGATGGTCGAACTGGCCGCTGAACGTGGCGCAGAAAAAATCTACCTGCACGCCTTCCTCGATGGCCGCGATACGCCGCCGCGCAGCGCGGAATCTTCGCTGAAAAAATTTGAAGAGAAGTTCGCCGCCCTTGGTAAAGGCCGCGTGGCGTCCATTATTGGTCGTTACTTCGCCATGGATCGTGACAACCGCTGGGATCGCGTCGAACAGGCTTACGACCTGATGACACAGGCCAAAGGCGCGTTCACCTTCGACAGCGCCGTTGCCGGGCTGCAAGCCGCTTACGCCCGCGACGAAAACGACGAGTTTGTGAAAGCGACGGTTATTCGCGCCGCCGGCCAGCCCGATGCGGCGATGGAAGATGGCGACGCGCTGATTTTCATGAACTTCCGTGCCGACCGCGCCCGCGAAATCACCCGTGCTTTTGTTAACGCCGATTTTGACGGCTTCCCGCGTAAGAAAGTCGTGAAGCTCGATTTCGTGATGCTGACCGAATACGCCGCCGACATCAAAACTGCCGTGGCCTATCCGCCGACCTCCCTTGCCAACACCCTTGGTGAGTGGATGGCGAAGAAAAACCGCACCCAGTTGCGTATCTCCGAAACGGAGAAGTATGCCCATGTCACCTTCTTCTTTAACGGTGGCGTTGAAGAGCCGTTCCCGGGCGAAGATCGCATTCTGATCAACTCACCCAAAGTCGCAACCTACGATCTGCAACCGGAGATGAGCTCCGCCGAGCTGACGGAAAAACTGGTCGCCGCCATTACCAGCGGCAAATACGACACCATCATCTGTAACTACCCGAATGGCGATATGGTTGGCCATACCGGCGTGTTTGATGCGGCTGTCGCTGCCGTGGAAGCGCTGGATAACTGCATTGCGCAGGTCACCCGCGCCGTTGAGTCCGTTGGCGGCCAGTTGCTGATTACCGCCGACCACGGCAACGCCGAGCAGATGCGCGATCCCTCAACTGGCCAGGCACATACGGCGCACACCAATCTGCCGGTTCCGCTGATTTATGTGGGTGAGAAAACGGTGAAAGCGCTCTCCGGTGGCAAACTTTCCGACATCGCGCCGACCATGCTGTCGCTGATGGGCGAGGAAATCCCGCAAGAGATGACTGGTAAGCCGCTGTTCATCGTGGAATAATCGCTCCCCATGAGGGGAAAGGCGATTTTTTCAATTACATGGGTCGGGCTCCGACCTCTGCTCTGCGCCAGCGCACTCAGCGCTGGCGCTTTGCTGTGCGCCGTTCCCGCCCACGCGGATGACCGCGATCAGCTCAAATCCATCCAGGCCGATATCGCCGCCAAAGAGCGCGCGGTTCGCCAACAGCAGCAGCAGCGCGCAGGCCTGCTCGCGCAGTTGAAAGCGCAGGAGGAGGCCATCTCCGCTGCCGCCCGCCAGCTGCACGAAACCGAAAACACGCTGGCAGAACTCAATAAACAGATTGATGAGATGAACGCCTCCATCGCCAAACTGGAGCGTCAGCGCGCGTCGCAGGAGCGCAATCTTGCCGCGCAGCTCGATGCCGCGTTTCGCCAGGGCGAGCACAGCGGTATCCAGCTTCTGTTGAGCGGTGAAGAGAGCCAGCGCGGTCAGCGTTTGCAGGCTTACTTCGGTTATCTCAACCAGGCGCGCCAGGAGACCATCGCACAGCTCAAGCAGACGCGTGAAGAGGTCACCTCGCAGAAAGCCGAGCTGGAAGAGAAGCAGAGCCAGCAGCAGACCCTGCTCTATGAGCAGAAAGCGCAGCAGGCGAAGCTGGAGCAGGCACGAAACGAGCGTAAAAAGACCCTTGCCGGACTTGAATCCTCAATTCAGGAAGGTCAGCAGCAGCTTAGCGAGATGCGCGCTAACGAATCACGTCTGCGCGATCGCCTTGCCCGCGCGGAAGCGGCAGCAAAAGCCCGCGCCGAGCGCGAAGCCCGTGAAGCACAGGCGGTACGTGAGCGGCAGAGCGAGGCCAGCCGCAAAGGCACCACCTATAAGCCAACCGAGAGCGAACGCTCACTGATGTCCCGCACCGGCGGCTTAGGCTCGCCGGCAGGCCGCGCGATCTGGCCGGTTCGCGGCCCGTTGCTCCACCGTTATGGCGAACAGTTGCAGGGTGAGCTACGGTGGAAAGGGATTGTTATCGGTGCGTCTGAAGGCAGCGAAGTTAAAGCCATCGCCGACGGACGCGTGATCCTCGCCGACTGGCTGCAGGGCTATGGCCTGGTGGTTGTCGTTGAGCACGGCAAAGGCGATATGAGCCTTTATGGTTATAACCAAAGCGCCCTCGTTAGCGTTGGCGCGCAGGTGCGCGCAGGCCAGCCGATAGCTCTCGTCGGGAGCAGTGGTGGTCAGGGCCGGCCTTCACTCTATTTTGAAATTCGCCGTCAGGGCCAGGCGGTCAACCCACAGCCGTGGTTGGGAAGATAGGTTTGCTTCAACTTCGCCGCATCGTGATTACTCTTGCCAGCGTGCTGGCGCTCTCCTCGCCGGTGTTTGCCGGCAAACTGGCCATCGTTATCGACGATTTTGGCTACCGTCCCCAGACAGAAAACCAGGTGCTGGCGATGCCGCAGGCGGTCTCCGTCGCGGTGCTGCCAAACGCGACACATGCCCGCGACATGGCGACCAAAGCGCACAACAGCGGTCACGAAGTGCTGATCCATCTGCCGATGGCACCGCTCAGTAAACAGCCGCTGGAAAAAGATACCCTGCGCCCGGAGATGGGCAGCGCAGAGATTGAACGCATCATCAGTGACGCCGTGAATAAGGTGCCCTATGCCGTCGGGTTGAATAACCATATGGGCAGCGCCATGACCTCCAGCCTGTTTGGCATGCAGAAAGTGATGCAGGCGCTGGAGCGCTATAACCTTTACTTCCTCGACAGCATGACTATCGGCAATAGCCAGTCGATGCGCGCAGCCTCCGGCACCGGGGTGAAGGTGATTAAGCGCAAAGTGTTCCTCGATGATACGCAGAATGAGGGTGATATTCGCCGTCAGTTCGACCGTGCCGTCGCGCTGGCACGACGGAATGGCTCGGCTATTGCTATTGGACACCCGCATCCGTCGACCGTACGTGTGTTGCAGCAGGCGCTGGCAAACTTACCCTCCGACATTACGCTGGTGCGGCCGAGCGACCTGCTTCATGAGCCGCAGGTGGACAACTCAACGCCCGCCAAACCTGACGCGCAGCCGCAGCCGCCACGTAATCCGTTCCACGTTGCGAAAGTGTGTAAAGCGAAGCAGAAGCCAGAGCCGGTGAATGCCAGCCGCTTCTTTAGCGTGGTGGGAGAGAGTATCAGCGAAAGTACGCTGGTACAGTACTTCCAGCACCAGTGGCAGGGCTGGGGCCGGAAGTAAGCAGCGCTAGTAGATTTTCACCGCTTTACGGGCAAGACGGTGGTGTGACGTCGTCTTGTCCCGCCATTTGTACAGACGAAGTGACCACAGCAGCGCCTGATAAGCGAGCTTAGGGCTGCGCACATTAGTGACCATACGTTTAAACATTCCTGATGCATATATTTCGGCAATCATGCGCTTGCGAATTATTTCATCCGGCTCTTTTCGCACGGCGTGGCATACGCGAAGTGCTTCATACGTAATTTGTTGGTGGAATTCGGGATATATCGTAATGCGGTCAGCGTAATCGCGATTCAATTTCTCCAGTAGGCGCGTAATTTTCATGTAATGACGCTGATAGGCGAGGTTTTTTAATCCCTGGCGCTTCAAACGGCTGACCGAACAGCCATGGAGAAAATATTTATATAACGATTGTTCGGTATAACGCACGCGTTGGGCGTTATACATAAATTCGGTGCTCCAGATAATATCCTGGTGATGCAGCCCGGGAATAAATTCAATACGATTTTGCTTAATTACATCGTGGCGATAAACGCCCATCCAGACCACGTGCGTCCAGCGGCGGCTTGCCAGCGCCACTCTTAACCAGTCAGGCCCGCTGAGTACGCCGGTAGAACGAATACGATCCAGCGGAATGGATTGCCAGGTGCTGCCGTTCTGCCGATCGCACCAGTCCGAGTTACACTGCGCGACATCCAGATCGTCTTCCAGCGCCATTTTCATCAGCGTTTCATACATTTGCGGATAGACAATATCATCGGCATCAACGAAAGCGATGTATTCACCTGTGGCATAGGTTAAGCCACGATTACGCGCCACCGAGGCACCGGCGTTACACTGGTGAATAAGCTGGATATGCGGGTACTTCTTTGCGTAACGCTCTGCTATTTCAGCAGAATTATCGGTCGAACCATCATTAACAATGATGATTTCAAGCGCTGTCCAGGTTTGCGCTAACAGGGATTCCATGCAAGGTACAAAGTCATCGCCCGCATTGTAGAGGGGGATAATAACGCTAAGCTTACCAGGGCTATTCATCATTAATTACCTGATTCATTGTCATTACAGTGACTATTTTTAAATTGTTTTAATTAAGAAAAAATTAAGGTCGGTCAGATTGAGTAGGTAAATTCTCAGACACAGCGGTTGCGATTAAGTTTCATCGCCGATGCGAACTAAGAATATTCAGAATAGTCGGGGGAGTTAAAGGACGTAATAAGAGTATTGCGTAATTGCGAAGAATTTATGACACTGACAAAAGTTTACATTTAATAATGTGTTTTGGGATTTGTCGCAGAAAAAAGGGCCATTATCTGGCCCTTACTCTTTTAATCCCAGCTCAGCACTACTTTACCGGACTGACCTGAACGCATCGCGTCAAATCCCTGCTGGAACTCATCAATTCCGAAGCGGTGGGTAATGATCGGTGAGAGGTCGAGACCGGACTGGATCAGCGCGGCCATTTTGTACCAGGTTTCGAACATCTCACGGCCATAAATCCCTTTGATAAACAGCCCCTTGAAGATGACTTTGTTCCAGTCGATCGACATCTCCGAAGGCGGAATACCGAGCATGGCAATGCGTCCGCCGTGGTTCATGGTATCGAGCATGGTGCGAAACGCCGCAGGCGCGCCGGACATCTCCAGACCTACGTCGAACCCTTCCGTCATCCCCAGTTCCGCCATCACCTCGGTGAGGTTCTCTTTGGCGACATTTACCGCGCGCGTAACGCCCATTTTGCGTGCCAGCTCAAGACGGTATTCGTTCACATCGGTGATCACCACATGGCGCGCGCCAACGTGCTTAGCGACCGCAGCCGCCATGATGCCGATAGGACCTGCACCGGAGACCAGCACATCTTCGCCCACCAGATCGAAGGAGAGTGCCGTATGGACTGCGTTACCGAACGGGTCGAAAATCGACGCCAGCTCGTCAGGGATATTGTCCGGGATTTTGAAGGCGTTGAAGGCCGGGATCACCAGATACTCCGCAAAACAGCCGGGACGATTGACGCCTACGCCGACGGTATTACGGCATAAATGGGTGCGGCCCGCGCGGCAGTTACGGCAGTGTCCGCAGGTGATATGCCCTTCGCCGGAGACGCGATCGCCGATCTTAAAGCCTTTCACTTCCTGACCGATGCCAACCACTTCACCTACGTATTCATGACCGACCACCATCGGTACCGGAATGGTTTTTTGCGACCACTCATCCCAGTTGTAGATATGCACGTCGGTGCCGCAAATCGCGGTTTTGCGGATCTTAATCAGTAGATCGTTGTGCCCAACTTCCGGTTCCGGCACATCGGTCATCCAGATGCCCTCTTCCGCTTTCAGTTTGGATAACGCTTTCATTTCACGTCCTCAGATCACACCCAGTTGTTTACCAATGCGGGTAAAGGCTGCTACCGCGCGTTCAATTTGTTCTGGCGTATGGGCCGCCGACATCTGTGTACGAATACGCGCCTGGCCTTTCGGCACCACCGGGAAGAAGAAGCCCGTGACGTAAATGCCCTCTTTTTGCAGCTCGCGGGCAAAGTTTTGCGCCACCACGGCATCGCCAAGCATCACCGGAATAATGGCGTGATCGGCACCCGCCAGCGTAAAGCCCGCAGCGCTCATCTGTTCGCGGAACAGGCGGGCGTTAGCCCACAGGCGATCGCGCAACTCACCGCCGGACTCCAGCATCTCCAGCACTTTGATCGAGGCGCTGACAATGGCAGGCGCCAGCGAGTTGGAGAAGAGATAGGGGCGCGAACGCTGACGCAGCCACTCCACCACCTCTTTACGCGCAGCGGTATAACCGCCCGATGCGCCGCCGAGGGCTTTGCCAAGCGTCCCGGTAATGATGTCGACCCGGCCCATCACCTCACAGTATTCGTGGGTTCCGCGGCCGTTGGCACCGACAAAACCGACGGCGTGGGAATCATCAACCATCACCAGTGCATCATATTTATCCGCCAGGTCGCAGACGCCCTGCAGGTTGGCGATCACGCCATCCATTGAGAAGACACCATCGGTGGCGATCAGCACGTGGCGGGCACCCGCTTCGCGCGCTTCTTGCAGGCGAGCTTCCAGTTCCTGCATGTCATTGTTCGCGTAGCGGTAACGCTTCGCTTTACACAGACGCACGCCGTCAATGATTGATGCGTGGTTGAGGGCATCAGAAATAATGGCATCTTCCGCGCCGAGCAGCGTTTCAAACAGCCCGCCGTTCGCATCGAAGCAGGAGGAGTAAAGGATAGAGTCTTCCATGCCGAGGAAATCGGCCAGCTTCTTCTCCAGCGCTTTGTGGCTATCCTGCGTACCGCAGATAAAGCGCACCGAGGCCATGCCGAAACCGTGGCTATCCATACCGGCTTTCGCGGCGGCGATCAGCTCCGGGTGGTTGGCAAGGCCAAGGTAGTTGTTGGCGCAGAAGTTGATGACGTGGCTACCATTCGCCACGGTGATATCAGCCTGCTGCGCTGACGTGATAATGCGTTCCTCTTTGAACAACCCTTCCGCACGTGCGGTTTGCAGATCGTTCGTTAACTGTTGATAAAAATCCCCACGCATCGCAATTCTCCAGACTGGGCAAATTTCGGCACATATTACCCAAAGCTATACGTTGATACGAGATGACGCTTCACTGCTTATCCGTTTTGCAGCATAAATCACGCATAGCCCTCCCCTTTCCCGGGGAATGGCTGAAGGGGCAGCAATGTGATGGTATGATAAAGTTATTCGTGTCTGAGATTGTCTCAACGCTTCATTTTGCAAAGGTACAGTTATGATCATCGTCACTGGCGGCGCGGGTTTTATCGGCAGCAATATCGTTAAAGCCCTGAATGACAAAGGCATCACCGATATCCTGGTGGTGGACAACCTGAAAGACGGCACTAAGTTTGTCAATCTGGTCGACTTGCATATCGCCGACTATATGGATAAAGAGGATTTTCTGATCCAGATTATGTCTGGCGAAGAGTTCGGCGAGATTGAAGCGGTGTTCCATGAAGGTGCGTGCTCCTCCACCACCGAGTGGGATGGCAAGTACATGATGGAGAACAACTATCAGTACTCCAAAGAGCTGCTGCACTACTGCCTGGAGCGCGAAATCCCCTTCCTGTATGCCTCATCCGCAGCCACTTACGGCGGCCGCACTTCTGACTTTATTGAATCGCGCGAATATGAAAAGCCGCTTAACGTCTACGGTTACTCGAAAATGCTGTTCGACGAGTATGTGCGCAGCATTCTGCCGGAAGCGAACTCGCCGATTGTCGGCTTCCGCTATTTCAACGTCTATGGCCCGCGTGAAGGGCACAAAGGCAGCATGGCGAGCGTCGCTTTCCATCTCAACACACAGCTGAACAATGGCGAGAGCCCGAAACTGTTCGAAGGCAGCGACAACTTTAAACGCGATTTCGTCTACGTGGGCGATGTGGCGGCGGTCAATCTGTGGTTCTGGGAAAACGGTGTCTCCGGCATCTTTAACCTCGGCACCGGTCGCGCGGAGTCCTTCCAGGCCGTAGCGGATGCCACGCTCGCCTTCCATAAAAAAGGCAGCATTGAGTACATCCCGTTCCCGGACAAGCTGAAAGGCCGTTACCAGGCTTTTACGCAGGCCGATCTCACCAACCTGCGTGCGGCGGGCTACGACAAGCCGTTTAAAACCGTGGCTGAAGGCGTGAGCGAATATATGGCCTGGCTGAACCGCGACGCGTAAGTATGAAAATTCTGGTCATTGGACCCTCCTGGGTAGGCGACATGATGATGTCGCAGAGCCTCTACCGCACGCTGAAGGCGCGCTTTCCCCAGGCGATAATCGATGTGATGGCACCCGCGTGGTGCCGTCCGCTTTTATCGCGCATGCCGGAAGTTAACGAGGCGATCCCGATGCCGCTCGGCCACGGCGCGCTGGAGATTGGCGCGCGCCGTAAGCTGGGGCACAGCCTGCGCGAACGACGTTACGATCGCGCCTATGTGCTGCCGAACTCCTTTAAATCTGCGCTGGTGCCCTTCTTTGCTGGCATTCCGCACCGTACCGGCTGGCGCGGTGAAATGCGCTATGGCGTGCTTAACGATGCGCGGGTGCTGGACAAACAAGCCTGGCCGCTGATGGTCGAGCGCTATGTTGCGCTGGCCTATGACAAAGGCGTAATGGGCTCGGCGAAAGATCTGCCGCAGCCGCTGCTGTGGCCGCAGTTGCAGGTCAATGAGAGTGAGAAGCTACAGGTTTGCGCCACCTTCGACCTCGCGGCTGAACGCCCGATGATCGGTTTTTGCCCCGGCGCCGAGTTTGGCCCGGCAAAGCGCTGGCCGCACTATCACTACGCTGAGCTGGCGAAGCAGCTTATTGATGAAGGCTATCAGGTGCTGCTGTTCGGTTCAGCAAAAGATCACGACGCGGGTAATCAGATTCTGACCGCGCTGAGCATTGAGCAACAGGCGTGGTGCCGCAATCTGGCGGGAGAGACGCAGCTGGAGCAGGCCGTGGTGCTGATTGCTGCCTGTAAAGCGGTGGTGAGCAATGATTCAGGTTTGATGCACGTTGCCGCCGCGCTCGATCGCCCGCTGGTTGCGCTCTATGGCCCCAGCAGCCCCGATTTCACGCCGCCGCTCTCCCACAAAGCGCGCGTGATCCGCTTAATCACCGGCTACCACAAGGTACGCAAAGGCGATGCCGCTGAAGGGTATCACCAGAGCCTGATCGATATTACGCCGCAGCGCGTGCTGGATGAGTTGAATGGTTTGTTGCTGGCAGCAGAAGGATAAGCGATGCGGGTCTTGATTGTGAAAACCTCGTCAATGGGCGATGTGCTGCACACGCTGCCTGCGCTGACCGATGCCGCGCAGGCCATTCCGGGGATCTGTTTTGATTGGGTAGTGGAAGAGGGATTTGCCCAGATTCCTTCATGGCACCCAGCGGTCGACCGGGTTATCCCGGTGGCCATCCGCCGCTGGCGCAAAGCGTGGTTTTCCGCGCCTGTTACGGCAGAGCGCCAGGCTTTTCGCAACGCGGTGAAGGAGAAGCAGTACGACGCCATTATCGACGCGCAGGGTCTGGTAAAGAGCGCCGCGCTGGTCACCCGGCTGGCGCATGGTGTGAAACATGGGATGGACTGGCACTCCGCACGCGAGCCGCTGGCAAGCCTGTTCTATAAACGCCGTCACGCCATTGCGAAACAGCAACACGCCGTTGAGCGGACGCGCGAACTCTTTGCGAAGAGTCTGGGCTATGCCAAACCGCAGGCGCAGGGTGACTACGCCATTGCGCAGCATTTCACCTCCAGCGCTGCGCCAGCTTCCTCCTATGCCGTCTTTTTACATGCCACCACGCGAGATGATAAACATTGGCCGGAGAGTCACTGGCGCACATTGATTGGCCTGCTTAAAGGAAGCGGTTTGCAGATAAAGCTCCCATGGGGAGCCCCTCATGAAGAGGCGCGTGCGAAGCGGTTAGCGGAAGGGTTTGATTACGTTGATGTGCTGCCGAAGATGAGTCTTGAGAAGGTCGCGCAGACACTGGCTGGCGCGAAATTCGTGGTATCGGTGGATACGGGCCTTAGTCATTTGACGGCGGCGCTGGATCGACCAAATATCACGTTATATGGCCCAACCGATCCTGGGCTTATTGGCGGGTATGGAAAAAACCAACATATATGCCGCGCGAGTAATGGCGACTTAGCCCATCTCAGCGCAGATACCGTTTTTAATGAAATAGCCTGTTTAGCATAAAGGAAAGTGAATGCCAGTCTCTATGAATGCGCAAACCTGGAAGGGGCGAAGTGAAAAAGCCGCCTTTATTATGGAGTATGGTACGTTTATTTTTAGCGCCGTTACGCTTCTGGTAGCGATGGTAAATAATAATTTGAGCATGAAGTTATTTAATATCTGCGGCATTCTCGCGTTATTAACACTCATTATTAAAGGAAGATCATCGAATCTAACCTGGAAAAGTTTCGCCCTTCCCGCGTCCATCCTGTTTATTGGCATTATCGATCTTATCTGGTACAAGCTTTTTAAAGTTAATAACTCGCCCTTTCAGGCGACGTACCATAACTACATCAATACCGTGCGGGTCTTTATTTTCGGCTTCTTCATGGTATTGCTGGCCGCAACGACAAAAATTAAGTACAAAAGCAGCGCGCTGCTTTATCTTCTCTATTCCGTTTCGTTTATTATCCTGGGCTATGCTCTGTTTCAGAAATTCTCTATCGGCCTGGACAGGATCGATTTTGGTATTGGCACGTCGACGGGTGCGGCTTACTCCATCATGCTGGTCGGGTTGATCAGCGCGGTAGCAATTCTGTATACGCCTAAAAGTCATCCGCTTTTATTTGTGTTGAACACGGTGATGGTTTTTGCTGCTCTGGTGATGACACAGACCCGCTCATCCATTTTGATTTTCCCTGTTATCTGCTGCATCACTATCGTTACCTATTACCTGAAGAACCCTAAAAAGCTTTTCCTTGGCGTATGTGGGTTTATGGCGCTGTTGATTGTTCTTGGTCTTGTCTTCAGCCAGTCCATTGCTAAACGATATGATGCCGCTGTAAATGACATCAATTTATATCAACAAGGGAAGGGTAATACCTCGCTCGGGGCGCGCTTTGCAATGTACGAGGCCGGTTTGATGATATTTAAAGATGCTCCATTAAGCTGGAGGTCTGCAGATGAGCGTTCGTATGAGGTAAGTGAACTTATCAAGCAGGATAAGACGTTGAGCCCTGTAAGATTATTCACAAATATTCACTTACACAATGAAATCATTGAAAGTGCCTCATTGAAAGGGATAGTCGGTATATTGTCGATTATCGCTTTTTACGCCGCATTGATGTTTTCCGTTTACTATTATCGATCGTTGGGATTATTTGCCTTTTCACTGGCGATAATAGGCACGGGTCTAAGCGATGTCATTCTATGGGCGAGAAGTATACCTATTATTATTGTCTGTGGGCTGACACTTTTATTGCTTTTCAATAAACAGCGCAGCAAACATTAAAATCTCGTAAAAATGGCCACTTAATGTGGCCATTTTTATTGCTTGCTATCCATTTCAGCGGCCAACAACATTTCCAGCCCGTGAACTAACAAGCGTTCATCAATATCACTAACGAAAGGTGTCGGCGAAATAATTTGCTGCGCGGAAGGGCTATTCGGCGCCCAAATCAGCGGCGACGGATACTCAACGGTGCGTGCCTGAGGGTAGAGCGCCAGCATTGGCCGGTTAAAAGCAGAAGCGATATGCACCAGCGCGGTATCGACGGAAACAACGTATTTGCTGAGCTTCGTTAAGGCTACGGTATAGATAAAATCAGGATAGGGCAGCGTTTCAATATTACTTACAGGGATGGACGATAAGTCATCCGGATGACCAGTATAGATAATTCTCAGACCAGGATGGTGCTGTGCAAACCAACTGTGGATAAGCATCATCTGCTCAGAGGAAAGACGGCAAATCTTCTTGGCACCCAGTGGATTGATAACAACAACGTCAGACGATCCTACCAACGCGCTTACCGCCTCTTCGACATCTGCCGGAATAGCGATATCGTAGCGATAATCATCGTCTGCATCGCGGCCGAAAAGATGCCGCACAATGACGTTTGTGCGCGAAGACATATGCTCGTTTAACTGCTCGTCATGGGGGTTGTAGCGCGAATAGTAGCGCTTGTACCATTTATCAAATCCCAGCACGTACGAATCCCGAAAACCCGAGAGCAGCAGCGCATGACCAAAGCAGGGAAACGTTTCAAAGGGATCGAGAACAACATCGAACTGCCGCTCTCGTAACTGGCGGCGTAGTTTAAGCGTTTCCGTCAGGCTGTTAGTTTTTTTTATGAACAGCTGCTTGATATGTGGGTGCGCTTTAAGAAAAGCGTGCCCCGTGCCGCAGGAGAGTATCGATAACGTGATACCTTTTTTAGCCAGTATTCTGTAAAGCGCGCTGAGAACAATCAGGTCGCCAATCTTACTGTTATCATGAATTAACAAGCAGCTTTTTATGCTATTGCCATCAATATCAGCTCCTCTTCTGTTTTTAAGGAACAAAGAGAGAAAATTGATTTTTACTTTATTGATTAAATGCTTTTTCTTCTTGTGGAAAGTTCCAAGGCGCATTTTTCTTACCAAAAAGATGTCAGTCACTAGTTAGCAAAGGTGTTTGCTTTGCGTTCGAAATCAATTTTTTCATGCAACTCGAGACTGTTAGTATGGTGTTTTTTTTCAAGTTCATCGGGTTGAATGAAAGGAATGATGTCGTAACTAATAGCAGTATCATCCGAAAGATTAAAGATATTAATATCGGGAATGTTAGCTCGCATAAAAATAAAGAAAGGTAAAATCTTAGGTAAATCTTTACTTAATTCAGATGGCATCGGATTATTGCTTTCATCATAAAAGCGGCGGCAGGTGTTGGTCAGATCCAGGCCTGAGCAAATAATTGCGCTGTATTGTAGCGAATAGGCAATTTGAATCGCGGTGTAAGCCACCGTATGGCATGAGCAGTAGCCAAGAGCAATATCTTTGCTGAAGCCAACAAGACGCCCTTTCTTGGACCATGGGATATTAATGAGTAAATTTTTATGCAGGCGGCTTTTTATGAGGAATTTTACCTTCTTAACCGCCCCACCTTTTTCCCGTTTATAGAAGGCGCGCAGTATCAGGCAATTTTCGCGCAGATAACGCTTATCCTCCTCCGTTGCAGCCTCGTAAACATCTGCATTCACGATGGTAAAACGACAGCTGCGGCTGAATTTATAAAAATCATCACGTCGCTGCAGCAAAAATCGGGCGTCCGTTAAAACGTAAATCAACGGAGTAATATCATTCTCTATTAAATACGCCGCCGATCCGTTGACCGCGATAATATCCCGACTCTGAAGAATCGAAAGAGGCGTCTTCTTTGACGTGGGCCCAGAGAGAAAGATAACAATGTCATCTGAAGACTTGTGTCTTTTCAACCGTTCAACACATGCATGTGTAATATATTTAATATTTTTCATAATAAACCTGTTGGGATTAATACATATTACCGTTTCAGACTAACAATATGCTTATCTTTAGTAATGCAGGCCAACCATATAATTTTCAGCGAACTGGCTTACCTTTTAGACGACGAATAAAATTACGTACCTTTTTCTTATAAATAAACTGGTAGTAACCTACATCCTTCACGCTATTAACAATACCGTAATGTCGTTCCAGGTCGATGCGATCTTTCGCTTTTCGTATCCGGGAGGGTGACTTACCTGACAAATCGATAATCCTGACTTCACCGTTTTGAATAATAAAATTGCCTTTATGCGGATCGCCTGAAACCATACCATTTTGATGCAACTCATCTATCGATATTTTTATTTTCTGTTTGAGCTCATCATCAATAGAAGTAATGTCTGCTAACTCAATGCCATCAATATATTCAATTAACATAATATAGGAGTGGGCAAAGCGAAAAGTTTTCTTAGCCGCCAGCAGATAAAAATCATTTATTGCACCAGCACCATTTTTCCTGATGCGTTCCGTCTGATGGAACAAGGCTTCATAGTAATCGCCCTTGAAAATAGACTTGAGAAAACGCTCCGTTTTTTTCTGCTTAGGTGCGAAGACTTTTAAAATATACTTTCCATATTCCGTATTGATTAACACGACTTTTGTATCATCAATACTGCGAAAAACCTTTATCACATCGAGATTATAATCCATGAAATCTTTAAAGATTTTCAGGTATTTTTCACCACCAGTTTTGGTGAAAACAACATAATCCCCAACTTGATATTTGTCACTCATAAATTAGACCAGCTATTATATTATTTTGAATGTAAAGAATATTTTCTCAGAAGATATAAAAAACCTGCTTTGATACCTGCCATATATTTATGCTGCACCAGAAGATGTTTGTATCTCTTCTTAAACTCAATAAATGTCCTTGCGTCACGCGGCGGTTGATCTTTCCAGGGTGACGCAGCTAATGCAGTCTGGTAATAAACGGTAGATGGATACGTCGCCCATTTATGCCAGGGTTTTGTGGCCCCCGTATAATGTATTAATACGGTTTCATCTGAAATAATATTCTTGTAGTTTTGGTGAGTACGATCTTTTAACTCACTTTTGATGGTATAGATTGTATTAAACTTCCCGGGCAGAAAATAGACTTTGTCTTTTAGTAATACATTAAGCACATCCTGATCCGGGTACTTAAATTGTATGCCGCGGTTATTTTTACCAAGCAGTATCGAGAATGCCTGATTAGTGAGATCGTTTTTCACCCACTCTTTAAGATTGGCAAACACTACGCCAGAGTTAAAATAATTGTTGCGGATATCAGGATCTTTTAATCTTTCGATGGCTTTATTTTGCATCGAATCAACATCCCTGACCACTGCGGCAGCAACGTTTTCAAGATTACACGCAGCCAGTTCATCAAGCTTGCCTTTACAAAAGACGTCGGCGTCGAGATAGAGCAATTTATCGAAGCTATCGCTAAAGTACTCGAAGGCAAATAACCTGAAATACATGGCACGTGACCATATTTTAGTGCTCGGAAGATCGCTAAGGCATTCAGCATTAATCAAGTATAAGCTAATCTTGATTGCATACTTCTCAGCCAGAAGGGCAATTCTCTTCAAGAAACAGTCATCATACTCATCGGAAATGATGTGATAACTAGTGTTGATGTTGTTATTAATTACAATCGACGTTATTGATACGCCAACCCAATCAAGATAGTTGCGATCAATTCCATAGGCGATGTTTAGAGCGTTGGTTGTTTTCTCTTTGCTATGATCAAAAACTTCGAATTCAGAAATTTTAATACCTGGAAATGAGTCCACTGCATCACCTATGTATTTTTTAGTTTGCGATTTTCTTTTGAAAATAGAACAAATAACTAATCAACCCTTTAACGAACTTCTTCTGATGCAGCATGTGTTTGGCACAATATCGATACTGATTTGCATTAGTTGGCTTCAGTAAGCGATCGTTTTTCCACGGCGACTCTCTTTTAGCCCGCAGAAAGCCTTGAGAAACAGGATAATCTGACCAATCATGCCATGGTTTTGTTGGCCCAATATAATGGATAAATACCGTACTTTCGTTTACCGGATTTACCACACCCGTTTTTAATTCATAATTAATGCTGTACTGAGTATTGAATTTTTTATCAATAAACTTCGCTTTATCCACCAGCAGCATATTTAACACATCTTGATCGAGATGCGTAATTTTGCCAGCCACAACCGGATCGCGTAACATTTCAATCGCATTCCGCGAGATATCATTCGCTGTCCAGCACGGAATATTAATCAGCAGGAAACCGGCATTGAAATAGCCATTAACTAACCCAGGTGAGTCCAGGCTTACTGCTCGCTTTTGCCACCATGTAATATCACCTTCCGCGACCACTGCGGCGATCTCATGCTCGCTAAACTCAAGATCGATCAGCTCCTGGACGCTACCCTGGCAGGCGATATCCGCATCGAGATAGAGCACGCGGTCGGCTTTTTCCGTAAAATAATCGGCAATAATGAAGCGGAAATAGGTCGCATATGTCCAGTTTTTGGTGCTGGGAAGCGATTTTAATTTATCGCAGTTGACCAGATAAACCGTGATTCTTGACTGGTACTGCTCTGCGAGCGAAGAGAACTTTTTGTTATCTTCTTCGGTTATATAATCGGTAAAGACATGGAAGGATAAACGCTTATCTTTGTTATTTAAAAGAATTGACGCTATCGAAATCCCACATCCATAAAGAAAGTTTTTATCGATGCCGTAGGCGATATTAAACGTACTGATGTCAGCATCAGACAGATGGTTGTAATCCTTTATCGAAAGAATCACTTCTTTCTCATCAAAATAAGTTTGGCTCATTTAATGCTCGTTGTCAGTGCAGCGAGGACAGAGCGAATCGCCTCTCGCATATTTCGATTATATGTTTCGCTGTAGAACTTGTTGATTGACTGCTTAATCGTATCCGGCTGGAACGAGGTACGACGATCAACGACCTGCTGTAGCAATGTCACAAACTCAGCCATTTCGCCCGGCGGGTAGAGGTATCCATTCACGCCCTCGCGAATAATATCTTCCGGGCCGGCCACACAGTTTGCACTGATACAGGGAATACCCCACGCCATCGCTTCCAGCAGCACCATGCCGAAGCCTTCAAAGGATGAGGTCAGCAGCAGCGCAGATACTTTTTTGATTTTGTCCCTGACCACGTCCCAGGGCTCAGCCTGCCAGCCATGCCATGTGATGTTGCGGTCGATATTGAGTTTACGCGCGTAGGCCTTGCACTTTTCAAAATCGGAGCCATCGCCAATCGCATGCATATGCCAGTCACCCTTGATCTGCGCGAGGCCATCAAGCAGATCTTTAACCCGTTTCTGCCCTTCAAACTTCATCCTGCCGACGTATAAGAAGGTCGTCGTCTCGTCCGCATTCGGGGCGGGGATCGTATCAGCCTGCGGTTCAACCGGGTTATAGATGACGTGGATTGCCTCCGGCACAATATCCCGCGCCTCCATCTGCCTTTTGATGCCGCTGCTTATCGCGAGGTGATAATCAGCCCAGGCTACAGCGTCGCCGTGCTTTTTATGATCCAGCGAGAAATGCGGCCAGGACAAAACGGTAAAACGATGTTTGCATTTCCGCTGGGCTCTGCTTGTCAGAAAGCAGGAGGGCGTATCAATGCAGATAACGAGGTCGGGCTTATGCTCATCTACCCAGCGCTTGAAATTGCGGATATGTATCGCGCGCCTGAGAAAGCTGAGTTTACTGTTCGAGAAGGAGTAAGCGGCGTTAATGCCTGCCAGCCACCCTTTATCCATTTTGTCGTTACGGCAAAAAAAGAACATCTCGCACTGCGCGAAGGCATCTTGCTGAAACGAATGAATGACGGCTTTGATGACCGTTTCCATACCACCAAAACCCGATACGGCTTCACCAACAAATGCAATTTTCATTGAGTGACCACTTCTCATTTTAGAGAGACTTTCGTTCCGTTCTTTCACGGATCTTTTCGGCCCGGGCCTGCGCTTTCGCTAATAAGCCCGCTTCTTGCTGAACAATCTTTCGCGGCGATGCGGCAAAGTAGACGGTAAGAAAACGCCAGATATCCCGCTGGGTAAGACCAATATTGAGTGAAGAGAAGTAGAGCCCAATCAGATCCTTATCGCGCCAGCGCGTCGGCACATGCGCCCGCATTTGCGCCCGATGAAGATCGATTACCGAGATTTTCAGGTGCTGTTCATCGCCCTCAAAAGGCAGATGAAGCAGAAAATGGCAGATATAGCAGTCGCGATGGTTTACGCCAGCCTGGTGCATCTTGCGCACCATGGTCGCAACACGATGAATTATCATCCGTTTAACGCGCGGTTGCGGCGGCGTTGTCAGCCAGTCGGCGCAATAATCTTCCAGGCTAATGGTTGGCGTCAGATCTTCAGTGATAATAAAGGAGGTTTTATTGATAGGGTTGGCACCCTTTTCGCCAAACCCAACGCCGTGCATGGTATCAACACCTGCATCATGCAGACGATGAATGGCTTTCCACTCGCGATCGGCACCCAGCACCGGCAAGCGCAGCGAAAGCAGATTTTTCACTACCTCTTTAAACGCGGTGCCCTGATGCCATTTCAGGAAATAGCTCTTACCGGCAAGTTCAAAACGCAGGGTGCGGCGCGTTTCAAGCTGGCGAAACACCTCTCCCTGTAACTTTTCAACTTCAGTAAACGCATCTTTACCCCGCCAGAGTGTCGCCAGCGGCTCTTTCAATTCAACCATTCACTTCACCCGTAATGATGTCCGCCGCTCTCTCCGGCAGGCTATAAAGATCTTCTGTGTCCGCAAAGTGGCGCGCCCGCGCAGCCCACGCTTCGCGTAAGGCTGGCTCTTGCAGCGCACGCTGTAGCGCTTCGTTTAACGCGGCCTGAGACCATGGCTCCTCAATCACCACGCCGCACTGCGCGCGGGCAATGTAGTGCGCATATCCACAAACGGCACTGACAATCACCGGCAGGCCAGCTGTTATCGCTTCGAGCAGCACAATACCCGCCGCTTCCTGGTAGGCAGGATGCATCAGCAGATCGGCACCCGCCATCAGTTCAGCTACGTCGCTGCGCCCGGAAAAGAAGTGCACATTCTCTTTAATGCCAGCCTTCGCCGCCTGGGCGGCAAAGCGCCCGGGCTTGTCCTGGCCGACCACAAACAGCGTCGTCTTCTTTCTTAATGCTTCTGGCAGGGCGGCAACAGCGGCAAGCGTCCGGTCAACGCCTTTCCTGCTGAAATCGGATCCAACCTGTAACAGCCAGAACTGATCGTCCGCGATACCATTCTTTTCACGGTAGATCTGGCGGGCATTGGCGATCTGCTGGCTGTATTTACGATCCGGATAGATCCCCGGTGGCAGAATGTGAAACCTGTCGCTTTCGGTATGGTAGTGCCGTTGAAAATCGCCAATCTGCTTATCTGTCAGCATCAGCAGCTGCGTCGCTTTCCCTTGTTCAAAGGTTGCTTTCTCAAAGGCGGCATAATGGCGATAGCGAGACGTCAGGCGGTAAAAGAAGCCCTTCTCCTGCGCCACTTTTTCGGCGTAGCAAACGTCGGCCGCATAGTAGACATCAAGGCCCGGCATTTTATTAAAGCCGACCACGCGATCGGCGGGATGCTGCGCCAGATGCGCCACTACCCAGGCGTGATATTCAGCGTTGCGACCGTGGTTAGTGCGCGAGGTGACCGGGACGCGGATCAGCTCAAACTCGGCTGGCACATCGCCTTCCCAGGACTGGACATAGACCCTGACATGATGCCCGCGCCCGGCAACGGTTTGCGCAATACGCATAAAGTCGCGCTGCAGGCCGCCGAACGGAAAATATTTGTATAAGCAGAAAGCGACAACCATCAGGAAACGCCTTCTAAAGAGGGCAGCATTTTCTCTGTTGCCGCGATGACATCTTCTGCCGGAATGACGGAGAGATATTTCTTGTTTCTGTCGAGCTGGCTGCGCGCCGGCATTGGCTGATAATTACCGGCCCAGAACTGAATAATGTTGTCGCTCCACGGGCGCCAGAAAACGTGGTCGGTCGCGCCAAAGAGACAGATAATCGGCGTCTTCACCGCGGCGGCGATATGGCCTGGCGCGGAATCCACGCCAATAAACAGCGCGGCGTGAGCAATTAAGGCACCGAGTTCAGGGAAACGCGTTTTACCCGCCAGAGAAGTGACGGGCCTGCGCGCGCATCCGTGGGCAATCTCCTCAACGCAGGCGAGATCGTCCGCACCAGGGCCGGAGGTCAGCACAACGTCATAGCCCCGGGCTTGCAGCGCATCAATCACCTGCGAGAATTTTTCATTGTCCCAGCATTTAAACAGCTGGCGGGCAGTCGGCTGCACAACGACATAGTGCTCGCCAACGCCTGCCTCATTCAGCGCGCTGCGCATACGCTCCCAGTGTTCGGGCGCGTAGCTCATGGTGGTATCACGGCAGAAGTCGGTGATACCCAGCGGAACAAGGGTCGATAAGTTACGTTCTACCGCGTGTTCACCGGCAAACGGCGCGAGATGGGTAAAACTCTTTTTCCAGAAAGCG
Organism: Kosakonia cowanii JCM 10956 = DSM 18146; assembly: GCF_001975225.1. Taxonomy (NCBI): domain Bacteria; kingdom Pseudomonadati; phylum Pseudomonadota; class Gammaproteobacteria; order Enterobacterales; family Enterobacteriaceae; genus Kosakonia; species Kosakonia cowanii. The sequence goes on along the minus strand of NZ_CP019445.1, from coordinate 1,811,887 downwards.
GACTGCCGATGGGCGTAATCCTGCGAAATTTTCACTTTTGCCGGCAGCGAGCGTACTAGCGGCGCCACGATATGCTGATCCGTCAGGTTGACGATGAGATCGTAATTATTCTTGCGTAATTGGCTCACCAGAGAGAAGAAGTTCTGTATCTTTTCCTTTAAAGGCGCCCCTTTATTGCTCATGCCATAAAGAGCATGAATCTCAGGGTTTTCGGATAAGATTGGCATTGTGTCTTTGTAGAGCAGCATATCAATGCGCGCATCAGGATAGTTGCGTTTTAACGTACTGACGACCGGCGTGGTCAGCAGCATGTCTCCATGAAAACGCATTTTAATAACCAGAATTCGGTGAAATCGCTTTTCCACAATCGGCTCTTCTTGATGTGATATCCGTGAAAAAATTACAGGCACGCTACCGCCCCAGGCTCGACAGCTACCTGAACACTGATATTGCGCACTTATAGATCTTTTATTGTACCACTTCTTTAACACCAATCCGATCTGAAGCACTTTTCAACAAAACCCTAAAAAAGATAATAAAAATCAGATAAATAGATAAAAAATATTGCTTCATGGTCATAATGGGCCCGCGCTGAAACATTCAATAAACTAGATAAAAATGAAAAAAAATTGATAAGACTGATACAAATAACGTGATAAGAGGTGAATTTGACCGATTTCAGCAAAAGTAATAGCAATGGCGGTACTAAATACATAAAATCCCCAGCACATTCCTAAGCCTGCAACGTACTATGCTCCAATTGCTCTACACCACACTGCTGTACATCATTCAGCCGCTGATTTGGGTGCGGTTGTGGGTGCGTGGTGCAAAAGCTCCGGCTTACCGCAAACGCTGGGGTGAGCGCTATGGCTTCTACAATAAGCCGTTGAAAGCAGGCGGCATCATGCTGCACTCCGTCTCGGTCGGCGAAACACTGGCGGCGATTCCGCTGGTGCGCGCCTTACGTCACCGTTATCCCGATTTACCCATTACCGTCACTACCATGACGCCAACCGGCTCCGAGCGCGTGATGTCAGCATTCGGCGGCGACGTTCAGCATGTCTATCTGCCTTACGATCTGCCCGGTGCGCTAAACCGTTTCCTTGATAAGGTCGACCCCAAGCTGGTGTTGATTATGGAAACCGAGCTGTGGCCCAATCTGATTAGCGCACTGCATAAACGAAACATTCCGCTGGTGATTGCTAACGCCCGTCTCTCGGCGCGCTCCGCCGCTGGCTATGCGAAGCTGGGTAAATTTATTCAGAAGCTCCTGCGCAAAATTACGCTGATTGCCGCGCAGAACAGCGAAGATGGCGACCGTTTTATCGCACTTGGCGCCAAACGCAATCAGCTTACCGTAACCGGTAGCCTGAAGTTTGATATCTCTGTCACACCGCAGCTTGCCTCCCGCGCTGTCGCCCTGCGTCGTCAGTGGGCACCGCATCGTCCGGTGTGGATTGCAACCAGCACCCACGAAGGCGAAGAGAGCATCATGCTGCTCGCGCATCAGGCCTTGCTAAAACAGTTTCCTGATTTACTCTTGATTCTGGTTCCACGTCATCCTGAACGCTTCCCTGACGCCGTGAATATGGTGCGGGAGGCGGGTTTGAGTTTCATCACGCGCTCTTCCGGCGAGATCCCCTCTGCCAGCACGCAGGTGGTGGTTGGCGATACGATGGGCGAGCTGATGCTACTTTACGGCATTGCCGATTTGGCCTTTGTCGGCGGGTCGCTGGTAGAGCGAGGCGGTCATAATCCTCTTGAAGCTGCCGCGCATGCGATCCCGGTGTTGATGGGGCCGCATACGTTCAACTTCAAAGATATCTGCGCGCGGTTAACGCAGGCTGATGGGTTGATCACCGTAAACGACGTGGATGCCCTCATCAAAGAGATCACCTCTTTGTTGACCGATGAAGATTACCGGAATTTTTACGGTCGCCATGCAGTGGAAGTGCTCTACCAGAACCAGGGCGCTCTGCAGCTTCTGTTGCAACTGCTGGAACCCTATCTGCCACCTAAAGCGCAATAAGGTTGATTATGCAAAAGCGGGCGATCTACCCTGGTACGTTTGATCCCATCACTAACGGGCATATCGATATTGTGACCCGTGCCGCCGCGATGTTTGATGAGCTGATACTGGCGATTGCTGCCAGCCCAAGCAAAAAGCCGATGTTCAGCCTTGATGAGCGCGTTGCGCTGGCGCAAGAAGCAACGGCGCATCTGCAAAATGTTACGGTAGTCGGTTTTAGCGATCTGATGGCTAACTTCGCGCGTGACCAGCAGGCCACGATTTTGATCCGCGGTCTGCGTGCGGTGGCGGATTTTGAGTATGAGATGCAGCTGGCGCATATGAACCGGCATCTGATGCCGACTCTGGAAAGTGTCTATTTAATGCCGTCGAAAGAGTGGTCGTTTATCTCCTCTTCGCTGGTCAAAGAGGTGGCGCGCCATCAGGGCGACGTCGCGCATTTCCTGCCGCAGCCGGTTCACCAGGCGCTGCTTGATAAGCTGAAGTAAGCTTCGATGCCGGATAGCTTATCCGGCTTTACTCCACACCTATTTCTGGCACTGACGACAGTAGAACGTCGAGCGCTGCGCATGTTTTGCCGCCACGATTGGCGTACCGCAGATGCGACACGGCTGCCCTTCTCGCCCGTAAACCTGCAACTCCTGTGCGAAGTAACCCGGTTTGCCGTCGCTTTGCAGGAAGTCTTTCAGCGTTGTCCCGCCCTGCTCAATGGAGCGTAACAGCACCGCTTTGATCACGCGCACCAGCAGTTCGTAATCCTGCTGCGAGAGGGTTGAAGCGAGCCGATCGGGATGGATCCCGGCGGCAAACAGCGATTCGCTGGCATAAATATTCCCGACGCCCACCACCAGCTTGTTATCCATCAGCCAGGGTTTGATCGCTGTTTTCTTCTTCGCGCACTTCTCCCGCAGATAGTCGGCATTAAACGCATCGCTCAGCGGCTCCGGGCCGAGATGCGCCAGCACGTTATGTCCTTCCAGCTCTTTGGTCCACAGCCAGGCGCCAAAACGACGCGGATCGGTGTAACGCAGCACTTTGCCGTTGCTCATCACCAGATCGACATGGTCATGTTTTTGGGCGGGGAGTTCGTGGGGAAGAATACGCAGACTGCCGGACATACCGAGGTGAATGATGATCCAGCCATCCGGCAGCTCGAGCAGCAGGTATTTAGCGCGTCGCTGCACGCTGAGCACCGGTTTGTCGCTCAGGCTGTGGATCTCTTCGGAAACAGGCCAGCGTAAGCGGCCGTTACGTACCACCGCATGCAGGATGGTTTCACCGACCAGGTGCGGTTCAATGCCTCTGCGGCTGGTTTCAACTTCAGGTAATTCAGGCATCTCATCTCCGGCTTTTTGCGGGCTATCAGAAATGCAAAAACCCCGACAGTGCGGGGTTTTTGTTCAAGAAAACTAAAATTATTTAATTTTAGCTTCTTTGTACAGCACGTGCTGACGGACAACTGGATCGAACTTTTTCAGTTCCAGTTTTTCCGGCTTAGTACGTTTGTTCTTCGTGGTGGTGTAGAAGTGACCAGTACCAGCGGAAGAAACCAGCTTGATTTTCTCACGAATACCTTTAGCCATGATTTATATCCTTTAAGTACTTAGTACTTTTCGCCACGGGCACGCAGTTCAGACAGAACTGTATCGATGCCTTTCTTATCAATTACACGCATACCTTTAGCAGATACACGCAGGGTGACAAAACGCTTTTCGCTCTCAACCCAAAAACGGTGAGAGTGCAGGTTCGGCAGGAAACGGCGTTTAGTCGCGTTCAGTGCGTGGGAACGGTTATTACCGGTCACCGGACGCTTGCCAGTAACTTGGCAGACTCGGGACATGTCTATTCTCCAAAAATCAAATTAGCTCGAGCTTCGTATGGGGTATTGGCGCCTCGTCAGGCTTTACAGCCCGGTCATCGCAGTTCTATGTGAACTCTCGATTGCCAGGCCCAAATGCCAAACCCGAGATTCTCAAAGGTGGCGTAGTATACGCTGACTCGGCGGTGTGCTCAAGTCCCGAACAGACAAAGATCCCGATGGATCGCGCAAAGTGGTCTAAATCCAACCGCGTTCCGCAAAAGAAACGCACTCGCCGCGACCAATGACCAGATGATCAATAACGCGAATGTCCATGAGTTGGCAGCATTTTATCACTCGTTCGGTGATGGCCTTATCTGCTCTGCTGGGCTCAGCATTACCCGAGGGGTGATTATGCGCGAGGATCACGCCGACCGCATTGAATTTTATCGCTTCGCGTAAAATTTCTCGCGGATGTACCTCAACGTGGTTAATCGTGCCGGAAAAAAGCCGGGCATGTTTGATGATGCGATTGCGGTTATCAAGCAGGATCACCATAAAGACCTCCCGCTCTTCGTTCGCCAGCTGGCTCTGCAAAAACTCCCGCACCATCTCCGGGCTGAGCAGAGAGCTCTCCTCGGCAATACGCGCGTTGTAGGAGCGCCTCGCCAGTTCGCCGATGCCCCTGAGCTGCGCATATTTGGCGACGCCAATGCCCGAGATAAACCGGAACTCATCATAGTCGGCACAGAGCAGAGAGTGGAGCGAGCTAAAATGGTTTAACATCTCGCGCGCAACGGTAAGTACGCTTTTCCCGCACGCGCCGGTGCGTAAAAACAGCGCCAGTAACTCAACGTCCGTAAGAGACTCAACGCCCAGCTGCATCATCTTTTCGCGCGGCTTTTGAGGAATTAACACAATCGCCATATCCACACCTCCCTGTCAGAAACTCATGCTGCCACATCCGGGAATGCTCATCGAATGGCACTTTTCAACGCTGCGTAGCGCCTCGCAAAGTGGTTTACGGGCATAGGCACGACGACATCAGGATTGTGATAAAATCCCCAACCTCTGGCGAATCCAACGGGAAAGAATCATGACAACTCTGGCGGGTAAAAAAATTGTCCTCGGCGTAAGCGGCGGTATCGCGGCCTATAAAGCCCCTGAGCTGGTGCGTCGCTTGCGCGATCGCGGCGCGGAAGTCCGCGTGGCGCTGACCGAGGCCGCCAAAGCCTTTATCACACCGCTGAGTCTGCAGGCCGTTTCCGGTTACCCGGTCTCCGACAGCCTGCTCGACCCCGCTGCGGAAGCGGCAATGGGGCATATCGAGTTGGGTAAATGGGCCGATCTGGTGATTCTGGCACCCGCTACCGCTGATTTAATCGCCCGTGTCGCGGCGGGTATGGCAAACGATCTGGTCTCAACCATCTGCCTGGCCACCCCGTCACCGGTTGCGGTTGTTCCGGCGATGAATCAGCAGATGTACCGCAACGCCGCTACCCAGCACAATTTACAGGTGCTGGCTTCGAGAGGCCTGCTGTTGTGGGGGCCAGACAGCGGCAGCCAGGCGTGCGGTGATGTCGGCCCGGGCCGCATGCTCGATCCGCTGACCATCGTTGATATGGCCGCGGCTCACTTCTCACCGGTCAAGGATTTGCAACATCTGAATATTATGATTACCGCCGGTCCGACCCGCGAACCGCTGGATCCGGTGCGCTACATCACTAATCTCAGCTCCGGCAAAATGGGCTTCGCCATTGCTGAAGCGGCCGCGAAGCGCGGCGCGAATGTGACGCTGGTTTCAGGCCCGGTGTCGCTGCCTACGCCCGCCTTTGTTCAGCGCGTGGATGTGACCACCGCCCTTGAGATGGAGGCGGCGGTACAGCAGCGCGCCCAGCAGCAGCATATTTTTATCGGTTGTGCGGCGGTCGCAGACTACCGCGCCAGCGAGATCGCGCCGGAGAAAATTAAAAAGCAAGGCGATGAAATCACAATAAAAATGGTGAAAAACCCCGATATCGTCGCCGGCGTTGCGGCGCTCACCAGCCATCGCCCTTATGTTGTTGGGTTTGCCGCGGAAACGAATAATGTGGAAGAATACGCCCGGCAGAAACGCGCCCGCAAAAACCTCGACCTGATTTGCGCCAACGATGTTTCGCAATCTAATCAAGGCTTTAATAGCGACAACAACGCATTACATCTGTTCTGGCAAGATGGCGATAAGCGCTTGCCGCTGGAGCGCAAAGCGCTGCTGGGACACCTATTACTGGACGAGATTGTTACCCGTTATGATGAAAAAAATCGACGTTAAGATTCTGGACCCGCGCGTGGGTGAGCAGTTCCCGCTGCCGACCTATGCCACCTCCGGCTCCGCCGGTCTTGACCTGCGCGCCTGTCTGGATGACGCCGTAGAGCTGGCGCCAGGCGACACCACGCTGCTGCCGACTGGTCTGGCGATTCACATTGCCGACCCAACGCTTGCAGCCGTGATTCTGCCGCGCTCGGGCCTGGGTCATAAACATGGCGTGGTACTGGGCAACCTGGTGGGGCTGATTGATTCCGATTACCAGGGGCAACTGATGGTCTCCGTCTGGAACCGCGGGAAAGAGAGCTTCACCATTGTGCCTGGCGAGCGTATCGCGCAGATGGTCTTTGTACCGGTGGTGCAGGCTGAATTTAACCTGGTGGAAGAGTTCGATGCCACCGTGCGTGGCGAAGGCGGCTTTGGCCACTCCGGGCGTCAATAATCCGCGCTATTTAACGCATTACACAACACTATAACGCGATAAGATGACCGCAAATGCCAGGCATTTGCGGCCGTTGTGTGGTTGCTCGCCTGACAAGTGATTATTTTCTGGGGTTTTTTAGAACATGGCAGAAAAACAGACTGCGAAAAAGAATCGCCGTGAGGAAATACTTCAATCTCTGGCGTTAATGCTGGAATCCAGCGATGGAAGCCAACGTATTACCACGGCGAAACTGGCGGCATCGGTCGGCGTCTCTGAAGCCGCGCTGTATCGTCACTTTCCCAGCAAAACACGCATGTTCGATAGCCTGATCGAGTTTATCGAAGATAGCCTGATTACCCGCATCAACTTGATTTTAAAAGATGAAAAAGACACGACTGCGCGTTTGCGTCTGATTGTCTTACTGATTCTGGGCTTCGGCGAACGTAATCCCGGTTTGACCCGCATCATGACCGGTCATGCGCTGATGTTTGAGCAGGATCGCCTGCAAGGGCGCATTAACCAGCTGTTTGAGCGTATCGAAGCGCAGCTGCGCCAGGTACTGCGCGAACGCAAAATGCGTGAAGGCGAAGGGTATGTGACCGACGAAACGCTGCTGGCAAGCCAGTTGCTGGCCTTCTGTGAAGGGATGCTGTCGCGCTATGTGCGCAGCGAGTTCAAATATAGCCCGACCGAAGATTTTGACGCGCGCTGGCCGCTGTTACTTCTGCAATTACAGTAATCACCCTATGCAGCCTCTGTGGCTGCATTCGCATTTCCCGCCATTCTGTGTAAAAGCCCAACGTAATTCGTAACAATGCCAGATGTGGCACCCTTCCCGATTCTCTACGCTCCTTCAGGCACCTGGTTATTCCTGAAACAAATCACCGCTTCGATACCCTATAAAAGCAAGAAGGAGAGACCGGATGGCAACATCTCGTCGGGAACTGTTAAAGCTGAGCGGTATCGCTACCGCTTCCCTGTTACTGAGTCAAAAGAGCTTCGCTGCCTGGACACCTGCACCGCGCTACCCCGATCCGCGCGTGGTCGCGCTTGATGACGCGTTTCGCGCGTACATGGTCTCCAGCGCGAAAGTGGAGCAAATCGCCACCGGCTGTCGCTGGGCGGAGGGGCCAGTATGGTTTGGTGATATGCGCATGCTGCTCTGGAGCGACATTCCCAATAATTCGGTGATGCGCTGGGATGAGCAGACCGGCGAGAGCGCTGTTTTTCGCAAACCAGCAAATAACGCCAATGGTCATGCCCGCGATCGCCAGGGGCGATTGATCAGCTGTGAGCACGATACACGGCGCATTACGCGCACGGAGTACGACGGCACCATCACAGTGCTGGCGGATAGCTTCGATGGTAAGCCGCTCAACTCGCCGAACGATCTCGCGGTCAAATCAGACGGTTCAATCTGGTTTACCGACCCGCCATTTGGCATTACCGGTTTTTATGAAGGACATAAAGCCGAGCCGCAGCTGCCGCAGAATGTTTATCGTCTCGATCCGCAGACCCGCAAGCTGGAAGTGGTGCTGGGCGATGTGCGCGGGCCGAATGGCATCTGCTTCTCGCCGGACGAGAAAACCCTCTATGTGGTGGAGAGCCGTGCCACGCCTAATCGTTTAATACTGGCGTGGGACATTGTCGACGGGCAGTTACAAAATAAGCGGGTGCATATTGATTGTGGCAACGGCACCGCGGACGGTATCGCCTGCGATGTTGACGGCAATTTATGGTGCGGATGGGGGATGGGCAGCGACGAGCTGGATGGTGTCCGGGTGTTTAACCCGCAGGGCAAAGCGATTGGCATGATTCATCTGCCCGAGCGCTGCGCCAATCTCTGCTTCGGCGGTGAGCAGCGAAACCGGCTTTTTATGGCAGCCAGCACCTCGATTTACACCCTGTATGTCAACACGCAGGGCGCACAGCTTCTGTAAGGCGAAACCCGGCAGACCTGCTGCCGGGTAGCTACTCAGACGCCGTACTCTTCGCGATACGCACGCACAGAGGCGACCAGATCGGCTAACTCCGGTTTCTCTTCCAGATAATCCACCAGGTCATTCAGCGTAATGATGGAAATAACCTTGCAGCCGTAATCACGCTCAACTTCCTGAATTGCAGAGATATCTGCACGGCCGCGCTCCTGACGGTCGAGCGAGATCAGCACGCCAGCGAGGGTCGCGCCGTTAGCCTGAATAATCTCCATCGACTCGCGGATCGCCGTACCGGCGGTGATCACATCATCCACCAGCATCACACGGCCCTGCAGCGCGCTGCCGACCAGGTTACCGCCTTCGCCATGATCTTTGGCTTCTTTACGGTTAAAGCAGTAAGGCACATCGCGCTCGTGATGCTCTGCCAGCGCTACCGCGGTGGTGGTCGCAATCGGGATACCTTTATAGGCAGGGCCGAACAGCAGATCGAAATCAATCCCGGAATCCATTAACGCTGCAGCGTAAAAACGGCCTAACAGCGCCAGATCGCGCCCGGTATTAAACAGCCCGGCATTAAAGAAATAGGGGCTTTTGCGCCCGGATTTCAGCGTGAACTCGCCGAACTTCAGTACCTGTTTGTTAAGCGCAAATTCAATAAACTGACGCTGGTACGCTTTCATGGATCCGCTCCTCTTCCTGTTTTGATGATTTAAAATTTAGCAAAGTGCGTTGCGCAGACAGCAGGGTTGCAGCCCGAATGTTGCGCAAAAAAAAGGGCGACTCATCGTCGCCCTCAAAATCAATTTTCTAACGCCGCTTTTTGCGCCGCGACAATGGACTCAATGCCCCCTCGGGCTAGCGCCAGCATTGCGAGCAGTTCCTCGTGGGTGAAGGGCTCGCCCTCTGCGGTGCCCTGCACTTCAATCATGCGGCCATCTTCGGTCATCACGACGTTCATGTCGGTCTCAGCCGCTGAGTCTTCAACATACTCCAGATCGCACACCGCTTCGCCATTGACGATGCCCACAGAGACGGCCGCGACCATGCCTTTCATCGGGTTGGTCTTCAGCTTGCCTGCGGCAATGAGCTTGTTCAGCGCATCGGCCAGTGCCACGCACGCACCGGTGATCGACGCAGTACGGGTACCGCCATCGGCCTGCAAAACATCGCAATCGAGGGTGATAGTAAATTCGCCAAGCGCTTTCAGATCGACCGCCGCGCGCAGTGCACGCGCGATCAGGCGCTGGATCTCCATGGTACGTCCGCCCTGCTTGCCCTTCGCCGCTTCACGAGCGTTACGAGTGTGGGTCGAACGCGGCAACATGCCATATTCGGCAGTGATCCAGCCCTGGCCCTGGCCTTTGAGGAAGCGTGGAACACCTTCGTCGATGGAGGCGGTGCAGAGCACTTTGGTGTCGCCAAATTCCACCAGCACGGAACCTTCTGCGTGTTTTGTGTAGTTACGGGTCAGGGTGACGGGGCGCACTTGAGTGGCGCTTCGGCCTGCTGGACGCATGATGATTTCTCCGGCTGTTACGAATGTGGCTGCGCATTATACTGGCTAACCCTGGTTATTCCTATCCTGATAAGGCCACCAAAGCTATAATCCCCCGCATCTCTCCTTCAAAACGGGAACGACTATGATCCGCAGTATGACCGCCTACGCCCGGCGTGAAATCAAGGGTGCATGGGGCTCCGCCTCCTGGGAACTGCGCTCGGTTAACCAGCGTTATCTGGAAACTTACTTCCGCCTGCCGGAACAATTCCGCAGCCTTGAACCCGTTGTCCGCGAACGTCTGCGTACCCGTCTGACCCGCGGTAAAGTGGAATGCACCTTACGCTTTGAGCCGGACGCCAGCGCGCAGGGCGAACTGATTCTGAATGAAAAGCTGGCTAAGCAGCTGGTCACCGCCGCGAACTGGGTAAAAATGCAGAGCGACGAGGGTGAAATTAATCCGGTCGATATTCTGCGCTGGCCTGGCGTGATGGCGGCTCAGGAGCAGGATCTCGATGCGATTACCGCTGAAATTCTCGCCACGCTGGATGGCGCGCTGGACGACTTTATCGTCGCCCGTGAAACCGAAGGCCAGGCGCTGAAAGCGCTGATCGAGCAGCGTCTGCAAGGCGTCAGCACCGAAGTCAACAACGTGCGCGCCCATATGCCGCACATCCTGCAATGGCAGCGTGAGCGCCTGGTCAGCAAGCTGGAAGAGGCGCAGGTGCAGCTGGAAAACAACCGCCTCGAGCAAGAGCTGGTGATGATGGCGCAGCGAATCGACGTTGCCGAAGAGCTGGACAGGCTCGAAGCGCATGTGAAAGAGACCTACAACATCCTGAAGAAGAAGGAAGCTGTAGGTCGCCGCCTCGACTTTATGATGCAGGAGTTCAACCGCGAATCGAACACGCTGGCCTCTAAATCAATCAATGCGGAAGTGACCAACTCGGCTATTGAGCTGAAAGTGCTTATTGAGCAGATGCGCGAGCAGATTCAGAATATCGAATAAGCCTCTCGTCTCATTAAAAGGTCCGCGAGGGCCTTTTTTTGTATCCAGTCACCCACATATTATTTATTGATAACTGCTTTAATATTTCGGCGAACATTACAGGCAAGCCTGATTAAATAAAAATAAAATCAATGATATATATAACATAGCCTATCACATTACACATTAACATAACTAATCCGAAACACCGCTCGTTAGAAAATCTCAATAGCCCTCTTCCTGCTTAATCATTACCCTGCCCGCACTGAATTTATGGGGGCGGCATGCTGTTACACATTCTCTATCTGATCGGCATCACTGCCGAAGCCATGACCGGCGCGCTGGCCGCCGGGCGACGTCGTATGGACACCTTTGGCGTCATTATTATTGCTACCGCGACGGCGCTTGGCGGCGGTTCGGTGCGCGATATCCTGCTTGGCCACTATCCGCTCGGCTGGGTGAAGCACCCGGAGTATGTGATCATCGTGGCTGTCGCCGCGGTGCTGACCACAATCTTTGCCCCGGTAATGCCCCATCTGCGCCGCCTGTTTCTGGTGCTGGATGCACTTGGCCTGGTGGTATTTTCTATTATCGGGGCGCAAATCGCGCTCGATATGGGCGAAGGCCCGATTATCGCCGTGATTGCGGCCGTTATCACCGGCGTCTTTGGCGGCGTGCTGCGCGATATGTTCTGTAAGCGCATCCCCCTCGTGTTCCAGAAAGAGCTCTATGCCGGCATCGCGTTTGCTGCCGCCGTGTTCTATATCGCGCTGAGCCATGTCGTTACCAACCATGACATCGTGGTGATTACCACCCTGCTATTTGGCTTTACCAGCCGCCTGCTGGCGATTCGCTGGAAGCTGGGTCTGCCAGTGTTTCACTATAAGCATAATGCTCACTGAAAGGCCTTTACGCCCTGCTTTGCAAGCCAGGCCGTGAGTTGCTCAATCGCCGGCTCGCGGATAAAAGCCACAACCTGCCGCGCTTTCTCTTTGCCGATGGCCGGTAGTTGTTGCCAGGCCAGCTCATCCCGGTTGCGCATCTGCCGCCATGAAGCATCGCCCGCCGCATTGATCGCCGATTGTGGCAGCGGCGTACCGAGCGCGTGAAGCCAGCGGTTTAGCAGCCTCTCACGTGTTAAGGAAAAACGGTGCCAGAGTTGCAGCCCGCGCGCGGGCGACATTCCGGGTGTCGTCTGCAACTGCTCTTTGGTCAACGCCAGCCAGGAGAAAAGATGCTCAAAATGGTGCGCCTGGTGCAGCGTTCGCCAGCCGCTCTCGCTCAAGCCGGCTATCTCCAGCGCCTTGTCGGAGCTGAGCCAGGAGAGGCGGGCAATAAACTGTTGCTGGCAATCCGGCGTGGCATAAAAGCAGCTCAGCGGCGTAAAGCGAGCTTGTGGCGGTGTGGGTGGCTGTCGAACAAGGTTGCGCCAGACCACTCGCTCCACGCGCGGGATCCCCTGCCCGGCAAGGGTGACGGCAATATGGTCGCCTGGTGCGATATCTAACGCCTGCCAACGCTGAACGGACCCAATATTCACGCGCTGCACGCGCTTATCATCCAGTTTTACCGGCTCCAGCAGCGCGACAACGGAAATTTTCCCGGTCCGCCCGATGGCAAACTGAATATCCTCTACCGCTGCCACCTCTTCTACCGGTTCATACTTCCAGGCCACCACCCAGTCGCTTTGACCAGGTAACCACGCTTTGCCCGCAGGCTCTACACTGGAGCGCACCACCACACCATCCGTGACGAAGGGCAGCGGCGAGGTGAACCAGTGCTGGCGAAGACGCTCCACCTCCTGCACGCTGTTGACCGGCGCGCTGTAGTAGTGCGCCTCTTCAAAGCCCGCCTTTTTCAGTGCCACCAACCGCTGCGCTAAAGTGGCTGGGCCATCGGGCCAGGCCCAGACAAACAAAGCAAGCTCATTAAGTAGCTGCGGGTTGTCGTGCCGCATCATCGCGCCGGCGACTTTTGCTCGGGCATTAAGACCTCCGGCCTGTTTTTGGATATGCCCCTTACGGCGTAAATAGAGTTCACCCTGCAAGACGCTATTCGCCAGCGCACCGGTGACGGTTTTCGGGATCGCGGGGATGGCCTGCGCCTTTGCTGTCCACTCCTCACCCGCCAGACCATTACCCCGGCTGATAGCCTGTGCCAGCCTGCCGTTGCGATAGACCAGCGTGACGGCAACGCCATCCACTTTCGGCTGCACCCACAGATCCTGCTTTCCCCTCATCCACTGCTGCAATGCCCATTTATCCGCCAGTTTGCGCACCCCGGTATGGGCAACCGGATGGGCAACATTGCCGCCCGGCAAAGCAGGCGCAACGTTTGCGGATGTCATGTTGAAACAGCGCTGCCAGTTCGCCAGGCGCGCGCTCATCCGATCGTAAACATCATCGCTCACCGCGCTTGCGCCTCTGGACCAGTAATCGTCGTTCCATCTGCTGAGCTGCTGTTTCAGGCGCGTTACCTCCTCCTGCGCCCGTGATGGCGACCAGACCGGGCAAGCCGCCAGGCTAAACGCACTCCATAGCAGTAGAAAAATAGTTATCCCAACGCTTCTCCACATCATGCCTCTCCCTTGTGATTGCGGAGTGGTTATAACGCTGCGCTTGAGCGCTTTCGAGTGGGAAAAAGGCAGGATGCGAGCGGGCTTCCGGGAAACTTACATGGCAATGAAAACGTGCATAAAAATCAGGAAAGCAGTACGCAAAATCGAATCATTGACAGGAAAACGGGTGACAAAAGCTACGTCACGTAGCGGCGATGTGTATAATAGGCACGTATGTAAGTTCCTATCGCATTCACATACAAAAGACTCTCATGGCTCAAGGCACGCTCTATATTGTTTCCGCCCCCAGCGGCGCGGGTAAATCAAGCCTCATCCAGGCTTTGCTGAAAACCCAACCGTTATACGACACGCAAGTTTCTGTTTCGCACACCACGCGCGCACCGCGCCCGGGTGAAGTGCACGGTGAACACTACTTCTTCGTTAATCACGATGAGTTCAAAGCGATGATTAGTGAGGATGCGTTTCTTGAGCATGCCGAAGTGTTCGGCAACTATTACGGCACCTCGCGCGCGACGATTGAGCAAGTGCTCTCAACGGGCGTCGATGTGTTTCTTGATATCGACTGGCAGGGCGCGCAGCAAATTCGCACCCGCATGCCGCAGGCGCGCAGCATCTTTGTTCTGCCGCCGTCGAAGCTGGAGCTGGATCGCCGCCTGCGTGGCCGCGGCCAGGATAGCGAAGAGGTGATCGCGAAACGTATGGCGCAGGCGGTTGCCGAAATGAGCCATTACGCCGAGTATGATTACCTGATTGTGAATGATGATTTCGATACCGCCTTGGGCGATCTGAAAACCATTATTCGCGCTGAACGTCTGCGCATGAGCCGCCAAAAGCAGCGACATGACGCTTTAATCAGCAAACTATTGGCAGACTGAGCCTGGTTTCAGTATCATGCCCAGTCATTTCTTCACCTGTGGAGCATTTTAAGTATGGCACGCGTAACTGTTCAGGACGCTGTAGAGAAAGTTGGTAACCGTTTTGACCTGGTGCTGGTCGCCGCGCGTCGCGCTCGTCAGATGCAGGTTGGCGGTAAAGATCCGTTAGTACCGGAAGAAAACGATAAAACCACCGTTATCGCGCTGCGCGAAATCGAAGAAGGTCTGATTAACAACCAGATCCTTGATGTACGTGAGCGCCAGGAACAGCAAGAGCAGGAAGCCGCAGAACTGCAGGCTGTTACCGCCATTGCTGAAGGTCGTCGTTAATTAACCTGCAGGTCACCCTTGTATCTGTTTGAAAGCCTGAATCAGCTGATTCAAAACTATCTGCCTGAAGACCAGATCAAACGTCTCAGGCAGGCGTATCTCGTTGCACGTGACGCTCACGAGGGTCAGACACGTTCAAGCGGTGAACCTTATATCACGCACCCGGTAGCGGTGGCCTGTATTCTGGCCGAGATGAAACTCGACTACGAAACGCTGATGGCCGCGCTGCTGCATGACGTGATTGAAGATACCCCCGCCACCTACCAGGATATGGAGCAGCTCTTTGGCAAAAGCGTTGCCGAGCTGGTGGAGGGTGTCTCCAAGCTGGATAAGCTCAAATTCCAGGATAAAAAAGAGGCGCAGGCGGAAAACTTTCGCAAGATGATCATGGCGATGGTGCAGGATATCCGCGTCATCCTTATCAAGCTTGCCGACCGCACCCACAACATGCGCACGCTGGGCTCCCTTCGCCCGGACAAGCGTCGCCGCATCGCCCGTGAAACCCTCGAAATCTACAGTCCGCTGGCGCACCGTTTAGGTATCCATCACATCAAAACCGAGCTGGAAGAGCTGGGCTTTGAGGCGCTCTACCCGAACCGCTATCGCGTGATCAAAGAAGTGGTAAAAGCCGCGCGCGGCAACCGCAAAGAGATGATTCAAAAAATCCTCTCGGAAATCGAAGGGCGTTTACAGGAAGCGGGTATTCCCTGCCGCGTCAGCGGGCGGGAAAAGCACCTTTACTCCATCTACTGCAAGATGGTGCTGAAAGAGCAGCGTTTTCACTCGATCATGGATATTTACGCCTTCCGCGTCATTGTTCACGATCTCGATACCTGCTATCGCGTACTCGGTCAGATGCATAGTCTTTACAAGCCGCGTCCCGGTCGCGTAAAAGACTATATCGCCATCCCCAAGGCGAACGGCTATCAATCCCTCCATACCTCAATGATTGGCCCGCACGGCGTACCGGTCGAGGTGCAGATCCGTACTGAAGATATGGATCAAATGGCGGAGATGGGGGTTGCCGCGCACTGGGCTTATAAAGAGCACGGCGAAAGCAGCACCACCGCGCAAATCCGCGCCCAGCGCTGGATGCAGAGCCTGCTGGAGCTGCAACAGAGCGCCGGTAGCTCGTTTGAATTTATCGAAAGCGTTAAATCTGATCTCTTTCCCGATGAGATTTATGTTTTCACCCCCGAAGGCCGCATTGTCGAACTGCCTGCTGGCGCCACGCCAGTGGATTTCGCCTATGCGGTGCACACGGATATCGGTCACGCCTGCGTTGGCGCGCGCGTCGATCGCCAGCCCTACCCGCTGTCGCAATCGCTCTCCAGCGGCCAGACGGTGGAGATTATCACCGCGCCGGGCGCCCGTCCGAATGCCGCCTGGCTGAACTTTGTCGTCAGCTCGAAAGCGCGCGCGAAGATCCGCCAGATGCTGAAGAACCTCAAGCGCGACGACTCCGTAAGCCTCGGCCGTCGTCTGCTGAATCACGCGCTGGGCGGAAGCCGCAAGCTGGCGGAAATTCCGCAGGAGCATATTCAGCGCGAGCTGGAGCGTATGCGGCTGGCGTCGCTTGACGATCTGCTGGCAGAAATCGGCCTTGGCAACGCGATGAGCGTTGTGGTGGCGAAAAATCTGCAGCATGGGGAAGCAACGCCAGGCACCGCAGCACCGACTGGCGCAAACACCGCGCACCTGCCGATTAAAGGCGCAGACGGCGTGCTGATCACCTTCGCCAAATGCTGCCGCCCGATCCCTGGCGACCCGATTGTCGCCCACGTCAGCCCCGGTAAAGGGCTGGTTATCCACCATGAATCCTGCCGTAATATTCGTGGCTACCAGAAAGAGCCTGAGAAGTTTATGGCCGTGGAGTGGGATAAAGAGACGGCGCAAGAGTTTATCACCGAGATCAAGGTGGATATGTTTAACCACCAGGGCGCGCTGGCGAACCTGACGGCGGCCATTAACACCGCCGCTTCCAATATTCAGAGCCTGAATACGGAAGAGAAAGATGGCCGCGTTTATAGCGCGTTCATCCGCCTGACGGCGCGCGATCGCGTTCATCTGGCGAATATCATGCGTAAAATCCGCGTGATGCCGGATGTGATTAAAGTCACCCGTAACCGAAACTGATTGTATGAATGCTCAGCGTTATGCGCGAATCCGCGAGATGCTCGCCAGGCGTCAGCCGGATCTGACGGTCTGCATGGAGCAGGTCCACAAACCTCATAACGTCTCTGCCATTATCCGTACTGCGGATGCCGTCGGCGTGCATGAAGTGCACGCTGTCTGGCCGGGGAACCGCATGCGAACCATGGCCTCTTCCGCCGCGGGCAGCAACAGCTGGGTGGATGTTAAAACTCACCGTACCATTGAAGACGCCGTCGGCGTGCTCAAGCAGCGCGGCATGCAGATCCTGGCTACCCATCTGTCAGACAAAGCCGTCGACTTCCGTGAGATCGACTATACCCGTCCGACCTGTATTTTGATGGGTCAGGAGAAAACCGGGATCACCCAGCAAGCGCTGGATCTCGCGGATCGGGATATCATCATTCCGATGACAGGCATGGTGCAGTCGCTCAATGTCTCCGTTGCCTCCGCGCTCATCCTCTACGAAGCGCAGCGCCAGCGGCAAAACGCCGGTATGTATAAGCGTGAAAATAGCATGTTGCCGGACGCCGAGCAGCAGCGCCTGCTGTTCGAAGGCGGCTACCCTGTGCTCGCCCGCGTCGCGAAACAAAAAGGCCTGCCTTACCCTCATGTGAATAATGAGGGGCAGATTGAAGCCGACCCGACGTGGTGGGCTACCATGCAGGCTTCGAGGTAACCGATGAAAGGGAAGCTGCTCGATGCGGTGCCACTGAGTTCATTGACCGGCGTTGGCGCGGCGCAGAGCAGCAAGCTGGCGAAAATTGGCCTGCACACCGTTCAGGATCTGCTGTTACACCTTCCCCTGCGTTACGAAGATCGAACCCAACTCTACCCCATTGCTGACCTGCTGCCGGGCATTTACGCCACGGTGGAGGGCGAAGTGCTGAACTGTAACGTCACTTTCGGCGGTCGCCGGATGATGACCTGCCAGATTAGCGACGGCTCCGGCATGCTGACCATGCGCTTTTTCAACTTCAACGCAGCGATGAAAAACAGCCTTGCGGTTGGCCGCCGCGTGCTGGCTTATGGCGAAGCGAAACGGGGAAAGTATGGCGCGGAGATGATCCACCCGGAGTATAAGGTGCAGGGCGACCTCAGCACTCCGGAGCTTCAGGAGACGCTGACGCCGGTCTACCCAACGACCGAAGGCGTTAAGCAGGCCACGCTGCGCAAATTAACCGATCAAGCGCTGGAGCTGCTGGCAACCTGCGCCATCAGCGAACTGCTGCCGCCCGAGCTGGCGCAGGGTTTGATGAGCCTACCAGAAGCACTGCATACGCTGCATCGCCCGCCGCCTTCGCTACAATTAAGCGAACTGGAGAGCGGGCAGCATCCCGCTCAGCGCCGACTCATTCTCGAAGAGCTACTGGCTCATAACCTGAGCATGCTGGCGCTGCGCGCCGGTGCGCAGCGTTATCATGCGCAGTCGCTCGCCGCTAACGATACGTTAAAAGAGCAACTGCTCGCCTCCCTGCCCTTTAAACCAACCGGCGCACAGGCGCGGGTGGTGGCGGAAATTGAACGCGACATGGCGCTGGATATGCCGATGATGCGTCTGGTCCAGGGCGACGTTGGCTCCGGTAAAACGCTGGTGGCCGCGCTTGCCGCCCTGCGCGCCATCGCCAATGGCAAGCAGGTGGCGATGATGGCGCCCACCGAATTGCTGGCAGAGCAGCACGCCAATAACTTCCGCGCGTGGTTCGCGCCGCTCGGTATCGAAGTTGGCTGGCTGGCGGGCAAGCAGAAAGGCAAAGCCCGCCTGGCGCAGCAAGAGGCGATTGCCAGCGGGCAGGTGCAGATGATCGTCGGCACCCACGCTATTTTCCAGGAGCAGGTGCAGTTTAACGGCCTGGCACTGGTGATCATTGATGAGCAGCACCGCTTTGGTGTCCACCAGCGGCTGGCGCTATGGGAAAAGGGGCAGCAGCAGGGCTTTCATCCCCATCAGCTAATTATGACCGCCACGCCAATCCCGCGAACGCTGGCGATGACGGCCTATGCCGATCTCGATACTTCGGTGATTGATGAACTGCCGCCGGGCCGTACGCCGGTGACCACGGTTGCCATTCCCGATACGCGTCGCAGCGAGATTATCGATCGCGTCCGCAGCGCCTGCACCGGCGAAGGTCGCCAGGCCTACTGGGTCTGCACGCTGATTGAAGAGTCGGATCTGCTGGAAGCCCAGGCCGCGGAAGCGACATGGGAAGAGTTAAAGCTGGCTCTGCCGGAGCTGAACGTCGGGCTGGTGCATGGCCGCATGAAGCCGACCGAGAAACAGGCAGTGATGCAGGCCTTTAAACAGGGCGAGCTTCATCTGCTGGTCGCCACTACAGTCATTGAGGTTGGCGTGGATGTACCGAACTCCAGCCTGATGATTATTGAGAACCCTGAACGCCTTGGTCTTGCGCAACTCCACCAGCTACGCGGGCGCGTCGGACGTGGCGCGGTGGCCTCACACTGTGTGCTGCTCTACAAATCCCCGCTGTCGAAAACCGCGCAAAAGCGCCTGCAGGTGCTGCGCGACAGCAACGACGGCTTTGTGATTGCGCAAAAAGATCTCGAGATCCGCGGCCCGGGCGAACTGCTGGGCACCCGCCAGACGGGCAATGCCGAATTCAAAGTTGCCGATCTGCTGCGCGACCAGGCAATGATCCCCGAAGTTCAGCGCGTTGCGCGCCATATTCACGAACGTTACCCGCAGCTGGCAGAAGCGCTGATTGACCGCTGGATGCCAGAAACCGAACGCTACTCCAACGCCTGATTTTTAGAACCTGATGGTGTGAGATCAACCTCCCTTAGAAAAGTATGCTTCCAGCCGAAGCAACCGTTTGCTTTTACCATTCAGTCCGATAAAATCAGCGCTTTTCCATCAGGGGATAGCTTGAGATGTCCGTAAACACCATCGAGTCGGAAAATGCGCAACCGGTTGCGCAGACTCAACCCAGCGAATTGATCTACCGCCTTGAAGATCGTCCCCCGCTGCCGCAAACGCTGTTTGCTGCGCTGCAACACCTGCTGGCAATGTTCGTTGGCGTGATCACGCCCGCGCTGCTGATCTGCCAGGCGCTGGGTTTACCGGCTCAGGACACTCAACATATTCTCAGCATGTCGCTCTTCGCTTCCGGCGTCGCGTCACTGATTCAAATTAAAGCCTGGGGCCCGGTCGGCTCCGGGCTGCTCTCAATCCAGGGCACCAGCTTTAACTTCGTGGCACCGCTGATTATGGGCGGCACGGCGCTGAAAACCGGCGGTGCCGATGTGCCGACGATGATGGCAGCGCTGTTTGGCACCTTGATGCTGGCAAGCTGCACCGAGATGATTATCTCGCGTATTCTGCCGCTGGCGCGCCGCATTATCACCCCGCTGGTTTCCGGCGTAGTGGTGATGATTATCGGCCTGTCACTGATTCAGGTTGGGCTGACCTCCGTCGGTGGCGGCTTCGCGGCCATGGGCAACCATACCTTTGGCGCGCCGAAAAACCTGCTGCTGGCAGGCGTGGTGCTCGGGCTGATTATCCTGCTTAACCGCCAGCGCAACCCCTATCTGCGCATTGCCTCACTGGTGATCGCGATGGCGGTCGGCTATGTGCTGGCGATGTTTATGGGCATGTTGCCGGAGTACAACGCGCCGGAGAGTACCTTTATGGTGCCGACGCCGCTCTATTACGGCCTGAGCATTGACTGGAGCCTGCTGCTGCCGCTGATGCTGGTCTTTATGATCACCTCCCTGGAGACCATCGGCGATATCACTGCCACTTCCGATGTCTCTGAACAGCCTGTTACCGGCCCGCTCTATATGAAGCGGCTGAAGGGTGGCGTGCTGGCGAATGGTCTTAACTCCTTTGTCTCTGCGGTGTTCAATACCTTTCCCAACTCCTGCTTTGGTCAGAATAACGGCGTGATCCAGCTGACCGGCGTCGCCAGCCGTTATATCGGCTTCTTTATCGCGGTGATGCTGATGGTGCTCGGCCTCTTCCCGGCGGTAAGCGCGTTTGTGCAGCAGTTACCGGAGCCGGTACTCGGCGGCGCCACGCTGGTGATGTTCGGCACTATTGCCGCCTCCGGCGTGCGCATCGTCTCCCGCGAACCGCTCAACCGCCGCGCGATCCTGATTATCGCGCTGTCGCTGGCGGTAGGTTTAGGCGTGTCGCAGCAGCCGCAGATCCTGCAATTTGCGCCGGACTGGCTGAAAAACCTGCTCTCCTCCGGCATCGCAGCAGGCGGGATCACCGCTATCGTCCTGAACCTGATTTTCCCACCGGAAAAAGAGTAAATTACCTCGCGCGGCAACAGAGCATCCTCTGCTGCCGCCGCAATTTCCTTTCATCATTCCTCCCTTGAGCATCGCGCACAATTCGTGCATAACTCCCTTACGGTCACGTGAGGGAGGAAGATGATGAAATTTCTTGGGAAGCTGCTGTTAGCGGTCGTTATTATCCTGTTTGTGCTGCTGCTGGCGGCCTACTTCCTGCTGCAAACTCGCTGGGGCGCAACGCAAGCGAGCCAGTGGATCAGCGACAACAGCGATTATCACCTCACGTTCGATTCCGTTGACCACCGCTTCTCTTCCCCTTCTCATCTGGTATTAAAAGGCGTCAGTTTCGGCCGCAAAGGCCAGCCAGCAACGCTGGTGGCGAAAATGGTCGATATCGGCCTCAGCAGCCGGCAACTCACTGACCCGCTGCATGCCGACACCATTCTGCTACAGGACGGTACGCTTAACCTCTCCCCCACCGCCGCGCCGCTACCTTTCCAGGCCGATCGCCTGCAACTGCGCAACATGGCTTTTAACAGCCCGGCAACTGGCTGGGAGTTAAGCGCGCAGCGCGTTACCGGCGGTATCTCACCCTGGCAGCCAGCCGCAGGTAATGTGATCGGCAGTAAAGCACAGTTGCAGATGAGCGCCGGTTCGCTGACGTTAAATGGCGTTCCCGCCAGTAACGTGCTGATTCAGGGCAGCATTGATAAAGATGTGGTGACCTTAACCACTATCGGTGCCGATATGGCGCGCGGCTCGCTCACGGGTGATGCAAAGCGCAGCGCCGATGGCAGTTGGGTGGTGAATAATCTGCGTCTTAACGATATTCGTCTGCAAAGCGATAAGTCGCTGCAGGATTTCTTTGCCCCGCTCACCACCCTACCTTCGCTGAAAATCGGCCGTGTGGAAGTGACCGACGCCACCTTGCAGGGGCCAGAGTGGGCAGTGACTGACCTCGATCTTAGCCTGCGCAACCTGACTTTCAAGAAGGGCGACTGGGAGAGCGAAGAGGGCAAACTGTCGATGAATGCCAGCGAGTTTATCTACGGTTCGCTGCACTTTTTCGACCCGATTCTGAATGCCAGCTTCTCCCCGCAGGGCATCGCGCTGCAGCAGTTCACCTCCCGCTGGGAAAACGGCATGGTGCGCACCTCCGGTAACTGGTACCGCACAGGCAAAGCACTAGTGCTGGACGATGCGGCGTTTGCCGGCCTGGAGTACACGCTGCCGGCGAACTGGAAACAGCTGTGGATGGAGGATCTGCCCCCATGGCTAAATAGCCTGGTGCTGAAAAAATTCAGCGCCAGCCGCAACCTGGTGATTGATATCGATCCGACGTTCCCGTGGCAGCTCACCGCGCTGGATGGGTATGGCAACAATTTGCAGCTGGTGCGCGAACGGAAATGGGGTGTCTGGAGTGGGAATGCGAAGCTGAACGCTGCCGCAGGCACCTTTAACCGCGTCGATGTCCGCCGTCCGTCGCTGGCGCTCAATGCCAATAGCAACACGGTCAATATCACCGAGCTTAGCGCCTTTACCGGTCAGGGGCTGCTGGAAGCAAGAGCGGTGGTTGCGCAAACGCCGGACCGCAGCGTCAATGTCAGCCTCAACGGGCGCGGTGTGCCGGTCAATGTATTGCAGGCGTGGGGCTGGCCCGCATTGCCGATTGATGGCGAAGGTAATTTACAGTTAACCGCCAGCGGCCAGGTGCGCGCCGAGGCACCGTTAAAACCCTCCGTCAACGGCGAGTTACAGGCGGTGAACGCGCAAAAACAGCAGATTAAGCAGAGCATGCACAGCGGCACGGTGAGCAGCGCGGGTGCCGTTGCGCCAGCCGCCGCGCCGCAGGCGACGCCGTAAAACCGTGCCGGATGGCGCTACGCTTATCCGGCCTACGTTTGACTTTCCCTTTGTAGGCCCGGTAAGCGTTAGCATCACCGGGCAGCTCCTGCACCATTGCCGGATGGCGCTGCGCTTATCCGGCCTACGTTTCTACGTTTGACCTTCGCTTTTTGCAGGCCCGGTAAGCGGTAGCGCCACCGGGCAATCTGCGCTTAGAGGGTGATATAAACTTCGGTGCCCTGCGGGGTAATGACCAAACCGGTTTCACTCCTGTTCGCCGTCGCCCCCTGCAGATGGGTTATCTGCATAATATTGCGCAGGCATAGCGTCCAGTTTTTGCCTTCGCCATCAGCCCGCACGGTAATCACAGCGCCTTCACGTTTGGCTGATAAACGGAAAACGCTCTCGCCGCGGCTATCCGGCACCTCACACACGGCTTCGCGCCCATCGTCGAGTTGAAAGAGCTGGAACGCGGTGCCCTGATGCCATGCGTAATCGGGTCGCCGATCGTTATCGCCCAGCGCCAGCAGCGTATTGTCGCGAACGTAGACCGGCAGGCTCATAAAGCCATGCTGCTGTTTGTGCCAACGGCTGCCGTCGAGGAGGTCGTTATGCCACAGGTGCGTCCAGCGCCCTTCCGGCAGGTAAAACTGCACCTCACCCGCTTCACTGAACACCGGCGCGACCAGCAGAACGTCGCCGAGCATATACTGGCGGTCAAGGTAATCGCAGGCCGGATCGTCCGGGAAAGCCAGCATCATTGCGCGCATCATCGGTACACCCGATTCGTTTGCAGCTACCGCCTGCCGGTAGAGATAGGGCATCAGGCGGCATTTCAGCTGCGTGAAAAAGCGCACCACATCGCAGGACTCGTCATCGTAAGCCCACGGCACCCGATAGGATTTGCTGCCATGCAGGCGGCTGTGGCTGGAGAGTAAGCCGAACGCACACCAGCGCTTATAGACATGCGCAGGCGCGGTATTCTCGAAGCCACCGATATCATGGCTCCAGAAACCAAAGCCGGAAAGACCAATGGATAACCCGCCGCGCAGGCTTTCCGCCATCGATTCATAGGTGGCATAACAGTCGCCGCCCCAGTGCACCGGAAACTGTTGCGCGCCGACGGAGGCCGAGCGGGCAAACAGCACCGCCTCTTGCTCACCCACCTTATCTTTCAGCACGTTCCACACCATCTCGTTGTAAATATAGGCGTAGTGGTTATGCATTTTTTGCGGGCAGGCACCGTTGTGCCATACCACATCCGTTGGGATGCGCTCGCCGAAATCGGTTTTAAAACAGTCGACGCCCATGGCCACCAGCGTGTTGAGCTTATCGGCATACCACTGGCAGGCTTGCGGGTTGGTGAAGTCATAAATCGCCAGCCCCGGCTGCCATTTATCCCACTGCCATATCGAGCCGTCCGCGCGTTTCAGCAGATAGCCCTTCTCTTTCAGTTCGCGGAACAGCGGGGATTTTTGTCCAATGTAGGGGTTTATCCAGACGCAGATTTTTAGCCCACGCTCCTTCAGGCGTTTGATCATCCCTGCCGGATCCGGGAAGGTCACCGGGTCCCACTCAAAATCGCACCATTGGAAGGCCTTCATCCAGAAACAGTCGAAGTGAAAAACATGCAGCGGCAGCTGGCGCTCAGCCATGCCGTCGATAAAGCTGTTTACGGTCGCTTCGTCGTAGTTGGTGGTAAAAGAGGTGGTGAGCCACAGGCCGAACGACCACGCCGGTGGTAGCGCAGGGCGGCCGGTGAAGCGGGTATATCGGTTTAGCACCGCTTGCGGTGTCGGGCCGTCAATGACGAAGTACTCAAGCGACTCCCCCTCAACGCTGAACTGCACTTTGGAGACTTTCTCCGAACCGATTTCGAACTCCACCGCCTGCGGATGACTGACCAGCACGCCGTAGCCCCGGTTGGTGAGATAGAAGGGAATGTTTTTATAGGCTTGTTCGGTGCTGGTCCCACCATCACGGTTCCAGGTTTCCACAGATTGCCCGTTCCGCACCAGCGCAGTGAAGCGCTCGCCCAGGCCATAAACCGTTTCACCGACGCCCAGATCCAGCCGTTCGAAAACGTATTTGCGCCCGCTGTTACCATCCTGCACGTAGCCGCTGTTTTTAAGCTGGCTGCCGGTGATGCGCTCGCCGTTGCGCAGAAAATCAATGGCCCACGCTTCGCCTTTCGTCACCCGAACGGCCAGCGCGCCGCTGCGTAGCTCGGCATACGTCTGCGTGTTATCTATCGCGACAGCCACATCTTGCGCAATGTTGAGCGGAAAATGCGGACCTTTCTCTATGCCGCCCTCAAAGTGCGCGATACGCACCCCGATAATGCCCTCCTGCGGCGAGAAGAAGCGCAGCGTAAAGAGCGGCGTATCCAGTTGCCAGGTGCGC
Organism: Kosakonia cowanii JCM 10956 = DSM 18146; assembly: GCF_001975225.1. NCBI lineage: Bacteria > Pseudomonadati > Pseudomonadota > Gammaproteobacteria > Enterobacterales > Enterobacteriaceae > Kosakonia > Kosakonia cowanii. The sequence continues at coordinate 1,786,472 of NZ_CP019445.1, read as the reverse complement.
TCGCGCACGTCGCGCGGGGCGGCATACACCACCATCTCACTCCCCTGCTGGTCAACATCAAATACCTGAATCGGATTGATTAATGTCAGGCCGGGCTGGATAAGCCAGTTGCCATCACTGATCTTCATACGTTGCTCCTTACAGTAACTCTTCCCGGGGTGAGATATTGCCGAAGCGCTTCTGGCTACGGCGTTCGCCGCGCGCCAGCTGCGCCGCAATCGACTTCAGCAGGGGGGTTTTCAGGGTGTAGTAGCGTCTGGCGATAATGGCGCTGAGCAGATAGCAGGCAGCCGGCACCAGTGTGAATAGCGAGACGATGATGGTGAGCGTCATACTGTTTTGCCGCGGTGCGGCGGCTTCATAGCCACTGCCCGCCAGCGCCCAGCCAATCAGTGCGCCGCCAAGGGCGAGGCCGAGTTTCAGCACAAACAGCGTGCCCGCAAAGCTGATGCCGGTCAGACGCTTGCCGTTGCACCATTCGCCGTAATCGACAGTATCAGACATCATCACCCACTGGATCGGGGTGACCAGCTGGTGCAGCACGCCGATAACAAAGATAAAGGCGAACATGGTGAAGCTGGCCTGAATGGGGATAAAGAACATGGCGATGCTGAGCAGGGTGAGCGCGGCGTTGGTCCACCAGAAGATGGTGACTTTGCACTTCCAGTCGGTGAGCGGTTTCGCCAGCGCGCTGCCAATCAGGTTGCCGACGCAGTAGGTTGTGAGGAAAGCAGTAAAGATGGCGGCATCGCCCATGATCCACGTGACGTAATACATCATCGCGCCGCCGCGCACGCACACCGCAAGAATGTTCAGGATGGTCAGCATACCCACAATGCGCCACTGATCGTTTTGCCAGATATCGCGCAGATCTTCGCGCATGGAGGTGGTCGCTGGTGGTGCCTGGATGCGCTCTTTGGTGGTGAAAAAGCAGAATGCCAGCATCATAAATGCGATTACCGAGAGCACGGCGATCCCACCCTGAAAACCGACAACCTTATCCCCTCCGCCAATCAGCGTCACCAGCGGCATCATCAGTACCGTGGAGAGCATGCCGCCTGCGGTAGCCAGCACGAAGCGCCAGGATTGCAGAGAGATGCGCTGCTGCGGATCGTTGGTGATGACCCCGCCCAGCGCGCAGTAAGGAATATTCACGACGGTATAAAGCAGGGTGAGTAACGTATAGGTGACGGCGGCATAGAGCATCTTGCCGTTAAGGCTGAGATCCGGCGTGCTGTAAGCGAGCACGCAGACGATACCGAAAGGGAGCGCGCCAAAGATAATCCATGGCCGGAATTTGCCCCAGCGGCTGCGCGTACGGTCGGCGAGCAGCCCCATGCAGGGGTCGGAAACAGCGTCCAGCGCACGCGCCAGCAGGAACATGGTGCCGACAAACCCGGCGGGAATGCCGAAGATATCGGTATAGAAGAACATCATGTAGAGCATGACGTTATCAAAGATGATGTGGCTGGCGGCATCGCCCATCCCGTAGCCAATCTTTTCTTTTACAGAAATAGCCTGACTGTCCATTTTTGTTTCCTTAACGCAGCAAAACCATGCCGATTGCGGTGTTAAGGGTTTTAATCGATCGCTTTACGGGCGGAAATTGCGATTTCTGGTTATTAAATTACGTTTATTCTTTTCTGTGATCGCGATTCCTTAACGTATGAAAAAAGCTAAGCAATGGAAAAGATAGAGATTTATCTTAAACGATCGTAGAAAGGGAAAGCAGAATGTGAAAAATTACGGTGAGGGATGTGGTAAATCACTGAAAGTAGGTATAATGCGCCCCGCCTCCATGTAGCAATGCAGGCGCGGAAGATCGTCATCTCCGGTGAGGTGGCTGGACTTCAAATCCAGTTGGGGCCGCCAGCGGTCCCGGGCAGGTTCGACTCCTGTGATCTTCCGCCAAAATTAAGCCTCTAGTTGGCACATCGCTAAATATCACTTCTTATTTACACCATGCTTTTTGCAGCCTGAGCGCGTATTAAATTAATTCAGCGTCACGCTTGTTTTATTTTTCTTAGGCATCGTTCGCTAATCTTTCCAGTTCTTTTCTTCCTAAAGATTTAAGCCAATTACCTAAACTCATCCCCGCATTTTTTGCAGCTGCGTCAAATTGTTGTTTTAGTTCCGGTGTAATACGCATTTGAAAGGTGGGAGCTTTGCCGCATTTTGATTGATTGGTATCACGTTTGGCTGTTGTCATGTACGTACCTGGAGCATAATCCTTAACCAACAGGTACGTACCTTCAAGGAAAGACGACCTGATTCTTAAACGCTCTCATCAGGTAATGCCATACCTGACAAGAGCTAACCATCACAACTATCAAGGAGTTGATAATGGCTGATTCGCATTCTACCCCAGCGATCCCGACTACCGGAACCGAGCGCAGCGTAATTGTGCGTTACCGCCCAAATGGTGGCGATAAAAGCATCCCCAGCATTACTCTTTCAGGCGCGTGGCTTCGCGATGCCGGGTTTGATACAGGACAGCATTTAACGGTTAAAGCAATGAATGGTTGTATCGTGCTGGTGAAATACAGTGAAAGAGAGGAGTTTTTATTAGCCGAAGCGAAAAAGAGCAGCAGTGAGCTGAAGGAAATTAAGAGCATGATAAAAACGGCCTGCAAAGACTCCTGACCGGTTTAATATCCCTTCAAGGTGTATTAACAAGTAGCGGTTGCACTAATGAAATGCAGTGTACCTCTCTGGCATACTGCATCAACCACTCTCACTTCATATGCGTAGCGCGGAGACGACATGACTGATAAACACCTACCCCCATCCCCCGCGGGCGAGTTCATTATGTTCGCCAGCGGAGACGGGAAAGTGCGTATTGAATGCCGCTTTGAAAGCGATACGCTGTGGCTTCCGCAGGCTGCAATTGCTTCACTTTATCAAGTGACGCCGCAAGCTATTACTCAACATATTAAAGCTATTTATGAAGAGAACGAGCTTGAACAAAATGTAACCTGTAAGTCTTACTTACAGGTTCGACAAGAAGGAACACGGCAAGTAAGTCGTAATACGCTTCACTACAGCTTGCCTATCATTATTGCCGTGGGCTACCGCGTCCGCTCTGTCCGCGGCACACAATTCCGCCAGTGGGCAACGCAAACCCTGCAAGAGTACCTGGTCAAAGGTTTTGTAATGGATGATATCCGGCTCAAGAATCCGCCTGTCGGTTCATCCGCTTTGCCTGACTATTTCGATGAGATGCTTGAACGCATCCGCGATATTCGCGCCAGCGAGCGTCGGGTCTATTTGCGGGTTCGAGAGATCTTTGCGCTGGCTGCTGATTATCAGCCGACGCTAAAAGAGACCACACAATTTTTCCAGACCATCCAGAACAAGCTCCATTTTGCCTGTACAGGCCATACCGCGGCTGAGCTTATCTATCAGCGAGCAGACGCCAATAAACCTAATATGGGTTTAACCAGCTATAAAGGCGATGAGGTGCGTAAATGTGATGTCACAGTCGCCAAAAATTTCCTCAGCCAACATGAGGTTGGAGAGCTCAACCGTATAGTAAATATGTGGCTAGATTTTGCAGAAGATCAGGCCCGTCGTCGTAAGCAAATATTCCTGAGAGACTGGCAAGATAAGCTAGATCAATTTTTGCAATTTAACGATCGGGAGGTTTTACATGACGCAGGCAAAATCACTAAAAAAATAGCTGATGACAAAGCACTAGCTGAATATTCTCGCTTCACCGAGCAGCAACGCCGCTTAAAAGAGACGGAGGGCGAAAAAGACATTGTCGATCTGATCCGCTGGGAAAAGCATAATAACGCTTCATCCTGAACGCGTTATTTTTAAAAGAGATAGAGGTAAATCCTCTCAGCTAGCTTAATGCATCTCCTTTTAGAATGAAGAGAGGAAAAATGAAAAAGTTAAATAAAAAGATAAATTCCTGAATTGCTTTCCCTTAATTTTATTCTCTTAAATAAAAAATATCGTTTTCACGTGAGTGAACAAAAAAACCTCAATAATTATTCACCCCATTAACAGAATACACCCGATAATTTATTTTCGGATGTTTCGTCACCCTCGCATTTATTAATCATGATATCTTTTTGCGCCATACCACCTCCTGAAATTAATAAGACGCATTAATAAAGCATTTATATCAATCCAACCAACCGAGGGAAAATAATGAATGTAAGGGATGCTACCTTTTCTGATATCGAGCTGATATGCGACCTGCTGGCCGAGGCATTTTATGACGATGTGCTTATTGAATCAGCCTTTCCGGCACCGGAAAGACGACGAGAGGCATTGCGCAGCTTTTTCAGGATCTATGCCGAAGTCGCGCTACGCAAAGGCGGCGTTATTATTGATGAAAATAATGTCGGCGCACTAATGTATTTTCATTATGACTCAGAAAATATTACCGATGAGATCCTGTTCAAGCAATTACGAGATGAATATAGTGCCGATTACGCCACTATGGCCTATTTAATGCACAAGCTGAGCGCTTATCATCCAACAACTCCCCACTTCTATATTTTCGTGCTCGCTATTCCTGGCCAGGATCGCGGCATGGACGTTATCAACGCGTTGATGTACCGGTTAATCCATTTACAGGATCAAGCAGGCGTTCCTTGCTATGCCGAATGTACGGCTGCGCGTGTGCAGCGTCTTGCCGGGCGTCTTGGCTTCAAACCCGCAGATTTCAAACTCTGCGTCGACGGTTTCCCTGAGCTCTACCCTATTTTAAGAGAACCGCAAAAAGCGCTCATTTAATACCACTCCACGCGCAAAGGATTGTGATGAATACTATTAATAAAGATCCAAACAGACGAGCAAAGAAATATCAGGAAGTAGCCAGCTCGTTGTTTCCTTCAGCCTTTTCTGATAACCATGATGCTCTTACTGAAAACATGACGCGTATTTCAGAGCATATAAACCGATTGCGTCCGCAGAATAATGGCCCGGCGTGGTTAGGTAATAGCGGTAAGCTTGACGTTGATTATAAAAGTGTCAGGGTTGCCGAAATGGCCGATAATTTACGCCAGTGCGAGGATGTTATTAACGAGACGGCAGCACTTTTTCACGGTATGCCGAACTGGGGCCATCCCTTAGCGATGTGCAATACCATCCCGCAGGGAAATACGGCTTCAGTTATTGCAGGCATGATCGCGCAGGTCTTCTCCCCTAATATTGTGTCGGGGGAGTACTCCTGGAACGTTCAACGCGCGGAACTGGAAAGCGCCGGGATGGTAGCAAACCTGATTGGCTGGGATGCGCAACGTGCTGGCGGTCTTTATACCTACGGCGGCTCCGGCTGCTGGACCTATCATCTCAAATATGCCCTGTCGCGCGTGCTGCCTGGCTCCAGACGCGAAGGCGTTCGCACTAATGCGAAAGTCCTCTGTTCCCAGCAGGCGCACTTCACCATGCTCAACAGCACCGACTGGACCGGTCTAGGAACGGATAACATTATCTGCATCAAAACCGATCCAAAGACTAACGCCATGGATCTAAAAGATCTGGAAGCGGTGCTGATTGCGCTGTGGATGCAAAATATCCCGGTTGCGTCAGTGGTCTGTACGATGGGGACAACCGACGCTAACGCCTTCGATCCGGTGGCGGACGTGCGCCGCTTACTGGATCGCTATCGCAACGCCGCGCCATATGGCAAGGCGCTGCTCTACTGCGATGCGGTGACCAGCTGGTCATGGCTGGCCTTCCAGAAATATGACTTTGCCACTAACCCGCTGCAGTTCACCGAAGCGCTACTGCCGATGATGAAGAGCAACGCTCGTGAACTTGAGAAGATGAAATACGCGGACGCTATTGGCATTGATTTCCATAAAGCGGGCTTTTCGCCTTACACCAGCAGCTTCTTTGCATATCGCGATGCTGGTGAGTTTGAAGCGCTGTTGCAGCGCCCTGGCTCGGCTTATTTGCAGTCCCGCACGGATTACAACCCTTACCACTACACGCTTGAAGTCTCGCGCGCGGCAACCGGCGCAGTCGCGGGCTGGGCGACGATGAAATACTTTGGCTATGAGGGCTTCCAGGCATGTCTGGGCTCGATCCTGGAAAATCATCTGGTGATGCGTAATCTGCTGCAAGCAGAGCAATCTACGGTATGCGTCAATCCGCAGGATAATGGCATGGTCACCCTGCTGCGCATCTATCCGCAGGGAGTGAATGCCCAGCAGCAGTATCAACGTGAACTGACCGACCCCGCGTATAAACCGCAGCTGTCGGCACATAATCAGTTAACGCTAGCGATTGGCAATAAACTCTATGAATGGTTCCGCGCAGGTAAGCAGATCAACGGGATGCATACGCCCTATATGAGCTTTACCACCGGTTTCTGCGTCACCGAGTACAACCGCGATGCGGCCGATCCGGAGGCCAAAGTGTTCGCCCTGAAAATCTACATTATGAATATGCACCTGACGCCGGAGCTGATGAAGCACGTGCTGGATTGCATTATGGCGGCACGGGACGAGGTCGTTGGGCAGGAATTCCAGTAATAAAAGATCTCTTTATTTTGTCGCCAGTAGTAATGCAGGGTGTAAATAATGTTTGATTTACACCCTTTTTATCTAAAAAGAGTCTCAGGTTTGCAGTCCACAGAGAGAGCGCTTACATTCCAATAATCTGATTTGCTCTTCAATTTATTGATTGCGGGAAGCGTATGTCATCCAGCCTATTTATTCATATTACGGCGACACAAAAGGATTGCCGTTAATGACCACGTTAACGCCCATATGGCGTAACTGGTTGCAGCTTATTACGCTCTCATTATTGTTGGTGGTGGTAATGGAGTGGCTCCATCTTCCCGCCGCCCTGCTGCTTGGCCCGATGTTCGCGGGCATTTTTCTCGCCATCAACGGCCGCCCGGTCACCATTAATAAACAGGGGTTTAGCGCCGCGCAGGCGGTGGTTGGCGCGATGATTGCGCACGCCATTCCGCCGTCGGTATTTGGTCGTATCGCCGCCGACTGGCCGCTGTTTGTGGTCTGTATTTTCTCCGTAATTTTCGCCAGCGCCATTCTCGGCTGGATAATGGCGAAATTGCAGGTTTTTCCCGGCTCGACTGCCATCTGGGGTTCATCGCCCGGCGCGGCAGCGGCGATGACAATCATGGCAGAGAGTTTTGGCGCCGATGTGCGCCTGGTGGCCTTTATGCAGTATCTGCGGGTGATGGTGGTGGCGCTGGTCGCGGTGCTGGTCACCCGCCTCGGCATGGGGGCAGAAAGCGCCGAGCATGCGGTGGCAACCTTTACGCTGTTCGCCCCGCTGCGCGCGTGGCCATTTATCGCAACGTTAATGCTGATTGCCATTGGTTTTCTAATTGCCCGACGCGTGAAAATGCCCTCCGGGCCGTTACTGATTACGCTCGCGCTGGGGATTATCGTCGAGGATAGCGGCCTAATGACGCTTGAGTTGCCGCCGTGGCTGCTGGCGCTCTCTTACGCGCTTATCGGCTGGAGTATTGGCCTGCGCTTTACGCGCGAGATTGTGCGCTACGCCGCCCGCGCCCTGCCCCGCGTGCTGCTGTCGGTATTGACGCTGGTGACGATCTGCTGCGGTTTCGCCTTCCTGCTGGTGAAATTTGCCGGCATCGATCCGCTTACCGCCTACCTCGCCACCAGCCCCGGCGGGGCCGATACGGTGGCAATTATCGCCTCATCCAGCCATGTTGATATCGCCTTTGTGATGGCGATGCAGACCGGGCGCTTTATTGTGGTGCTGATTACCGGCCCGGCGATCTCAAGGTTTGTGGCGAAGCGGCTGGGAAAATAATTCGCTAGTGTGTTGTCCAGTCCTGCAATCTTAAGCCCGGGATACGCATAAATTCATGGGTGTTGTTAGTTTACGCATCTGCACATGATGCCCATTGGAAGCCTGGCGGAGGATTTCTGGCTTATTTTATAAGTCGAAAATTCAGAAGTTTGTATCAAGCATGATTTGAGCATCAAAACGCTTCTCTGTCCTGTTCGCCCGGCTGTTCCCGTGAAGGCATAAAATCTGATGATGCTCTTTCACCGTCAAACCAGCTGTCCAACGCCGGCATGATGATGCGCGAATTATCTACGGAAATGATATCGACCTGTTTCACGTCCCCTGGCAGCGTCACCGCTTTGGGCGCGTGCATGGTCAGACGACGATTACTTTTGAAGACCGCTGTTTTTACCATTTACTGTTCCAGTGCTGAAATTTAATGCTTCGACAGTACGTACCAGCTATGGGGTTTACAAAGCTATTTTTGCCGGATAAGGCGCAGCCGCCATCCGGCATCCCTCTCACACGGTTAATCGCAGTTGCTCAATAACCTGGGCAACCTCGCGTCGTGCGTTGCCTTGCAGCGTCTGTAAAGGCGCGGGTAAACACGGTGCTTTCACCACGCCGAGCAGCTCTGCGGCAGTGGCGATAACGCGCAGGCTGCCGCCGTAACGCTTAAACAGATCCCATAGCGGCTGGAGCGCGGCGGTATGCTGGCGCGCCTGTACGATATCGCCCGCCATCGCCGCGCGGGAAATTGCCAGTGCCGCCTGCGGGAAGAGCCCGCCGAACACCGAATACCAGACGCTGCACCCGGCATTCAGCGCTTCAACCGCCGTGCCGTCGCCGCTGATGCCGAGGCGGATCTCCGCCGGGATTTGCGCGCGCAGCGCACTCACCCGCTCCGGGGCAAGCTCCGCGGCAAGAGGCGGGATTTTGATCGAGCCAATATTAGGCAGCTGGGCGATACGGGCAAATAGCTCGTCGCTGAAGTTAAAGTGCGTGGCGTTAGGGTTGTTATAGATACAGAGCGGCACCGACAGTTCGCGGGTGACGGTGGCAAACAGATCGAAGACTTCATCTTCCGTTAACGGATGATAGGAGACCGGGGCCAGCAGCACGGCGCTGACGCCCGCTTTCTGCGCATCCTCCGCCAGCCAGAGCACATCGCGCGTACGCAGCGCGCCAATCCCGGCGATCACCGGCACTGCGCCGGAATACTCCGTTGCCAGACGCAGGACGCTCGCGCGCTCGCTGCGGCTAAAGTAGGGATAACATCCCGTAGAGCCGAGCGCGCCGATGGAGTCGACGCCAGCAGCGCGCAGTTTTTCAATAATGGTGATATAGGCCGCCTCATCCAGGCGGTCATCGAGAAGCGGCGTCAGCGCAAAGGCGCTTAATCCTGTGAAGTCCATTCTTGTTCCCTCATTACGCAAACCCAATCAGGCTTTTTTCAGTGTGGCAACCCGGCATCATACGACCTAACCCGGCGATCAGTTCGTCGCCTGCCTCACATAATGCATCGAGCGGCATTGCCGGCAGACTCTCAAGGATAAACCACATCTGGCTGTCTGCCGCACTCAGCCGGGTACGCACACCCTGACGCCAGTTCCAGCGTCGGCAGGTTACGCCCTGCGCATCGCGCCAGATAACCTCCCCTGGCTCCGGTGATTCCAGCGCCGGTTCGCCCTCTTTCAGGGTATCGAACGGCTCGCTGCCGTCGGCCAGCGTCAGGCAGGGCGCGCCGACATACGCGGCGATATTTTCGCCGCCGACCGGCACAGCGTAGCGCAAACTGATGGCGTTATAGAGATCGACTACCGGGTCAATGGCGGGTAGTACACCGTCTCGCAATACGCGTTTTCGTAAAGCCTGGGCGGAACAGGGCGTGCGTTTGGGTTTCGCGCCAAACTGTTTAAACACTTCATCCCAGGCCGCCAGGTGCGCATCCGCCCACGCAGGCTCGCCCGCCGCGACACATGCACAAGCGTGGATTAACGCCTCTTCGCCCACCTGCGGGTGGATCAGCGGCGCGGCCTGCAACGAGATGCTGATAGCGCGAAAGCCGGGCGCCAGCGCGGCAAGACGCGCATCGATTGACGGCTGAACGGAAAGCATTGGATAATCCTTTTTAGTGACCATTTTATTGCACAGTATCGACCGATGACCAAAAAAGTCAATAAATCGACCGACTCCGGCGCGGATATCCAGCGCGTCAGTGAAGCGGTTGCTACGCGAATCAAAGCGTTTCGTAAGCAGCAAAAACTCTCGCTGGATGAGCTCTCCCGCCGGGCGGGCGTCAGTAAAGGTATGTTGGTCGAGATTGAAAAATGTCTCGCCAACCCGAGCATCGCGCTGCTGTGCAAAATTGCGGCGGCGATGGGCGTCTCGGTGGCCGACATTGTTGATGTCGCCAGTAAACCGCTGGCGCACCTGATTGCCAAAGAGGATATTCCGCTGCTCTGGCGCGGCGAGAAAGGCGGCAGCGCGCGCCTGCTGGCGGGCACCAGCGGCCCGGATATGCTTGAGCTGTGGCGCTGGGAGATCTTTCCCGGTGAGCGTTTTACCTCGCCTGGCCATCCGGTCGGCACCGTCGAGCTGCTGCACGTTGAGCGCGGTACGCTGACGTTAGAGGTCGCGCAATCGTCGCTGATTATTGCCGAAGGGTGCTCTGCCGTGGCGCAAACCGATGTGCCGCACCACTACGCCAACGATGGCGACCTCCCCGTGGTCTTTACCATGACGGTCAGTGAACGCCACGCCTGAGCCCGCGTTAACGCCATGATGATTTAATGGCGTTATGCTTTGTGTCGCCCTGCTTAAGTTAACGCGCCGCGTTGTCGGCACCCTCTTCGTGACTTAATCAGGATCTTATGCAAACCAAGCTACACGGGCCGCTGTTTCTCGCGATCCTCAGCGCGCTGATGGCCTTCACCTCCCTGTCGACGGATATCTATCTGCCCGCGATGCCGTTGATGGCGCGCGAGCTGCAGGGCGATGTCGAACTGACCATCACCGGCTTTTTGATGGGCTTCGCGCTGGCGCAGCTGGTGTGGGGGCCGGTGAGCGATGCGATTGGTCGCCGCAAGCCGCTGTTTATCGGCATGGTGCTGTTTATCATCGGCTCGGCGGGGTGTGCGTTATCGACGGAGATCCATCAGATGGTGTTCTGGCGCGTGTTTCAGGCATTTGGTGCCTGTACCGGGCCGATGCTGGCGCGAGCGATGATCCGAGACCTCTTTGTGCGCACCCGCGCGGCGCAGATGCTCTCTACCCTGACCATTATTATGGCGATCGCCCCGATTATCGGGCCGCTGGCGGGCGGGCAGATTATCAAGTTCACTACCTGGCATGCGGCTTTCTGGATCCTGGTGGTGATTGGCGGGCTGATGTTTGTCTCCCTCTTCGCGCTGCCGGAAACCCTGCCCGCCGAGAAGCGCATTCATGCATCGCTGGCGGGCGTATTTCGCAACTACATCACGCTGCTGCGCAACCGCGCGTTTATGCGTTACACGCTGTGCGTCACCTTTTTCTATGTCTCCGCGTACGCTTTCGTCACCGGCTCGCCGTTCGTCTATATCGGCTATTACGGCGTCGCGCCGCAGCATTTTGGCTGGCTGTTTGCGCTCAATATTGTTGGTCTGATGGGGATGAGTGCCGTTAACCGACGGCTGGTGCAGCGCCATCCGCTCGATAAGCTGCTGAAGATTGCCGTCACGCTGGCTGCCCTCGCGGGCATAGTGCTGGCGCTGCTGGTGAAGCTGCAATTTGGCGGTCTGGTTGCGGTGCTGATTACGGTGTTTGTCTTCTTTTCGATGAACGGCATTATCGCCGCTGCCTCGACCGCCGCCGCGCTGGATACCGTCCCGGCCTTTGCCGGCTCGGCCTCGGCGCTGATTGGCTCCCTGCAATATGGCAGCGGCATTATCTCTTCCCTGCTGCTGGCGGGATTTCGCGACGGCACGCCGTGGACGATGGCGTGGATCATGGCGCTGTTCGCCGTCGCCAGCGCTGCGATGGCCTGGCGGGTCGGCTCCCAGCAATGAAGGGCGATGCCGGATGGCGGCTTGCGCCTTATCCGGCCTACGGGGTTTGTGGGCCGGAAAAGCATCGCGGTATGGCGGTTTTAAAGCCGGATTTTATTAATCTGATCGATGCGCAACGCATTCATATTGAGAACGCAACCTAACATAGCTTCACCAAATACATGGGTGCCCATGGCTTGTGTGCTCACCAGTTCACAGTAGCTGTTTCTGTACTGAAGCCACTCTTTCTGATTCTGCTTATAGGTTGCCAGCATGCGATCTTTCTGCTCCTGAGAGCCTCGCCACCAGCGCGTGTAGTCAAAAGAGGCGATCTCTTTCAGCTTCGCTTCATAAGCCTTATTCAGCGCAGCCTCAGAGGTATCGTTTACATCCGCCAGGCACTCATCATTGTTTTCGCCATATTGTTCGATGCAGTGGGAAATGCTTTTTTGCGCGGAATAAGCGTGATGGCTAAACAGAAGGAGCAGGGAAACCAGGGCGTAAGCTTTCATAATCTTTATTTCAGCCGACAGTGAAGGTGGCGCGATTATAAAACCTTATTTTATGAAGTGCAGAAGTTCGTAGGCCCGGTAAGCAGCGCGCCACCGGGCATTTAGTGGTTTACGCGCCGGCTTTATTTAGTGCGGCGATCTCGTCGGTGGAGAGGTTCAGCGCCACCGCGGTAGCGAAGCTCTCGACGTGTGCGGTTTTGGTTGCGCTGGCAATCGGCGCGGTGACGCCCGGTTGGTTAACAAGCCAAGCGAGCGCTACTTCGGCGGGTTTCACATTATGATTCGCCGCCACCTTGTCGAGCGCGTCGAGAATGGCGAAGCCGCGTGGATTCAGGTATTTGGCGATGCCCTGCCCGCGCTGGCTCTGGTTAAGATCGCTTTCGCTGCGATATTTGCCTGACAGGAAGCCGGAAGCGAGGCTGTAATAGGTCACCACGCCAATATTTTCCCGTACCGTTAAATCCTGCAACGCGCCTTCGAAGCTCTCGCGATCGTAGAGGTTATATTCCGGTTGCAGTACCTGGTAGCGCGGCAACCCTTTCTCATCTGCCACTTTCAGCGATTCTGCCAACTGTTGGGCGTCGAGGTTGGACGCGCCAATCGCGCGAATTTTCCCCGCTTTCAGCAACTTTTCGTAAGCGCCTAACGTTTCATCGTAGGGTGTTTCGCTATCCGGCCAGTGGGAGAAGTAGAGGTCGATATAGTCCGTTTGCAGGCGACGGAGTGAGTCATCAACCGCCTGCTCAATCCAGCGTGCCGAAAGCCCTTTTTTGCCGGGTTCGCCCATATCGGCGCCCACTTTAGTAAATAGGGTGATCTTGTCGCGATGACCAGGGTGCGCCGCCAGCCACTTACCAATAATGGTTTCCGATTCGCCACCCTTGTTGCCCGGCGCCCATGCAGAGTAAACGTCTGCGGTATCGATCGCCGTAAAGCCCTTTTCCAGTAACGCGTCCAGCAAACTGAAGCTCTGCTGCTCATCGACGGTCCAGCCGAATACGTTGCCGCCAAAAACTAATGCCGGGATCTGTAACCCCGTGGTGCCTAATGAACGTAATGCCATCGCCACTTCCTCCTGTGAAGGTCAAACTTTAAGCCTGGCGCGTAATGGCGATCGCTTTTGGTTATCCGTGCGTTTTTTCCGCTGCCAGGCTGCGCAGCTGTGCAGTAATGGGTCTTAACGCTTCCCGCAAAACCGCGTGCAGGTGGCGAATCGCCGGGGAGAACTGTTTGCGGTGCGGGCAGATAAGGTTAAGCGGCGCGGCCTCGCCGGGATGCTGCGGCAGCAACATCTCCAGCCGCCCGGCCAGTACATCGGCGCTAACATCGATCCACGATTTATAGACAATGCCCATCCCTTCTACCGCCCAGCGGCGGGCGACATCCGCGTCGTCGCATAACATCCGGCTTTTGACGATCAGCTGCCGACGCAGGCCATTTTCCGGAAAGCTCCATTTGTCATACACCTGGTTGTTCATGGTGAAGAGCAGACAGTGATGGTTAACCACCTCATCGAGGGTTTGCGGCCTGCCGTGCTGCGCCAGATAAGCGGGCGAGGCGGCAAGCACCCGGCGGTTATCTTCGGCAATCGGCAGCGCCACATAGCTGCTGTTATCCAGCACGCCGTAGCGGATAGCGACATCCACCGGATCGCGAAACACATCGCTAAGCTGATCGGAAAGGGAGAGGCGCAGAGAGACCTTCGGATACTGGGCACAAAAACGGGTGATGATCGGCAGCAGCACGTTACGCCCCAGATCGGATGGCACCGCCATGCGCAGCTCGCCCTGCGGTTCGTTATCGCCGCTATGCAGGCTTTCAGCCCCGGCGCGCACCACCTCCAGCATCTCCTGGGCGAAGGGGAGGTACTTTTCGCCTTCGGCAGTTAAGCGCAGGCTGCGGGTCGAGCGCACGAACAGGCGCTTATCGAGATCGCGCTCCAGACGGTGCACCGCTGCGCTGACCTGGCCGGGAAGCAGCCCGGCTTCGCGCGCGGCGTTAGAAAAACTGCCCAGCAGCGCCGAGCGAACAAACAGCGTGACATCTTCCAGCCGAATCATCATCTCTCCGAACGGCAAATAACAAGCGCTTCTGTTGTGCCAGAAAAGCGGGCGCAGGCAAACCGCATTTTCACTTTGTGAGTGAAAGTGTTGCCGTTTTTCACCAATTTATCTTCGCTGGCGTTGCGTTTATCCTCGGCGACTCTACGGGACGGTGCGCCCCGCATTATTTGAATGTTCGCCAGGAGAGAAAAATGACCCTTGATGAAGCCGTGATTTCCCGCCATACCGTCAAAGCCTTCGACCCCGCTCAGCGCGTGCCGCAGGAGAAGATCGACACCCTGCTCAACGTGCTGCACAACAGCCCCTCTTCCGTTAACTCGCAGCCGTGGCACTTTGTTGTCGCCTCAAGCGAGGAGGGACGCGCGGCGATGGCGAAATCCGCCACCAGCAACTTCATCTATAACAAACCGAAAATTGCCGATGCCTCGCACGTGATTGCGCTCTGCATGCGCAGCGATCTCGATGAAGCCCACCTGCAAAAGGTGCTTGCGCAGGAGGAGAAGGATGGTCGCTTTGTGGCTGACGGCGCGAAAGCGGGTCAGGATAAGGGTCGCCGCTCCTATGTCGATCTTCACCGCTATGAGCAGCGCGATCTGCCGCAGTGGATGGAGAAACAGGTCTATCTGGCGCTCGGCGGCCTGCTGCTCAGCGCAGCGATGCTCGGCATCGACGCCACGCCGATGGAGGGATTTGACGCGCGTGAACTCGACCTGGCGCTGGGCCTGCGCGAGAAAGGGCTGACCAGCGTCGTGCTGGTATCGCTCGGCGTGCGCAGCGAACAGGATTTTAACGCCGCGCTGCCTAAATCCCGCCTGCCGCGCGACGAGATCTTCACCTTTATCTAAAAATGGAAGCCCGGTTCACCGGGCTTTTTATTTGTTGCATTCTCTTGCAGGCCAACCAGTTCATCACCCGCATTTCCCTACTTTCCCGCTTTGACCAGGACATTGCATGCGGTAGCTTTTTACCCTATTTGCATAATTTAGCTTTTAGGTTAAAACTATGGAGAAAGGAACTCCCCATGTCCGCTTACATATCGTCAAGCGGATGGTGCTTGAGGGAAAGGTCAGAACCACGGCCAGCGCTGTCGCGGGAGCGATTGAATTAGGCTTTAATCCACCGCCATTTGACGAGATGTGCGCAGTAATTCAGGCGCTCACTTCAGAAGATTTTTTTAAAAGCATGACGGCATATGTCGATCATACGGTGTGGCACGATGTTTACCGGCCAGTCTGGAAGAGGCAAAAACTTTATCTAAAGTTAATCGTCTCTGACGATGTACTGATCGTGTCATTTAAGGAGAGATAAATGAAATGCCCTGTTTGCGGCGCTGCGGGACTTAAATATGACACCCGCAACATTGAATACCGTTACAAAGGGAAAGTGACTACGCTCACTGCGATCGCAGGCGATTACTGCGACGCATGTGGAGAGATCATTTTTGACCGTCTGAACGGTGAACTTTACTCAAAACAGGTTGCGGCTTTTGTCCGCAAAGTTAACGCAGAAGAGGTTGATCCTCAGTTTATTGCCACTATCCGAAAGCGGTTTAATCTCGATCAGCGCCAGGCGGCAGAGATGTTTGGCGGTGGCGCAAACGCCTTTAGCCGGTACGAAACCGGACGTGTTGCACCGCCAAGACCTTTAGTTTTGCTCTTTAAGGCGCTGGACAAGCATCCGGAGCTTTTCGAGGAGCTAAAACATGCCTGAAAGCCCGGTGCACCGGGCTTTTTGCTTGTCTGCCCGGCGAACCGGGCATTGGCGGGGTTAGATCGTCGCTTTCGCGGCGTTGAGCCCCGGAACGAGGATCACTTTGCGGCAATCTTCTGCATGCTTATCGAAGATCTCATAGCCGCGGGCGGCCTCTTCGAGCGGCATATGGTGCGTGACAATCTCTTCCGGTTTGAGATGGCCGGACTCAATCAGCGGCAGTAGATCCGGCAGGAATGAGTGGACGTGAGTCTGCCCCATTTTGAAGGTCAGCCCCTTATCGAAGGCGTCGCCAAACATAAAGGCGTGAATAAACCCGGCGTAGACGCCCGGCACGCTGACAATCCCGCCGCGCCGTACGGCGGCAATCGCCTGGCGCAACACTTTGCCGCTGCTGCCCTCAATTTTCAGGGTGCTGAGCACCGTTTCGGTGGTGCTGCCTTTGGCTTCAAAGCCCACGGCATCAATCACCGCATCAACACCGCGGTGGCCCGGCGTGTTTTCAATAATCCACGCCGCCGGATCGTCATTCTTATCAAAGTTGATGGGAATAACGCCGTAGCGGTCGCGGGCGAAGGCGAGCCGGTAGTCGCTGTCATCGATCATGAAAATCTGTTCAGCCCCTTCCAGACGCGCGCACGCCGCCGACAGCAGCCCGACCGGGCCTGCGCCATAAATCGCCACGCTTGAACCCTGTTTAATTTCGGCGTTTTTTACCGCCTGCCAGGCCGTGGGCAGAATATCGGAGAGGAACAGCACCTTCTCGTCAGAGAGCGTATCCGGCACTTTAAACGGCCCGGTGTTGGCCTTCGGCACGCGGACATACTCCGCCTGGCCGCCGGGAATACCGCCATAGAGATCGCTGTAGCCAAACAGCGCCGCCGGCGGAGTAATGCCTTTTCGGTTTAGCGCCGCACCTTTGCCTTCGTTGGTTTCCGAACAGGCGGAGTATTGATGGAGCTTACAGAAAAAACATTCGCCGCAGGCGATAACAAACGGGATCACTACCCGGTCGCCCTTGCTGACCGCATGCACGCCAGCCCCGGTCTCGACCACTTCGCCCATAAACTCATGGCCGAAGATGTCACCGTGATGCGTACCGGGGATTTTGCCGTGATAAAGGTGCAGATCCGAGCCGCAAATCGCCGTCGCGGTCACGCGGAGGATAATATCATCCGCCGCCTGGATAATCGGATCGGGGTGGTTATCGACGCTGACTTTATGTGAACCGTGATAAGTAAGTGCTCTCATGTACCGTGTTCCCCATGATTTCAGACAGGACTGATAAGCATAGAACAGCCTGGGGAAGCACGGCGAAGCGGCACTACATCTTATCCACCCAGTGGCAGGCAACATGATGCCCGGAAGCCACTTCACGCAGCGCTGGTGCCTGTTCACGGCAGATCTCCGTGGCGTGCGGGCAGCGCGACGAAAAGCGGCAGCCCGGCGGCGGTCGCGAAGGGTCAGGGATCTCGCCCTGCACTGCCGCTACCGGCTCACGCAGCGGATCGAGAGTCGGCACAGCGGCCAGCAGCGCGCGGGTATAGGGGTGCAGCGGCTGGTTGAAGAGCGTGTCGCGGCTGGCGGTCTCCACCAGTTGCCCGAGATACATCACCGCCACGTCATCGCACAGATGTTCGACCACGCCGAGATCGTGGGAGATAAAGAGAAACGTGACGCCGAAGTCGTCGCGAAGATCGGCGAACAGGTTGATAATCTGCGCCTGAATGGAGACATCCAGCGCTGAAATCGGCTCGTCGGCAATAATAAAGTCGGGGTTGAGGATCAGCGCGCGGGCAATGCCAATTCGCTGGCGCTGACCGCCGGAAAACTCATGGGGAAAGCGGTTGTAGTGCTGCGGCGCCAGCCCGCAAATCTTCATCACCGCAATCACCTTGTCATACAGCTCTGCGCGGGTGCAGAGCTTATGCTCCAGCATCGCTTCACCAATCGCATCGCCGATGCGGATGCGCGGGTTGAGCGAGCTGTAGGGATCCTGAAACACCAGCTGGATTTTCGGTCGCAGGGCGCGCAGCGCCTTCGCCGGGAGATCGCCCAGCTCCTGGCCGCGATACTTCACGCTGCCCGCGGTTTTGTCGTACAGCCCGAGTAGCGTACGTCCGACGGTAGTTTTGCCGCTGCCGGATTCGCCGACCAGGCCAAAAATAGTGCCAGGGCGAATATTAAAACTGACGCCATCAACCGCACGCACCTCTCCGGTCTGCTGACCAAACAGCCCATCGCGCAGCGGGAAGTACTTCTTCAGGTCGTTAACTTCAATCACATACTCTGCGCTCATGCCTGCGGCTCCGTTAACGCACTGTGAATACAGGCCGCCTGCCGGGTCTCGTCGCCCATCAGCGGCGGAATGCCGCGCCGACAGGCATCGGTCGCGCGCTCGCAGCGATCGTAAAAGGCGCACCACGGCGGCAGTTCAGCCAGATCGGGCACCTGGCCGGGAATCGAGTAGAGCCGACGCCGCCGCTCGCCCGGCACCGGACGCGAGGCGATCAGCCCTTTGGTGTAGGGGTGCAGCGGATGACGTAACACGTCGGCGGTTGGCCCCTGCTCGACAATCCGCCCGGCGTACATCACCACCACATGCTCCGCCATCTGTGCGATCACGCCCAGATCGTGAGTGATCAACATCAGCGCCATATGGTGCGCCTGCGCCTGGTCGCGCAACAGTCGCAGGATTTGCGCCTGCACGGTGACATCCAGCGCGGTAGTTGGCTCATCGGCGATGAGCAGCTTCGGCTGGCAGCTCAGTGCCATAGCAATCATGATGCGTTGCAGCATGCCGCCGGAGAGTTGATGCGGGTAGCTGCTCATCAGGCTCTCTGCCCGGGCCAGCCCCACTTCAGCAATTAATTGCGTTGCGCGCTGCCAGGCCGCTTTCGCTGACAGACCACGATGGCGGATCAGCGGCTCGCACAGCTGCTCACCGATGGTCAGCACCGGGTTCAGGGCGGTCATCGGCTCCTGGAAAATCATCGCCAGCTGGTTGCCGCGCAGATCGGCCATTTTCGACGGCTTCAGGCGCAGCAGATCCTCGCCCTGAAAGCGGATTTCCCCGCCATCGATGCGCGCCGCCTGCGGTGGCAGCAAACCCATCAGCGACATCGCCGTGACGCTTTTTCCGCAGCCGGATTCACCGACTACGCCGATAGTCTGCCCGGCCTTAATGGCAAAGGAGACCTCCTGCACGGCGCGCACGCGCCCCTGCTCTGCGGCGAAAGAGACGGAAAGTTGGTTGAATGTGACCAGCGGTTCGCTCATTTCAGGCTCCGTTTCATCTTCGGATCGAGCGCATCGCGCAGGCCATCGCCCAGCACGTTAATGGCAATCACGGTAATAAAAATGGCAATCCCTGGCGGCATCCACAGCCACGGACGGCGTTGAAAATCGATCAGGCTGTTGGCGGCATCCATCATATTGCCCCACGACGGTGTCGGCGGTACTACGCCCATGCCAAGGTAGCTGAGCGCCGACTCCATCAAAATGGCATTCGCCACCGCCATGGTCGCCATCACCACCAGAATCGGCACCGTGTTGGGTAACAGGTGACCAAACAGACGGCGACGCGAGGAGAGGCCCAGCACCTGGGTGGCCAGCATAAAATCGCGCTCGCGCAGGGAGAGGATCTGCCCGCGCACCAGCCGCGCCAGCTTCGGCCACTCCAGTAGACTCAGCATCACTACCACCATGTAGATACGCGATTCGGCGGGGAAATCGAGCTCCGACAGCATCGCCCCGGCGACAATCAGCAGCGGCAGGCTTGGGATGGTCATCACCAGATCCGCCAGCCGCATAATCACTTTATCGGTCCAGCCGCCCGCATAGCCCGACAGGGCGCCAAGCAGGTAGCCGAGCGCTACGGAGAGCAGCATGGTCAGCAGACCAATAATCAGCGAAATACGTCCGGCCAACAGCAGGCGGGTGTAGACATCGCGCCCGAGGAAATCGGTGCCCAGCCAGTGCGCAGCACCAGGTGGTTTGTTGATCATCAGTGCATCGGTAGCGTCGTTTTTCCACGGCGACCAGATAGGCCCGACAACGCACCAGACAGCCATCACAATCAGCGCCAGCAGGCAGAGCATCGCCAGCCGGTTGTGACGCAGCGCGCGCCACGCCTGTCGCCACGGTGACGGCGTCGCCTGAGCCAGCGCCGGGATCTCTGCTTTACGCAGACGGCGGTTGGTTGAGAAGAGTGAACCCAGCATTATCACCTCACCCGGATACGCGGGTCAGCCCACGCGTAGAGCACATCGGCAATCAGGTTGCCGACAATGGTTAATACCGCCAGGAAGAGGGTGAAACCCATCAGCACGGGGTAATCCCGCGCGGCCAGCGAATCGATATGAATATGCCCGGCACCCGGCCAGTTAAACACTTTTTCAGTGATGATCGCCCCGGAAAAGAGCCCCGGCAGCTCAAAACCGAGCAGAGTGATAATCGGCAGCAGGGCATTGCGCAGCGCGTGTTTGAAGATCACCGTGCGCTCGCGCAGCCCTTTGGCGCGGGCGGTGCGGATAAAGTCCATCTTCACCACATCGAGCATGCTGGCGCGGAAGTAGCGCGTCAGGCTGCCCGCCTGCAACATCACCAGCGCCAGCACCGGCAGCGCCAGATGCGCGGCAACCTGCATCACCCACGCCCAGCCGCTTTCATCGCTGCCGGTATTGGTCATGCCGCCCACCGGCAGCCAGTGCAGATCAACGGCGAACCACTTAATCAGCAGCAGGCAGAGGAAAAAGGTCGGAAAGGACATGGCGGCGAAGACCACCACGCTCACCACGTGGTCAAACAGCGAATTGGGTTTCAGCGCTGAAGCAATGCCGACCGCGAGGCCAATCCCCCAGTAGAAAACCAGCGCGATGCTTGCCAGCAGGAAGGAGTTCCAGATGTACTGGTTCAGCAGTTGGCTGACCGGGATCTGGTACTGCAACGAGAAGCCGAGATCGCCGCGCAGCAGCTGGCCAAGCCAGTGCAGATAGCGGGTAAAAAGGGGCTGATCGAGGCCGTAAATCGCTTTCAGTTCAGCGGCGCGGGCGGCGGTCAGGGTGATATTACCGTCGATAAAGTCGCCCGGTGTTTTGGCGAACAGCATAAAGATGATCAGTGAAGCCAGCAGCAGCATCGGCACGGTTTGCAGCAGCCGCCTGAGGATAAAGTTTCCCATAACGCTCTCATGCCCGCCGCCGGGCATTCCCGGCGGCGGTGAAGGTCTTACTTAACGATTTTGACATCCGGCAGGCTGCCGGTCAGGCCGTTATAGATGTCCGGTTTGAAGCCGGTCACGCGGGCGCTGCTCGCCGACAGAATCTCGCGGTAGCCGAGGAGAATCACCGGCGGATCGTCGGCCAGCACTTTATAGAGCTGGTGGTAGATCGGTTTGCGTTTCTCAACATCCAGCTCGGCGTTGCCTTCGTTAATCAGCTTATCGACCTGCGGATTGTTATAGCCCGACTCTTTCGCTTCCGTGCTGTAGTAATCCCAGACGCCATCATGGGGATCGTTCAGCGTGCTGGTGCTAAACGAGGCGAGATCATAGTTGCCCGCTTTGCGCTGGGACATCAGGGCGTTGAAGTCCACCACCTGCGGCTTCAGCAACACGCCAATCTGCTGCCAGTTCTCTTTCGCGATAGGGATCAGCGCATCGTTGAGCACTTTTTTGCTCACCAGCAGCGTCAGTTCAAGGCGTTTGCCCTCTTTTACGCGGATGCCGTCCGGGCCCGGTTTCCAGCCGGCTTCATCCAGCAGCTTTTTCGCCTGTGCCGGATCGTACTTATAAGGGTTTACGCCATCGGCGTTGTAGGCCCAGGAGATGGGCGCGATCGGCTCAATCGCCACTTTGCCGTAGCCCTGATAGACCACATCAATCAGTTTCTGGCGATCGAGGCCATAAATCAGTGCCTGACGCACTTTCGCATCCTGCAACGCCGGGCGATGCACGTTGAACTCCACTTTGCTGTAGTCGCTGGAGCCGTAGAGGTTGATATTGGCGAAGCCCAGCATTTTGAGCTGCTCAATATCATCCGGGCGCGAGGTAAACGCGTCGTAATCGGTCTCGCCGGTCTGGAAAAGCTGGAAGTTGGTCGACGGGTTGGTCACGCGATAGATAAAGCGCGGCGTCGGCGGTGTACCACGGTAGAAATGGGTATTGGCGTGGAAGCGGATCTCCTGGCCTGGAATGTATTTGTCGTAGACGTACGGCCCGTTACCGAGCGGCTTGCCGTGCAGCGTGCGTAAATAGTCGAGATTGCCGCGCTGATACCCTTTACCGTAATAGGCTTTCGACAGCACTGGCCCGCCGATTTTCGCCAGCGTCGTCGCGCCCGGCTGGGTGGTGGTCACTTGCAGCGTGTGGGCATCGATCACTTTCAGGCCGCTGACGCTCTCCGCTTTGCCCGCTTTATACTCCGCGCCGCCCGCGATATTCGCTAACGTGATATCGGTATCGCCGTCATATTTCGGGTCATAAAGCACGGTTAAGGTGAAGGCTACATCTTCTGCGGTGAGCGGTGAACCGTCGCTAAAGGTCAAATTGGGGCGCAGCTTGATGGTGTAGACCTTATTGTCCGGGCTGATGGTCCAGCTCTCTGCCAGGCCCGGCACCAGCTTGCCGTGGCTATCCCAGTCGATCAGGCGCGAGAAGATGACGTTAGTAACGTTCTCATCCCAACCGTTAACGAAAAAGTAGGGGTTAAAAATGCCCTGCGGCTCAGAGATGCCGGCCACAACGGTATCTTTACGTAATTTCGCCGCCGTCGGGATCTGGCTGGCATCCGTTGCGGGTGTGATTCCCTCTTTTAAGGGTTCATCGGCGAAAGAGGCGGTGGAAAACGCCACCATGCCGCTGAGCAACGCAATTTTCAGCGCAAGGGTGAAGTGCGTGGGCTTTGTTGTTAAGCGATTCAGTAACCTGGCCAAAATTGCTCCCTCATCAAGTCATTGCATGAAATTTACAAATCATGACGAAAGATAAGAGTCGCACTTCAACCTGTCTAACAACGAAAACGTATGGCTTATAGCAAACTGACCTTAGCAATCTTATGGCTAACCAGCTGACTTTTTTAGCTAAGGATTAACCTGGTTATCTTCTAATAAAGTAAACGCGTTAAATCGCGCGGATGGTGCCCGGCCGACCGGTGGGAGAGTGTGACAATGGCTTAGCAAGCTGGTTAGTCAGCCAGGCGTAATAAAAATACCCGCTTGAGATTATTTATTGAACAGGCCATTATTATTTGCAGACAAAAAGAAAAAACAGAAGAATATTCTTAACGAAAGCGCAATTCCTGCTAATTATCTACAGAGAGATTATTATCACTAAAAGCTTTTTTGCATGAGATAATAAATTCCTGGTTTTACTTATCGCTTTATTACTGCCTGAATCACGCTATTCCGCGATCAAATACACAATTTTATGTGACACAGATCACATAAAATTGTCTGTTTGCCGCTAACCCTTTTTTTGCCGATTTGAAAAAAGCAGCAACAAAAAATATCTTACTTAATAGACCAGGAGGTTGCTTTAACCATTTAACAACGAGGGTTAAATAAATGGCATCACAACAGTGCCGCATGGGGAATAGTAATAAAAGCAATCACACTTCAGGAATATTAATTACTCTTTATCATGCCCGCCGCGACATCATTTGCTTTGGTATAGTAGGTTTTATGTTGGCGATACTGAGTACATTTTATTACCCTCAACAATGGCTCACATCACTCACCATCAGCTCTGCAGAAAAATTTTCTCTTTATCCCCTGATGGCCTGTATACAAAACTTTTATGGTGCTGAGGTGGTAATTGAAGCTGACGTTTTTTTTAATGACTACCTTATTTACTTAAAAAAAGTTATCGCTCGCGGCGAGTGGCAGGATATCTATCTTGATGATTCCAGTCCTAATCAGATTAGAATATCCCTACTCTCGTGGTTTGCCGGCGCGCAGAATACGTCAATTCAGCTGGTGCTGCAGCAAGCGAACAATGAGCAGCAGAGCATGATTAACGAAATCAGCAAATGTTATTTAGAAGATATTAACCACACGTTTTACCGTATAGATAAAGAGTCTTATCAACTCTATCCCGTGCGAATGCGCTACAGCATCAGGATGTTTTTTGCTACTGCCACGGGAGTGATTGGCGTCAGTTTATTTGTTCTGCTCAGGGAAAAATGGCGGCAACTTGCCAGAGACTTTTACTATCAAAGAAACGAGGACGTTATGGAACGGAATAACCATGAGCCGGATCGGTTCAAAGAAAATTGCACTGAAGAGAAATACTGGCAGGACGAAGAAGGAAATAAAAAAAAGAAGGTTGCAGACGGAACGATTGCAGCAATAACCATCTATTTGATCATGTTGGTCGTCAGCTTGATTTGGCTCGGTCTGGAAATTTATACCGGGCTTTAAAAATAAAATACCTCTCATACTTGCAGGTATAAATAAAGGGAGTTTTTGTATGTCTGCTGAGATCATCGTCTTTAGCTATTCCTGGCCTGCGCTCCTGGCCATCACCGCATTTTTTGAAAAAAACAGCTTTATTGTTATAAAAATATATCAGGATGAGCAAAAGCTTTTAGAGGCCCTGCATAAAAACACCTCACTTCCCTTAATCATTGATGCGTCACCGCACCGTAAGGTATTACTTATTGCAGCGGTCGCCTCAACGTCACGCCTGCGCGCCGTTTTCTTTACCGCGCGTAAAATCCATCTCAATGACAAAGTCGTTGCTGAATTTTATTTTGAAGAGAAGCGCTGCATAACGCATTCGAAACTGATTACCCTGACGCGTGCAGAGATAGAGACAGCGATGCGTGTGGATCGCTCACCGGTCTGCCTCTCGCCAGGTATTATGCGACCGAGAATGATGAATCTGCTCTATGACAGGCAAACGTTATATAAAGAGATTCAGGACAAAATCTATCATCGACTTTATTTACTGGGCGCAACGCCCAATGAGATTAACACCCTGCGACTGCTTATTGCGGGTTTTTCCATACAGAAAATAGCGGAATTAAAGAACCTACAGATTAAAACAATATATGCCTACAAATCACAACTCGCGCAAAAAATTGAGCACACCATGTCTTCCCGTGAGTTGATTCGCGTATTAAGTGTTGAGGATAAAAACCAGGATAACGAGTGCCTTAACCATTTGTACAAGACGCGCTGTAATAATGAGAGAGCGCTCTGCGAAACCTGCCCGCTTTACCACTTCTGCTATGACTCAGAATCTGATAAATGTAATTTACCCTGCCATGAAGGATGTAAAACAGGGACAGATGAGAACCCTCCCTGATCACGTTATTTAATCTGATAGTGAAATCCGGGGCTTTATAACGCACGGCCATCTCGCTATATTCCACTCATTATTTCTGCGCTTTCAGAACGCATTCGCCTGGGCATTAGGGATTATTCCAGCCTTCTTTTTTGCATTGAAGGTAGTGCCCAGACGAATGCTTTTTACTTTCTGCACGCCTGCCTGTTTCAGGTCTTTTCATCAGCATGATTTTTAATCAGGCTGACCGCCACCACCTCTATCTCGCGCAGCGTCATATATTTCAACCGATCCCCATCAAGCTCCAGTCGGACTGTGCGAAATACACGCCCATCCGTCAGGGAGACCAGCGGACAATAGAGGCGGCTGGCGAGGTTAGTAATGCCGGCAACTTTCCAGAGGCTCTCTCTCTTTTCCACGGCTCTTCTCCTTGGCTCTGCGGCGGCCTGCCAAAAAAAAGCCGGTCCACAGACCGGCAAATCTAACAAGTCGTACAAGTCAGACCATCAACGCAGGGGTATATGAAAAAACGCACTCTCAATTCAGTAACAGGCTGCCATTTGCATGGTGTGGCAGCAGGGTGAGAACCATTCAATATCGCCGGAATAACGTCGGCTTTCTGGCTTAAACGGCACGCTGTAGCTGGTCAGCCGTGAACGATTATCGCTAAGCCCCATAAAACAGGTGCAGCAGGATGCACACAGATCGCAAGAGAGGGGGCACTCTGACAGGTTGCGGAAATAGTCCCGATGCCGCAGCCCATCAGGGTCGGTGCTTTTTTGCTTTTCGCCGGCGATGCGGACGAAATGCCTGGCCACCGTATTGCGGCCAGAGGTAAGAAGGGGGGTAAATGAATCCGTCGACACCTGTACGATCGCAGCGGATATTGGCTTCTGAATATGTGAATCCGCAGGCATGGCGACCATCATAATAATAAAAGCGAACAGGATTTTTATCCCTGAATCACATATATTCGAGTGCCGCATAGCTACCTTCCTTATTAAAAGAATGGATTTTACAGGTACGACTCGATACCGATTAAGCTCCCTTAAAATCGATGTATGATAGGTTTGTTTATTTTCTATTACATTTCAATAGCGAAGGATGAGTTTGGGAAAGGTTAACCGCCGAAGAGAGTATTCTTATCCACTATAAAATAAAAAGCCTCCGTCTGGAGGCCCATTTATTTAGCGTTTTCTTACATCCGGAATAATTAAATCCCCGCGAACGCGATATGTCCCTAATACGCTCTGCGTTTTTTCATTGAGCCACGACACAATACGCGCGGCCATTGCATCCATTGAATATTCAATCGCCGGAATCGTCGGAATACCCGGCAGATGCAGCGAGCCGGCGAGGCTAAAGACCATAATATCTTCCGGCACCGACTTATTAAACGCCTGTAACTGCGGGATCACGCGCTGCGCTTCCTGCTCATCGGCAACCAGTAACGCGTTGAAGTTAAGCGTGGTGGCGTTGTTCAGCAGCACCTGCAGCGCCACGGATGATGAGGTGTCATCCATAAAGACCAGGTTGCGGTTAAAGGGCAGGAAATTGTTTTCCAGCGCCAGTTTATAACCGTGCAGTACCTGTTCGGCGGCGGCATTGTGCGGGTGAATAAGCGCGATCTGACGGCGGCCCTGGCTTGTCAGGTAGTTGCAGGCGGTTTCGGCGGCAAAGGCGCGATCGAACTGAATGCTGTTAAGCGTAGTATCGGCAGACTCGACGCAATCCACGAGAATCACATTCTCGTCATCAATGGATAGCGGAAAACGGGCGCCAATGATCAGCACATCGTCACACAGCCCGCAGGTGAGCTCATCCAGCGCGCTCATCACCTCTGCTTTGGTATTAGCGAAGCGCAGCAGCAGGTGCTTCTGGCTCTGGCTGAGATGCTTCTCCAGCGCGTAGAGGTAACCGGTGGTCTGGTTAACGTTCTCCTGGGCGCAAATCACTCCGATGCAGCCTGTCGACTGGCTGAGCAGCGACTGGGCGATAACGTTGGGCCGATAGTTCAGCTCGTCGACCGCTTTCAGTACCGCGAGGCGGCTGGCTTCCTTAACGCCGCGCGAACCGCTCAACACCCGTGAGACTGTGGCTTTCGACACCCCAGCTAAACGTGATACGTCGTTGATTGTAGACATCTTTCTCCCCTGGCAGGCGCAAGGTGCGCCCGCAAAAAACAGACACTGCAATGGCTAATCTATAACCACCGCGAGTATAGCCGTTTCTTTTTTTCATGGAAACCGATTTTCCATTTGCGCCGTTTTGCCTGTTCAAATGGCGCAATTTCGTGACGGAAATCCAATAACTCAGCCTTATTATTTACAGATATTGACAGCTATCACACTTCTATGGCGAATCCATGGAAACCGGTTTCCATATGATATCCAATCGTCTCCGCAATAACTTTTTACACTTCGAGGACGGTTAACGATGTTCAGGATCATGTTGTGTTGCTCAGCCGGTATGTCCACCAGTCTGCTGGTCAGAAAAATGGAAGAGGCGGCGAAAGCCCGCGATATCCCGGTTGAGATCGACGCGTACGGCGTAGCTGAGTTTGATCTGCAGTTTCCACGCTACCAGGTCGTGCTTCTCGGTCCACAAGTTAAATACATGTTAAAAACACTGGCAGAAAAGGCCGCCGCCCAGGGCATTCCGGTACAACCCATCAACCCGATGGATTACGGCATGCAACGTGGCGACGAGGTACTGGACTATGCTCTGTCGCTGATTGAAGCGGCACATTAAAAGGTGTTCTTATGAGTTCCCTCTACCAATCCATGATTACGGTGATTGAGCAAAGCATCACGCCGCTGGCCGGTCGTCTCGGTCAGCAAAAGTACGTTATCGCCATCCGCGACGGCTTTACCGCCGCGCTGCCGTTTATGATCATCGGCTCATTTATGCTGGTGTTTATTTTCCCGCCCTTTTCAGCGGATACCACCGTCGGCTTCGCCCGCGCGTGGCTTGATTTCTCGACCGAATACCGCGAACAGCTGATGTTGCCATTTAACCTCAGCATGGGGGTGATGACCTTTTTCATCTCTGTCGGTATTGGCGCCAGTCTCGGTCGCCAGTTTAATCTCGACCCGGTGATGACCGGCCTGCTGGCGTTTATGGCCTTTCTGCTGGTCGCCGCGCCTTACAAAGATGGCACCATCTCGACGCAGTATCTCTCGGGCCAGGGCATCTTTACGGCGCTTATCACCTCGATCTACTCGTCACGGGTTTATGCCTGGCTGAAACAGCACAAGATCACTATTCGTCTGCCGAAAGAGGTGCCGACCGGCGTGGCCCGCTCGTTTGAGATCCTCATTCCGGTGCTGGTGATTATTGGCACGCTGCACCCGCTCAACCTCTTTATCGAAGCGCAAACCGGCATGATTATGCCGCAGGCGATTATGCATCTGCTTGAGCCGCTGGTTTCCGCCTCCGACTCGCTGCCCGCGGTTCTGCTCTCTGTGCTGCTGTGCCAGATTTTCTGGTTCGCCGGCATCCACGGTTCGCTGATTGTCACCGGCATCATGAACCCGTTCTGGATGGCCAACCTCTCCGCAAACCAGGCCGCGCTGGCGGCGGGCGCAGCGTTACCGCATGTCTATCTGCAAGGCTTCTGGGATCACTACCTGCTGATTGGCGGTGTCGGTTCCACGCTGCCGCTGGCCTTCCTGTTACTGCGCAGCCGCGTCACCCATTTGCGTACCATCGGCAAAATGGGCGTGGTGCCGAGCTTCTTCAACATCAACGAACCGATTCTCTTCGGTGCGCCGATCATCATGAACCCGATGCTGTTTGTGCCGTTTGTCTGCGTTCCGCTGATTAACGCCGTGCTCGCCTGGACCGCCACCAAAATGGGGCTGCTGGCACAGGTAGTCTCCCTGACGCCGTGGACAACGCCTGCGCCAATCGGTGCTTCATGGGCGGCAAACTGGGCCTTTAGCCCACTGGTAATGTGTTTGATCTGTATGGTGATGTCCGCCCTGATGTATCTGCCTTTCCTGCGCGCTTATGAGCACTCGCTGATGAAAGCAGAAGAGGAAAAAGCCGCGCAGAGCAGCGCCCCGATGGCGGAAACCGTCAGCAGTAATTAAAAGGAGCCGGTAATGAAATATGAATTTCCCGCAAACTTTTGGTGGGGCAGCGCCTGCTCTGCGCTGCAAACCGAAGGGGAAAGCGAACAGGGCGGTAAAAGCGCCACCACGTGGGATGCCTGGTTTGCCCGTCAGCCGTGGCGTTTTCATCAGCAGGTGGGGCCGCAGCAGACGTCGACCTTTTACCGCCACTGGCGCCAGGATATCGCCCTGCTCAAGCAGCTAAAGCACAACAGCTTTCGCACCTCACTGAGCTGGGCGCGTCTTATCCCGGACGGTACCGGCGAGGTGAATCCGCAGGCGGTAGCGTTTTATAACAGTGTGATTGACGAACTGCTGGCGCAGGGCATTACGCCTTTTATTACCCTGTTCCACTTCGATATGCCGATGGTGATGCAGGAGAAGGGCGGCTGGGAGAGCCGGGAAGTGGTCGACGCCTTCAGCCGCTATGCGCAGATCTGCTTTGAGCTGTTCGGCGATCGCGTGCATCACTGGTTCACCTTCAACGAGCCGATTGTGCCGGTGGAAGGCGGGTATCTTTACGATTTCCACTACCCGAACGTGGTCGACTTCAAACGCGCAGCCACGGTGGCTTACAACACGGTTTTGGCTCACGCCAGCGCGGTGCGCGCCTTTCGCGCCGGGCATCATCCCGGTGAGATTGGCATTGTGCTCAACCTGACGCCCTCTTATCCGCGTTCGCAGCACCCGGCGGATGTGAAGGCGGCGCACTACGCTGACTTACTGTTTAACCGCAGTTTTCTCGACCCGGTACTGCGTGGCGAGTATCCCGCTGACCTGGTGGCGCTGCTGAAAGAGCACAATCAGCTGCCCGCCTGCCAGCCAGACGATATTGCGCTGATCGCAGAAGGGAAGATCGATCTGCTCGGCATCAACTATTACCAGCCGCGGCGGGTAAAGTGCCGGGAGAGCGCGGTCAATCCCGATTCACCGTTTATGCCGGAGTGGTTGTTTGATTATTACGATATGCCGGGCCGTAAAATGAACCCTTATCGCGGGTGGGAAATTTATGAACCGGGTATTTACGATATTCTCACTAACCTGCGCATGAATTACGGTAACCCGCGCTGTTTTATTTCTGAAAACGGTATGGGTGTCGAGAATGAACAGCGGTTTATTGAAAATGGCCAAATAAACGATAGCTACCGAATTAATTTCGTTCGCGATCACCTTATCTGGCTGCATAAAGGGATTAGCGAAGGCAGCAACTGTCTTGGCTACCATATGTGGACCTTTATTGATAACTGGTCGTGGTGTAATGCCTATAAAAACCGCTACGGTTTTGTGCAATTAGATCTCGACACCCAACAACGCACCGTTAAAAAAAGCGGAGAGTGGTTTGCCGCCACCGCTGAGAATAATGGTTTCACTACTCAGGATTAAAAATTATGGTCGCACTTGAAGAGGCGGTAATGGAGATTATCGTCAACGCCGGGCAGTCGCGCAGCCTCTGCTTTGAAGCCCTGCGCTCCGCGCGTGAAGGCAACATCGATGAAGCGAAACTGCTGTTGAAAGAGGCCGATGGCTATGCGCGCCAGGCACACCAGATGCAAACCAAATTAATCGAACAGGATGCTGGCGAAGGCCGCCAGCCGATGACCTTAATTATGGTACATGCGCAGGACCATTTAATGACGTCGTTATTAGCTCGTGAATTATCTGAGGAGATCGTTCAGCTTTATCAGCGTAACTGAATGGAGAAGTGATTACGGTAAATCTTAATACGTCTGTACCCAACTTAATAAAATAAAGCAGTCTGTTTTGATGATGGCAATATTCCACTCTGTAACGGAGCGGAAGGTTATTGTCTGAGAACAACTTACTATATTGAGATAACCATGAAGATAAATAAAAAACTTCCAGTGGCGCTGGCGGTTGCGGCTACACTTTGCTCTGGTTCCGCCCTCGCCCAGGAGTTTACGCAAGAGCAAATTGACGCCATTGTCGCAAAAGCGGTGGATAAAGCGCTGGCGGAACGCGAGGCGAAAATGGACGCCGCAATTAATAAAAAAGCCGATGTGGTAGTGGAGCCGCAAAGCGCAGCGCAAACCCCCGATTTGGCGATCCCTTACGGCGTGAAATTTACCGGTTATGCCCGCTATGGCGCGCATTACCAGTCCGGCGATCAGAAGTATGTCGGCGTTGACGGCTCCTACAACGGCGCGTCGGCGATTGGTCGCCTTGGCAACGAAGGCAACGGCGGCGAATTCCAGCTCTCGAAAGCGTTCAAAGGCGATAACGGCGCGATCTGGGACATCAACGTGATGTTCGATCACTGGGGCGATGAAGTTAACCTGAAAAAAGCCTACGCTGGCGTGACTAATCTGCTGGCCTCCAACCCTAACGCCTATTTCTGGGCGGGGCGTGATTTCCACCAGCGTCCGCAGCAGGGGATCAACGACTACTTCTGGATGAACCACGACGGTCAGGGCGCGGGGGTGAAAAACTTCGATATCGGCGGCGTGCAGTTTGACGTTGCGGCCGTTGGCTCGATCGAATCCTGTAGCCCGGAAGTGCTGGAGGATGAATCCAACCCGTCGCGCATTACCTGTACCGGCAGCTCTAACGTTGGCGATAAAGGCAACTATGCGGTCACCTCAAAAGTGCACGGCATGAAAGTCGGCCCGCTCGATCTGGAGATTTACGCCAACTACGGCTTTGACTCGAAAGCGGTGGATCGCGACGAGCGCCTGCACGCCTGGCAGGGCGGCGCGGTGCTGAGCCATACCTACGACAGCGGCATCAACAAACTGATCGCCCGCTACTCCGATAACTCGGACAACAGCGTCTTTAACAAAACCGACGATCTGAAGGCCATCTACACCAGCTTTGAAGGGACCTATAAATTCACCCAGCAAACCCAGGTGGATTACCTGCTCGCCTTCCATGATTACGACAACAGCAGCATAAAAACGGATAACCGCCGCAACTATGGCGCGATTGTTCGCCCGATGCACTGGTGGAACGATGTGCACTCGACCTGGCTGGAGCTGGGCTACCAGCGCGTGGATTATGATGATGGCGGCGACAACCACGGCTGGAAGGCCACGCTGTCGCAGAACATCTCTATCGCGATGGGGCCGGAGTTCCGCCCGATGCTGCGCTTCTACGTGACCGGCGGCGAAGTGGATAACAAACGCACCGCGCGCGTTAACGGCACCAACGATACCTCCCTCGACTCGCTCAACATCGGCGCGATGTGGGAAGCCTGGTGGTAAGGTAACAGCCCGGAGGCGGTTCCCCTCATGCCGCCTCCGGTTCCTGCCTGGCCCTGTGTTATGCTTCTTAACCTGTTAATAAGTTATCAACGGGTTAGCGATGAGTTCGACGAAAAAAGGGATGCTCTGCGTGCTCGCAGCGGCAGTGCTGTGGGGCAGTTCCGGCGTATGTGCGCAGTTTATTATGGAGAAGAGCGCCATCTCTGCGCAGTGGCTGACCATGACGCGTCTGCTGTTTACCGGCGTGATCCTGCTTACGCTGTCGTTTGTCCACGGCGACAAGATTTTTACCATTCTGAAAAACCGTAAAGACGCGCTGAGCCTGCTCTTCTTCTCGCTGTTTGGCGCGATGGTGGTGCAGCTGAGCTTCCTGGTGACCATCGAGAAATCAAACGCCGCCACCGCCACGGTGCTGCAATTCCTCTCGCCGACGATTATCGTCGCGTGGTTTGCGCTGGTACGCAAAGCGCGCCCGACGCTGCTGGTCTCAGCGGCGATCATGACCTCGTTAATCGGCACCTTCCTGCTGGTGACGCACGGTAATCTTACCTCGCTCTCCATCTCCTCCGGCGCGCTGGTGTGGGGGATTATTTCCGCCTTTTCTGCCGCGTTTTACACCACGTACCCTTCGGCGCTGATTGCCCGTTACGGCACGCTGCCGATTGTCGGCTGGAGTATGTTGCTGGCGGGGTTAATGCTGACGCCGTTCTATGCCGGGCAGGGGAGTGATTTTGTCATCGACGGCGCGCTGTTGATGGCCTTTTTCTACCTGGTGGTGATTGGTACGGCGGTGACTTTTAGCCTCTATTTGAAGGGCGCGCAGATGATTGGCGGCTCGAAAGCGAGCATCTTAAGCTGCGCCGAACCGCTCAGTAGCGCCCTGCTTTCGGTGGCGCTGCTCGGGGTGGTGTTCACATTGCCGGACTGGCTCGGCACGCTGTTGATTGTCTCATCGGTGTTGCTCATCGCGCTGGATTCACGCCGCAAGGTGCGCGCCGCATAACCAATATCGGCACATTGCCCGATGGCGGCTGCGCCTTATCGGGCCTACGCGAATTGTTGGCCGGGTAAGCGGAGCGCCTCCCGGCACATTGCCCGATGGCGGCTACGCCTTATCGGGCCTACGCGAATTGTAGGCCGGGTAAGCAGAGCGCCACCCGGCATAAAGCACGATGGCGGCTGCGCCTTATCGGGCCTGCGCGAATTGTAGGCCGGGTAAGCGCAGCGCCACCCGGCATTTTGAGATTTAGGCTCTGACCTTCACTTTTGCTGCCACCAGCAGCGCGGTGAGCAGCATCAGGCCGCCGGAGAGCATCAACGGCGAGAGCAGGCCGTAATGATCGAGGGCGAAGCCGCCAATCGCCGCGCCGCAGGTATTCGCCAATTGAATAACCGCCACCTGAATTGAACCGGCTTTCTCCGCCTGGTCGGCAAGGGTACGGGTGATCCACGTTGACCAGCCCACCGGAATCAGGGCGAAGCCCAGCCCCCAGACAATGGCGATCCCCGCCGCCACCACTTTATCGCTGCCCCACAAAATCAGCACCAGCGCGCTTATCGCCAGCGTCAGCGGCGCAAGGGCCAACGTCATTTTTACCGAGCGCTTCATCACCACCGACGAGAATGAGGTGCCGACGAAACTGGCGATACCAAAACTGAGCAGCACCAGCGTCAGCCCATCGACGCTGAAACCGGCAAGGGTCGTATAGACCGGGCGAATGTAGGTGAAGAAGGAGAACTGGCCAGCGAAGACCATGAAAATCGCCAGCATTCCCGCCGCAACGCCGGGGCGTTTCAGCAGGCCAAACATATTCTGATGCTGCTCGGTCTGGCCTGGCAGCGACGGCAGCGCCATCCACACCCAGATAATGCAGGCCACGCCCATCAGCGCTGCGCCGTTAAAGACGTTACGCCAGCCGATAATCCCGCCAAGAAAACTGCCCAGCGGCGCGGCAATCACCAGCGCAATCGACACCGCGCCAAAGATGACCGACAGCGCTTTCGGCACCGTGCGCATCGGCACTAAACGCATGGTCAGCGAGGCGGACATCGCCCAGAAGCCGCCAAGCGCCAGCCCGAGGCAGGCACGCCCGACTAACAGCAGGGTAAAACTGGTGGCAAACGAGACCAGCAGGCAGGAGAGGGTCAGCAGCAGCGCAAAGGCGAACACCACATAGCGGCGGTCGGTGGTGCGAATAATGCTGGTAATAAACAGGCTGGCGAACATCGCCACAAAAGCGGTCACGGTGACGGTTTGCCCGGCAAGCCCTTCGGAGACGCCCAGGTCCAGCGCCATCGGCGTCAGCAGGCTGACCGGCAGAAACTCAACGGTGATCAAGCATGCTACACAGAAGGCCACGGCGAAAACGGCGGACCAGTTCGGCCGCGTGACCGGATCGGCTGAAGATTGCGCCATACTTTGCTCACTCATTGATTACCTGCTTAATTGTTAAACGTGAAAGTCGCGCAGTGTAACATTCATAAAGTGTGACGCAATTAACAATTCGGCAACTCTTCAGCATCGCTATCAGTGCAGCCAATAGACGCCCTCTTCCGGTGCGAAAAGCGCGTTGTAGCGCATCTGGAAATTGCTCAGTTCGGCTTTATCCGGATCGATTTCACGCAGAAAGCCGAGCGCCAGGCGTAATTGCGCATCGGTGATCGGTGCCGCAAGCCGCGCTTTCTGCATCAGCCGGTGCCAGTAGTGAAAATTTTGCTCGCCGCTATCGACAATCGCCACTTGCCAGATCAGCAGCAGTTGCGCCGCGTTTTGCAGGTGCGCTTCATCGGGACGCGCTAAATAGCGCAGAAATTCATTGCCCGCAGTTTTGCCCATCTGATCAATCATCGACTCCACCGGCACGGGTTGAATATTAAGCCGGTCGGTAAGACGGCGGATCGCACGGCGGGAATCGGAGGTTAACACCCGAAAACCAATCACAAAGACCACCACCAGCGTGGCCAACATCAACCAGATCATACGTTCTCCCGCAGCGAAAAGAGGCTCATCATACGGGCAAAGCGGCGTCGACTAACAGCGCTAAGTGCGCTCAAACACCTAAATCAGGGGTTTGTTCTTGCCGGCTTTTTTCGGGACAATGGGCAACATTTTTTTCACATCTCCCTTATGAGGCACCATGATTTCACTGGATGAGATTTTTTCTGTCCGCCAGCAGTTGCGCGATTTGATGCACGCCGGGGAGTTTGAAGCCCTTACTCGCTACTATGCGGCCGCCGAGGCGCGCTGGCAGCAGGATCGCGATGATGCATTTTTTCCCATCATCAGCCAGTACACCTTTCTCTTTACCCCGCAGTTGTATAGCGAAGAGAAGATCGTCGAACTGCTGACCGCCTGGCATCAGCAGCAGCCGCAGGCCCATTACCCCTGTGCGATGCTGGCTCAGCGCTGGCTTAACATCGCCGGCGACGCGCGCGGCGGCCACTACGCTGACCGGGTGACGGCCACCCAGTGGAGCCGCGCCCGCATCAGCAGCGATCTGCTCTTTTACTGGGCGGCGAAGGCGATCTCCCTGAATAACCAGACGCCTTATCTCTATTACCTACTGCTAACGGCGAGCGGGCACTTTAACCAACCCGCGTGGTTCGAGGAGCCGCATCAGCCGATAGTGCTCGATCTGAGCGCTTATTCAGACGCGGCGCTGGCCTTTGCCCGCGAAAAAGGCGGTTTACCGCTCTCCAGTGAGCCAATTTACACCGGTCTGCCCGTGGCCGATGAGCAGGAAGCGGAGATGCCGCCGCTTTACTGGCTCAACCGCGCGCTGGAGTGCGACCCGCAAAGCATGCCGGTGCGCGAGCAGTTTATCTATTACCTCTACCCGCGCTGGTACGGCGATGATGAGCATGTCGCCATCGACAACTTTTTAGCCAGCAACTACTGCACCGTGCTGCCGGACCTTAAGCGCAACAAACTCTACAGCGTGAAGTGGCTGGATAAGCTCGGCAACCCCGAGCACTGGCCCGATAAGCACAGCGGCAAAGCGATCGGCGCGTTCGATGAAGAGTTCCAGCAGATGCTGGCCCTGCCGATGGAGCCGGAAGATAAGGCGGCGCTGCACCTCACCTGCCTGGACACCTACGTCCACTTCCTGCTGGACGACGATTACACCTTCTACGCCCATAGCCCGCTCTTCGCGCGGCGCATTTATGAGAGCATTGAGTTTATGCTCAACCACGGCTCAGTCCGGCTGCTGTTTGCCCAGGAAGGGGCATTGCTCTTCTGGCTGCTGTCGGTGCTGTGCCATAAAGAGTACGCGCTGCAAGATGAGAAGGGGCTCTTCCCGCGCTATATCGCGCTGACCGGCGCGCGCTGCGAAAACGACGCCGAACTGCTGCTGAGCGCCTATCTGCGTTTGCAGACGCTGGAGGGTGTTCATCTTCCTGGCCCGGCAGAGCCGTGGCTTGCGCGCCTGAAGCAGACGGACGATCGCATCGGGCCGGACAAGCTCAACGTGCTGCTCAACCGTCTCTGCTTCTTCCAGCAGAAAGCGCAGGCGCAGGGCTTTTTAACGCTGCTCGCCGAACATGACGTGATCCCCGCCCTGCTGCTGTTAAGCGACATCCATAGTGGCCTGGCACCGGTTGCCGCGACCAATTTGCTGATTACGCCATCCGCAGAGTCGGCGGCCGTAGCGCTTGATCGCGCCTGCCAGAACCGCTCGCCGGAAGCACTGTTCCGCAAAAGCCGCATTCTGGAAGCGCAGCACGGAAGAGAGGCCCAGCCCGAGCGCCTGAAGCTGTTAGAAGAAGCGACCCGCAGAGGCCACGCGCTGGCGCATTATGATTATGCCTGTGCGCTCTTCTGGTCGCGCGATGTGGAGCATCAGCGGCTGGCGGTGGAAAAAGTGTGTGCGGAGGTGCTGCTTGAGTCGCGTGTTGAAGAGGAGAAGCTGGCCTATATCGCCTATCTCTACGCGTTTGGCGTGCTGAATCAACGCGGCGGTATGCGTAAAAATGTCTGGCTGTTTATCCGCTGGATCAACTACGCCATCGAGCTTTGGCCGGACGAGCACTACCAAAAAATGCAGCAGTTCTTCGAATCGCGCTACGTCAACTTTTTAGTGGTTCGCTTCCTGGCGAAGCGCGATAAGAAGCGGGCACCCGAGTGGCAAGTAGAATTACTGGGCAAGCTTGGCGTACTGGAGGATGAGTAATGTCTTATATCGGTTATATCCTGTTCATCGTAGTACTTGTGGTCGTCGGCGTGAGAACCAATAAGAAGTCGCGCTACTACCTCAGCACTCCGCTGCCGCGCAAAAAATAGGGCGTAGCGCGCCGCCTTAACGGGCGGCGTGCCGCTTTAGCGCTTACTCAAAAAAGAGCCCCAGCTTATTGAACACGCCGGGATCGCTCTGGTGACGGATGATCTGCACCACATCTTCCAGCTTGTCGATCTGGCTTATCATCTGCTCCAGCCGCTGATCGTTGGCGACCTGGAGCCAGATGCGGCTCTGCTCGCCGTTTTGGAGCGGCAGGCAGAGAATGCCCTCCACGTTGAATGCCCGCCGGGCAAATAGCCCGCAGACGTGGGTCATTACGCCCGGGTGGTTACGCACGGTGAGTTCAAGAATGACGTTATCAGTGCTCTGCATGGCTTATTCCCCCACCATTTCTGTATTCGCCGCGCCCGGCGGCACCATCGGGTAGACTTTCTGTTGCGGATCGATGCGCACATGCACCAGCGCAGGTCCTGGGCGGTCAATAATCTCCTGCAACGCGGCCTGCGGATCGGCGACGGCGTTTAAATCGCAGGTATGCAGGCCAAACCCGGCGGCAATCTGCACAAAGTTAACCATGCCCGGATAGGTCGCGGCAAAGACGCCGGATTTGTAGAACAGGCTCTGCTGCTGATGCACCAGCCCCAGCGCCTCGTTATTCATCAGGATGATTTTGACATCGAGATTGTTTTCCGCCGCCGTCGCCATCTCCTGAATATTCATCATCAGGCTGCCGTCGCCGGAGAAGCAGATCACCTTCCGCTCCGGGTTCGCCAGCGCCGCGCCGATCGCCGTCGGCAGGCCAAAGCCCATGGTACCGAGGCCGCCGGAGGTGAGCCACTGGCGCGGTCGATTGAACGGATAAGCCTGCGCCGTCCACATCTGATGCTGCCCGACGTCGGTGGTGATAATCGCCTCATCATCAACGCAGGCTGCCACCGCGTTAATCAGCCCGTAGTGGCTTAAGGGATCGCTGTTCTGCGCAATGGAGGAGGGGAACTCCGCTTGCAGCTGTTCGACGGTGTTGCGCCAGGCGTGGCGCGCGCTCGCCTCAATCTGCGGGATCAATACGTCCAATACTTCGCCGACATCGCCCTGGATCGCGACATGCGCCTGCTTCACTTTCCCCAGCTCGGCGCGGTCGATATCGACATGAATAATCTTCGCATTCGGGCAGAACTGCTCGGTCTTGCCAATCGCCCGGTCATCAAAACGCGCACCCAGCACAATCAGCAGATCCGCCTCTTGCAGAATAAAGTTAGTGCTGCGCGCACCGTGCATACCGAGCATGCCGAGGGAGAGCGGGTGGTGCTTCGGCAGCATGCCGAGCGCCATCAGCGTCATGGTAGTCGGCAGGCTGGCTT
Source organism: Kosakonia cowanii JCM 10956 = DSM 18146 (assembly GCF_001975225.1). NCBI lineage: Bacteria > Pseudomonadati > Pseudomonadota > Gammaproteobacteria > Enterobacterales > Enterobacteriaceae > Kosakonia > Kosakonia cowanii. The sequence goes on along the minus strand of NZ_CP019445.1, from coordinate 1,747,196 downwards.
TCTCCGCCAGCAGGCGAATTTGCTGCGGCGCATTGATCACCCCGCCGCCCAGGTAGAGCACCGGGCGCTGCGCGGCATTGATCATCTCCGCTGCAGCGCGCACATCCTGCGCATTCCACGCCGGAGCCGGTGCTTTAATGCCCGGTTCTGGCAGCTCGCTTAAGGTGATTTCCGCAGTCTGCACATCTTTAGGAATATCTATCCACACCGGGCCTGGACGGCCGGACTGCGCAATGCGAAACGCATCGCTGATAACCTGCGGCAGTTCGGCAATGTCGCGGACCAGATAGTTGTGTTTAGTGATGGGGATAGAGATGCCGTAAGTGTCCACTTCCTGAAACGCGTCGGTGCCGATCATTGAAGCGGGCACCTGGCCGGTAATGCAGACCAGCGGGATGGAGTCGAGGCGCGCGTCGGCAATGGCGGTAACCAGATTGGTCGCACCCGGCCCGCTACAGGCGAGACAGACCGCCGGTTTTCCCTGCGTGCGTGCCATTCCCTGGGCGATAAAACCGGCACCCTGTTCGTGGCGGGCCAGCACGTGGCGAATCTGCGTGCTTTGGCTCAGGGCATCGTACAGCGGCAGCACGGTGCCACCCGGAATGCCGGTAACGGTGGTGATGCCCTGTCGTTCCAGTAAATGAACAATCAGCTGCGCGCCGGTGTAGCGCGTGGATTGAGGAGTGCTTTCCGAACTTGCCATGCTCCAGTCCTTCTTATTCTGGGCCGACTTTCCGGGAGAGATAAAACAAGAAACCCCGCCCGGTTTGCGCCGGCGGGGTTTTGGAATCGTGTGTTGTTCCGGACCCTACGGCGCATTGCCGACGACCACCACCACACGCACGACGACCACCGCGGCGTTGTGCGCGGTTTTTAGTAGGTTCATCGGTTTAGTGGCAGCGTTCATGGGGGACCTGTTGTTGTGTGAACAATTTTTATGTCATTAACGAGATTTATACAAACACAGGAATCATTCGCCGACAACTGCTTTTTACGCACCGGCAGCAAAGTGGGCCATTGATCACATTTCTTATTGCCGAAATGAAAACAAAAAACCCCGCCGGAGCGAGGTTTTTTTTGCAGCTTTTTGCGGCTGGTGACCGCAAGCACACTGCGTTACGTCAACAGCGGAACTATACGCTATATCGTCCGGTTGCGCAATTTTTACACATAACCATCCGCATTAAGTATGGCTCAATGGCGCAAAAACAACCAATAATTACTGTATATAAATACAGTATTCACATATACTGATGTTGCGCATCTGTGTGGGGGCCGCAACTACGGCGCGCTAAGTCCTGGCTGAAACGGGTGGTGCCGTCAGCGCCTTAACCCCTTGAGAGCACACTGCGTTACGCCAACAACACGGCTGATAACAGGCAGCGGAAAGGTAAGTCAGCCGGTGCTCCTTTACCTGAGGAGATGCGTATGGGCCAGACGGAGATGGTTATCCTGATCCTGAAACTCATTGTTGCCTTGTTGCAACTACTTGAAGCAGTCCTGAAGTTTGTTCGTTAACTCAGGTTCAAGTCGCACCAAAGGGGGGCGGGCAACCGCCCCTCTTTAATATTCGCGTTCTGGCGCGCCTTGCGCCGGTCATGTTACATTTTGGTGACATTTCCCGTGCGCAGGTCGCCATGACGCTTTCGGTTTTCTGCATTCTGCTCTTCGCCGCGCTGCTTCACGCCAGCTGGAACGCCATCGTCAAAGCGGGCAGCGATAAGCTCTATTCCGCCATCGCCGTGAGCGGGTTTGCCGCGCTAATTGCGCTGATATTGCTCCCTTTTTCTCCCCAGCCTGCGCTTGCCAGCGCGCCCTACCTCGCACTCTCCTGCGCCCTGCAGGTGGTTTATACCGTGCTGGTCGCCAAAACCTACCAGGTCTCAGAGATGAGCCAGACCTACCCGCTGATGCGCGGCACCGCGCCGCTTCTGGTAGCGTTAGTCAGTGTGCTGTTTCTCGGCGACGCCCTAAGCGCGGTGGCGTGGAGCGGGATTGCGGTGATCTGCCTGTCGATTCTCGGCATGGCATTTAACGGGCGCAGCCAGTCGCGCACCGGGATCTGGCTGGCGCTGCTCAACGCCTGTTTTATCGCCAGCTATACGCTGGTGGATGGCACCGGCGTACGCCTCTCCGGCACGGCGCTCGGGTACACCCTCTGGACCTTCTTCCTCAACGGTTTCTGCCTGCTGCTATGGGCGATGGTGGCGCGCCGCCACGCGGTTTCCCGTTATCTGGTTGCTAACTGGAAATCAGGGCTGCCGGGCGGTATCGGTACGCTCGGCTCCTACGGCCTGGCGCTATGGGCGATGACGCAAGCACCGCTGGCGGTAGTGGCTGCGCTGCGCGAAACCTCGATACTTTTCGGCGCGCTGTTAGCCTGCTTTGTGCTCAAAGAGCGCGTGGCGGGCGTGCGCGTTGTCGCCGCCTGCGGTATTGCCGCCGGTGCGATCCTGCTGCGCCTTTCGTAGATCATTCTGGCAACAAAAGTTGCCGATAATTGTTTAGAAATCCTGCCTGGCAGCCTCTGCCAATTACTTAGTCACCTGGTGGCTCATCTCGCGCCTTGTGGTAGATTCCTCCACAACCTGGGCTGCATTGCAGCCATATATTCTATAATTCTTCACTTTTGAAAAGTAATCATCGATATGAAAAGGCAGAGAAACGTCAATTTGTTATTGATGCTGGTGCTTCTGGTCGCGGTCGGCCAGATGGCGCAAACCATCTATATTCCGGCGATGGCCGATATGGCGCACGATCTGGCGGTGAGTAAAGGGGCGGTGCAGAGCGTAATGGCGGCCTACTTGCTGACCTATGGCATCTCGCAACTCTTTTACGGCCCGCTGGCCGACAGAGTGGGACGCCGTCCGGTGATCCTCGCGGGCATGTCGATTTTCATGCTGGCGACGCTTATCGCTATCACCACCAACAGCTTACTGGTGCTGATCCTCGCCAGCGCCTTACAGGGCGTCGGCACCGGCGTTGGCGGCGTGATGGCGCGCACCCTACCGCGCGATCTCTATGCGGGCAGCGAACTTCGGCATGCCAATAGCTTGTTAAATATGGGTATTCTGGTCAGCCCGCTGCTGGCACCGCTGATTGGCGGCGTGCTCAACACGCTGGTGAACTGGCGCGCCTGCTTTATCTTCCTGCTGGTGCTGTGTGTGATTGTCACCTACAGCATGGCGCGCTGGATGCCGGAAACGCGCCCGGTAGATGCGCCGCGCTCACGGCTGATCACCAGCTATAAAACCCTGCTCGGTAACGGCGCGTTTAGCTGTTATCTGCTGATGCTGATTGGCGGCCTGGCGGGCATCGCGGTGTTTGAGGCCTGCTCCGGCGTGCTGATGGGCGGCGTGCTGGGGCTGAACAGTATGATGGTGAGCGTGCTGTTTATCTTGCCTATTCCGGCAGCGTTTTTCGGCGCGTGGTTTGCCGGGCGGCAGAATAAGCGATTCACCACGCTGATGTGGCAGGCGTCGCTAAGCTGCCTTCTGGCCGGCATCCTGATGTGGATCCCCGGTATCCTTGGCGTGATGACTATCTGGACCTTAGTGGTGCCCGCCGCGCTCTTCTTCTTCGGCGCCGGGATGCTCTTCCCGCTGGCAACCAGCGGCGCGATGGAGCCGTTCCCCTTCTTAGCCGGTACGGCGGCGCGCTGATTGGCGGCCTGCAAAATATGGGTTCCGGCGGGCTGGCGTGGCTCTCTGCGCAGCTGCCGCAAAACAGCCAGTTTAGCCTTGGGATGCTGATGACGCTGGCCGGGCTGCTGATTGTGTTGTGCTGGTTGCCGCTGGCGTCGCGCCCTGGCCACCACGAACAGGCGGTTTAACCTCATGATGGCCCGGCTTCTGCTCGGGCTTTTCGCAGGTTGGCGTAATCATCTCTTTTAGCAGCGGCGCGGGCGCAGGCCGCCATGCGCCCTCTTCCCCATCATAAAATTGCGTATCGGCATTAATCGCATACGGGATTTTCGCCCGGTTCAACTCGCACGCCATAAAACGGGCGAAGGCCATCTGCGAGGCGGTCGGCGCATTTTTTATCGACTCACCCACCGCCCAGCCACCGACCCAACTGGCGTGACCGGTTTTTTGCTGCCAGCGCAGCGCCGCAGCGATACGGGCGCGGATCGCCGCTTTTTCTGCCGCTGTGCCGGAGGTCCACGGGTATTTGCCGTTACTTTTTAGCGGCCCCCACGGAAAGATATGCCACTCCGCCAACAGGTAGTTCTGGCTGTGCGCAGGCAGCCGCAGCGAGGCGAGATCCTCAGGCGCGGCGCGCAATCGCGGGGCGATGAAGATCATGCGCTGGGCATCAATCTGATGCAGGGTGCGCACCACATTGTCGTAAGTGCGATTTAAGGCGGGCAGATCGCGGTTCAGTTTGTCGGCAGGTTCATAAATCACATCAAAACCGAGCGTCGGATGCTCGCTGCCAAAAAATTGCCCGACCGTTGTCCACCAGGCCACCAGCTGCGCTTCGGTTTTTGCGTTGGGCTCGGCTTTAAAGCCATCGGCCTGATACGCGATGATCGGCGTTACGCCATAGGCTTCGCAGGCTTCGACCAGCTTACGCAGGTGAATCAGCCGCGCTTCGGTCATATTATCCGCCACGCGAATACGGACATGGCGAATGCCGGCGTTATAAAAATCACGCACCACCAGCGGGTCAAATTCGCGGATGCCGCGCTCGGTGCGCGCCCAGTCAACGTCCATGCCGACGCCCAACTGCTGCGCGTAACGCGCCGCCGTCAGCGGCGTATCGGCGGCATACACAGCGGTTGCCGCCAGCAACATAACAACAGCAATCAGTGGCTTTAACACGGTTGACCTTGCGAAAATCGGGGGTGATTACATGTATTTAGCATGCTTTTGCTCAGCACGCGTAGCGGCAAAGCGTAATAAATTTTTCCCGCACTCAGAGCAGAAGCCATAACTGGCGAATATGGGTAACGGCGAACAGCAGGGCGAGAGAGAAGACGCCAAGGGCAATAAGCAGCTTGTCACGCACGCTGCCGGGCAGCGCGAAGTCACCGACGTTCACATCCATTCGCTGCCGCAGATGGGTATAACGCCAGAGAATACCCGCCACCAGCGCCAGCAGCGCGAGGGAGATCCAGAACGGCGTGCCCGATTGCTGCCAGTTATGCTTTACCGCCAGCGCCATCAGCGCGCCATAGCCGAACAGCGTGCGCAGCCAGGCGAGCGAGGTGCGCTCCGGCTGCAAACCAGGGTCGACAGCGCGGCGCGCTTTACGGCTATCCGGCATAGAACACCAGCACCATCACCACTGCGGCGACCGCCGCCAGCGCCACACTGATGAGCAGCAGCGTGCGGGTGTAGGGCAGATCCTCTTTTAAGCGCATCGCTTTCTCATTACGCAACCAGCGCAGATAGCCATACAGCGCCAGCGCGCCGGCGAAGAGGCAGAGCAGCAGCGCCAGCGTTTCGCGGATCAGCGGCGTGGCAAACTGCGGTGCAAGCTGATCGAGGCCAACGCCCGCGGCGAGAAAGCCCAGCGCGGTGCGGATCCAGGCAAGAAAGGTGCGCTCGTTGGCCAGCGAAAAGCGGTAATCGGGCGCTTCGCCGACGCGGGAGATTTTCATCAACACTCCTTATAAAGCAGGCCGTTCGCCAGGCTAAAACGCCTGGCCCAGCCCCCAAAATAGCACCGCCAGGAGTTGAGGGGTAATAATGCGCAAAAACATCACCAGCGGATAGACCGTCGCATAGGAGAGCGCCGCCGCGCCGCTGGTGGCATGCAGGTTATTGGCGAAGGCCAGCGCCGGTGGATCGGTCATCGACCCGGCCAGCATACCGCAGAGGGTTAAGTAGTTCATGTTGCCGAGCATCCGCGCCAGCACGCCGACGGTCAGCAGCGGAATGGCGGTAATAAAGATGCCGTAACACATCCACGTCACGCCTTCGCCGTGAGTTAGCGTGGCAAAGAAATCACCGCCGGACTTCAAGCCGACAACGGCCAGAAACAGCACAATGCCAAGCTCACGCAGCGCCAGGTTGGCGCTCGGCGGCATAAACCAGTAGAGCTTGCCGATGGTGCCGATGCGCCCGAGGATCAGCGCCATAATCAGCGGCCCGCCCGCCAGACCAAGCTTTAAGGCCACCGGAAAGCCGGGAATAAACAGCGGCACCGAGCCGAGCAGCACGCCGAGACCGATACCGATAAACACCGGCAGCATCTGCACCTGCTGTAATTTCTGCTGCGCGTTGCCCACTTCGCTGGCTACGGCCTCAATCGCCGCCGGTCGGCCAACCAGATTGAGGATATCGCCAAACTGCAGGCTGGCGTCGGAGCTGGCCACCAGCTCCACCCCGGCGCGATTGAGGCGTGAAATCACCACGTCGTAGCGCTCTTTCAGTTGCAGGTCGCGGATCTTTTTCCCCAGCACTTTTTCGTTGGTCACCACCACCCGCTCAACGCGCAGATCGGTGCCGCGCGTTGAGAGCGAGGTCTCCACCTCTTTGCCAATCACCACCTGGGCGTTATGCAGATCGCGCGGCAGGCCGACCAGGTGCAGCAGATCGCCCGCCTGAATTACCGTGGTGGGCGAGGGCACCATCAGCAGCTCGTCCCGTTTCAGCCGTGAACAGATGATTTTGTCGCTGTTGAGTAGCGGCACATCCTGAATCGCCATATTGTTGAGGTTGCTGTTTTCCACCCGAACATTGATGGTGCGAATATGCGAGACGCCGCTATTGAGGGTGGCGTCGTGCTTGCGGGCCTCCTCATCCACATTGACGCGAAACAGCACCCGCAGCAGCCACATGCTCAGCAAAATGCCGCAGATACCGAACGGGTAGGCCATCGCATAGCTGGTGCCCATTACATCCAGCTGTTCGGCGGGCAGGCCCAAATCGCGCAGGATCTGCTGCCCGGCACCCAGGGCGGGCGTGTTGGTTACCGCGCCAGAGAAGATACCGAGCACCACCGGCAGCGGAATGGCGAAGAGTTTATGCAGGATCGCCGTGACCAGGCCGCCCAGCAGCACAATCAAGATGGCGAAGAGGTTGAGGCGCAGCCCCGAGACGCGCAGCGAGGCGAAGAACCCAGGCCCGACCTGGATGCCAATGGTGTAGACGAAGAGGATCAGGCCGAGCTCCTGCACAAACAGCAGCATCGGGCCGCTTAAGGTAATCCCCAGCCGATCGGCGATGTGGCCGACAATAATCCCGCCAAACAGCACGCCGCCAATGCCAAAGCCGATGCCGCGTATTTTGATGTTGCCGATCCACAGCCCAACCACTGCCACCAGCGCCAGCATGCTGACCATTAACGCTATCTCACTCATGATCGAATCCCTTTCCATGATGATTAGGCTAATTCTCGCAGAGAAGAGGGCAGTTTTATGGGCGATGACGCACAAAATGCAGGGCTTTTCGCGCCCTCTAATGTGGCGAACCGCGCACCATATAATGTGATGCTGCGCTCAATTAACGCATAGCTGAGGCGTTTACCCGCAGGTGAAACCCTGCGCCTGCTAACTATCTCCTGATGATTCGTGCGCTGGCAGGTTATGGCATGGTTAATGCACAACTCCACTTTTGTTAACAACAGGGTGGCAGAATGACAAATACAACCTTAACCAGCGTAGTGGTAGCAAGCCCGTCGAAGAAATGGGTGCAACTGGCGCTGGGCTTACTGTGCATGATCTCCATCTCCAGCCCGCAATATGTCTGGGCGCTGCTGGCAAAGCCGTTTATGGCAAAGCTGGGCGTTCCGCTGGCGGAGATCCAGCTAACCTTTTCACTGCTGATTATTCTGCAAACCTTCTTTTCCCCCTTCCAGGGCAAGCTGATTGATAAGTTTGGCCCGCGCCGGTTGATTGCCATTGGTACCGTGCTAAGCGGCGCGAGCTGGATGCTGACGGCGAACATCAGCAGCCTGACGGGGCTCTATCTCTGTTATGGCGTGATCGGCGGCCTCGGCACCGGCATTGTCTATATCGGCGTGGTCGGTTTGATGGTGCGCTGGTTCCCCGAAAAACGCGGCTTTGCCACAGGGATGGTGGCGGCAGGCTACGGCATGGGTGCCATCCTCACCACGTTTCCGGTAACGCAGTCGCTGGCCGCCAAAGGGCTGGAGAGCACGCTGTGGCAGTTCGGCCTGCTGATGGCCGCTATCGGTTTTATCGCCAGCCAGGGGTTACGCGCGCCGCAGCATGCCAGCGCGCAGCCGGTGAGCAGCCCGTTGAAGATGAGCGAGAAGAGCTTCGCGCCAAAAGAGATGCTGCGCAAACCGCTGTTCTGGCTTATGTTTATCATGATGACCATGATGTCCACCTCCGGGCTGATGGTCACCTCGCAGATGGCGATTTTCGCCGACGATTTCGGTATTACCGCCGTCACGGTGCTTGGCATGGCGGCGCTGCCGCTGGCGATGACCATCGACCGGTTTATGAATGGCTTAACGCGCCCGGTGTGCGGCTATATCTCGGACCGCATTGGGCGCGAAAACATGATGTTTGTCGCCTTCGGTCTGGAAGGGTGCGCAATGGCGCTGTGGCTGTTGTGCAAAGACGATCCGCTGCTGTTTGTACTGCTCTCCGGGGTGGTCTTTTTCGGCTGGGGCGAAATTTTCTCGCTCTTTCCGGCCACCCTCACTGACACCTTCGGCACGCAGCATGCCACCTCAAACTATGGCTGGCTCTATATCTCGCAGGGGATCGGCTCGATTTTCGGCGGCCCGCTGGCGGCGCTGCTCTATCAACAGACCGGCAGCTGGAACCTGGTGTTTGGCTGCGCGATCACGCTGGATATTCTCTGCGCGCTGCTCGCCCTCTTTGTGCTGAAACCGTGGCGCCAGCGCTTTTTGCAGAGCGTGCATGCTTAAATAAAAAGGCTCCGCATGCGGAGCCTTATCTGCCAGGTGGTGGCATGCCTTAGATTGCATCCTGCCGTGGGCCTGGTAAGCGAAGCGCCATCAGGCATTGGCTTTGTCAGAGGTTACTGGCTGCTACATCATAGGATTGATGTAGCAGACGGATGCGCCCGATATCGGAATCGTTGGAGCAGAGCTCAAGGCTGTTACAGTGCGCGCTACTGAAATGAAACACGTCAAACTTTCGTTTCTCCAGGTTACGTGCTGCAGCACCAGGTTGGGCCGCCTGCCAACTATCGAAACGGAACAGATTGGCCGACAGTTCAGAGATATCGCGCGTAATATCCAGCTCGGGAAAATCGTTCAGGGTGGCCTGAAGTTCATCAAAGTCCGCTTTATTCGACCAGCTGACGCCACGCAACACTTCATAGCGAATCAACGGCGTAATAAACAGCGCCACATCATTGTCAGCCAGTAGCTGAGTAAGCATAGTTATCGCGGAGGTTTTCATTTCCACAGATGTTCTGCCGCTTTTATCAAATGCTGCAATCAGAAGGTTGGTATCCAGCAAAACTCTCCGTGTCATTACTCTTTCTCCTGCTGGTTGAGCAAGCGTAATAAGTTCGCTTTTGCATCCTGCTGCTCGTCGGCGCTGCTGTTCTGAAGCTTCATCTGGTTTAGATCAACGCTGAATACATCTTTCAATATATCGGCCAGCGCGGCTTTATTCGGCGCGGCGATTTTTTTCGTCTTCACAACGCCATCACCGTCGCGATAGAGGTTATACGCTTCACCCTCTTTAAGCTGCGCGAGAACAACAGAGGAGTGCGTGGTGATGTAAAACGTCGTGTTAGGAAACAGCTTCTTGAGCAACGGCACGATATTCGCCTGCCAGGAGAGGTGCAGGTGGCTCTCTATTTCATCGATAAAGACAACGCCTTTCACCTTCTGAATATTGCTTTCATTGGTGAAATAGCCATAGCCGGAAACAATCGCCTGAATCAGTTTGAGGATAGAGGTAAAACCGGAGCTGAGCTGGCTTATTTCTCTCACCTGGCCGTCAACTTTCAGGCTCACCCGATCGTCACCGCTAATTTCCAGGAAGTGCGGGTCGATGCGTTGATCGATTTCATGCAGCAGACCCAGCACCGTCGAAATCTCAACTTCGCGGTTATCTTCACTCTTCTGCCAGCGGTTCGAAGAGCGCGCAATAGAAATAAACCACTCCTGAATACTGGCTGACATATTCATGGAGCCGAAATCGAACTGCATCTGTTTCGCCAGAGTCTGGAAATAAACATTTCTACGCGTCTCAAGCCCACCGAAAGCGATGTTTGGAATATCGTTTATTTGAGTAATCACTCCTCGAGATTGCGCGCCAAGAAACACAACAGGAAGATGATGACTTAATAAACCAGGCAAAAATTTGCGCGCAACCGGCCATGGCGGTGAATAGCTGCCTTGATTTTCAAGTATGGTTTTTTCAGGCCGATTTGTGGTGAATGATTTGAAGAACAAAAAAGCAGAGTCATGAGAAGTCAGCGATTTTTTTACCAGTTCATTATTAAAAAATAAGACCTGGAACATAGCTTCCAGCATTTTGGTTTTACCGACGCCGTTGGGGCCGATAAAGGTATAAATCCGCTGGTTAGGTTCAAGCCTAAGCTGCGCGCGCCCAACGCCGATAAGTCCTTCAATCTCAAGCTTTTCGCCAAGCATAGCTATCTCCTGAATGCCGCAATGGCTCCAGTGTATACCAGCCTGCAAAAGAAACAAAAAAGCCCTGCTCAGAAAGCAGGGCTTAGCGGTTTTATGCGCGGTTTTAGCTATTCAACGCCGGGCGCGAGCTGATGGCAATGCGCTGCGGTTCGGCGCTTTCGGGCACGTTGCGCAGCAGATCGATATGCAGCAGGCCGTTCACGAACGTTGCGCCGGAGACTTCCATAAAATCGGCCAGCGTAAAGCTCAGGGTAAAGGGCTGGATCACCAGACCCTGATGGAGCCATTTCGGTTCGTTGGCCGGTTTTTCCGGCGTGCCTTTAATGGTCAGCCGACCATTTTCCAGCTGAATATCCAGCTCTTGCTGGCGGAAACCGGCCAGCGCAAGGGTAATGCGGTAGTGGTTATCGTCGCTCTTTTCGATGTTATAGGGCGGGAACGCCTGCTGATCGACATTGGTGGTTTGCAGAGCGTTTGCCAGTTTGTCGAAGCCAATCCACTGACGCAGAAGCGGGGATAAATCGTAGTTACGCATTGTGTTTCTCCTTCAAAGAAGCGAGTGAATACCTGCGAGCTTTCGGCTCACATATGCCCCCTGTCGGCGAGCATGTCGGGAGTGGGCCGCGCGAGCGACCCGACGTAATTAGTTAATTTCAATACGGCGCGGTTTTTTCTCTTCCGGGATGACGCGCTCCAGTTCGATATAGAGCAGGCCGTTCACCAGGTTGGCGCCTTTGATTTGAATATTTTCTGCCAGCTGGAATTTACGCTCGAAGTTACGCTCGGCGATGCCCTGGTAGAGATAGGAGCGCTCTTTCTGTTCAGCGGCGTGGGAGCCTTTCACCACCAGCAGGTTATCCTGGGCGGTAATATCCAGTTCGCTTTCAGCGAAACCGGCCACGGCGATAGCAATGCGGTAGTGGTTTTCATCCACTAACTCAACGTTGTACGGAGGGTAACCGTTATTGCTCTGGTTCGGGTTGTTTTCCAGCAGGTTAAACAGGCGGTCAAAACCGATAGCTGAACGATAAAGCGGGGAGAGATCAAAATTACGCATAGTTAAAGCTCCTGAAATCAGCGAGTGTGTAAGACCTTCCATAATGGACCGATCTTCATGCCATATAGCCGAACACCCTTGCGGCATGTTCTGCGGCTACAGTGATAAAATGTGGCTGTCGCGAATTTTTTCAAGGGCAAATTTTTGACTTTTTTTGCACTTTCTCTGTCAGGGCATAGACTGGGGGTAGCCGCACAAAGGGTTAAAGTGCGAATGCCGCCACAGAGCGGAGCGCGAATGCTGTTGTTTTCGCAGGCGTAGGGCTATAAACGCCGTGACAGCATTCAGACAATAAACAACGATGATTAATCGATGATGAAAACGCGTTTGATAGTTTCTGCACTGGTTTGCGGAGTGATGGTCTCGGGCTGCTCCAGCGTGATGTCGCATACGGGCGGCAAGGAGGGGCTTTATCCCGGCACAAAAGCGAGTTCGTCGATGATTTCCGATGACGATACCGGCATCGGTATGAAATCGCTGGTGGCGCTGGATATGCCCTTTACCGCTCTTCTCGACACGCTGTTGATACCCTGGGATCTCTTTCGCAGAGATAACTCGGTGAAAGCGAGAGTCGAAAAGAGCGAGCGGGAAAATGAGGCTATCAACTCACTTATCCCGCCCGCGCCGATGCCGGTGCACTGATTTAATAACCGGTCTGCGTCATCCAGAGCTGGCGGAAACCGTCGGCCTCTTCCATCCAGGCTATCTGCTTACCGTCCGGTGAGAAGACCACCGCATCCCCGGAAGGGGGGTTGGTGTGATCGGCCGTCAAAAAGGTTATCTCTCCGCGCATCGCGTCACACAGCGCAATGCGGTTATCCAGCACAAACCCCAGCGCCTCGCCAGAAGGGTGCCAGTTAAACGCCGACTGAATCCCCGTCTCGCAGTGGGTTAGCTGCCGCGGCTCGCCGCCCGCCGGGCTGATTAACCAGATCTGCACAACGCCGTTGTCATCACGCATTAAAAAGGCAATCTCGCTCGCCTGCGGGTTGCTGCGCACCCAGTGGCGCGGCGTCGTGACCAGCCCCGGATAACGCCGGTGATGGGTGAAGGTGAGGCGCTGCTGCTGCACGCCTTTTGGCGGCGCGGGCAACGTCTGCTCTGTACCGGCCAGCGGCGCATCGCCCGCGGTTTTCCAGCCCTGTTCATCCGCGGGAAGATCGACAATAAACAGCTCCGGCACTTTTTCGCTGCTGACGGAGAGCGTATCGCCAATAAACGCCAGCCGCTGGTTGCCGACCCAGCCCTCTTCATAAGCACGATTGATCTCATCGCTGCCGGGCGCAGGCGTCGGCGTCGTGCGGCTCACCAGCACGCACCAGTGGCTGCCGCCATATTCACGCGGATGGGTGCAGGGCGGCGTTACCGGGCCAAACGGCACCGCTACGCCAACGTTGCGCAGATCCAGCGCCGGGTCGCGCTCATGCATTACGTGATCGTTATAGGTAAAGCTAATGTTCTGCCCGTTCGGGCTAAAGACATGCACGTGCGAGCCGCCGCGCAGCGCGCCGGGCGTGTAGGGCGAGGTGATATCCAGCGCATCAAGATTGGTTGTGCGGCCCTGCCCGGTTATTACGCCGCGCCGATGGTGGAAATCGTACTGCCATGTCTCATCCGGGTTTTCCGGGCCGTGAATAAACACATATTTCTGCGCTTCAGGGTGAACGGTCACCACGCCGACATGCGCGCCATCCGTTGCGGTATAGATCACCTCGACGTCGCCGGAGTGAACGTTGACGCGTTCGATGGTTTTGCCGGTAAAGGAGGCGCCGGAGGGGCGCACATCGAACACCAGCCACTGGCTGTCCGCCGTCCAGGTGTTGATATTGGTCAGTTGATGATTGCGCGGGGCGAAGGTGAGCTGTTTCATGAAAGTACCCTGAAGCCATAAACAGGCCTCAGGGTATAAGATTGCGTGGCGTTAGCCTACTCGCTTCACATCGCCGACCAGCAAAATGTAGGAGAGCGCGCCAATCAGCGCCACGGCGGAGATATAGACCAGCGCCGGGCCAAAGCCGTAATCCTGCGCCAGGTAGCCAATCACCAGCGGCACGGTAATGCCGCCCAGCCCGCCGACAAAGTTAAATACCCCGCCAGTCAGGCCAATCAGGCGCATCGGTGCCAGCGACGACACCAGCGACCAGGTGATCGAGGCAAAGCCGTTGCCGAAGAAGGCCAGCGCCATCAGCGTCATAATCCACACGGGATCGTTGGTGTAGTTCGCGCCCATAATGCAGGTGGAGATAAGCAGACCGCAAATAATCGGCGTTTTACGCGCAATACCCAGCGAATAGCCCTTTTTCACCAGCGTATCGGCGACCCAGCCGGAGAGCAGTACGCCAAAGAAGGCGGCCAGGAACGGTACGGTGGTCATAAACCCGGCTTTCAGCGCGGTGATGCCTTTCTCTTGCGTCAGGTAGTTCGGGAACCAGGTGAGGAAGAACCACAGCGTTGAGGTGACGGCGAACTGGCCGAGATAGACGCCAATCAGCTTGCGGTGGAACACCAGTTTCCACTCTGCTTTGGTCAGCGGCTGGCGCGCCTCTTTTTTTACCGGCGCATCGCCATCAATCAGGCCGCCGCCCGCTTTGATGTACTCCAGCTCTGCCTGGCTGATGTTTTTAGTCAGGCGCGGCGGCTGGTAGACCTTAATCCAGATCAGCGACCAGATAATGCCGATACCGCCGGTGATGATAAACACCCAATGCCAGCTCAGCAGCTCCTGGATCCAGATCAGCAGCGGGGTGAGAAAAGCCAGCCCGACAAACTGCCCGGAGGTGTAGAACCCCACCGCCGAAGCACGCTCCTGCTCCGGGAACCAGCTGGTCACCATACGGTTGTTGGTCGGGAAAGCGGGTGCTTCAAAAATGCCGGTAATCGCACGCAGGCCAATCAGCGACAGCAGGCCGCCGGCGAAACCCTGAAACAGCGTGGCGACCGACCAGCCAAAGATGGCGATGAAATAGGTAAGACGCGAACCGACGCGGTCAAGGAACCAGCCGCCGGGGATCTGGCAGAGGGTATAGAGCCAGGCGAAGGCGGAAAAGACGTAGCCCATCTCCGCTTTGCTAATACCGAACTCTTCCTGAATATGGGCAGAGGCCACGGCCAGGTTGGCGCGGTCGACATAACAAATAACCACCGTGATAAAGATCATCAGCAGCGTCAAATAGCGGCGACGCCCTGTTTTTGCAGTCGTTACAGAAATATCCATAACTGTCTGTCTCCGGGTTTTGGGCATGGCGAAGCCGCTCACCATGCCCTGTTAAATACAGAGGGTGTAGGAAAAAAATTATTTTTGATGTTCTGAATGCGCTAAATAGTTTGTTTAACCGCCAACGCACCGGCGGCGCAAAATATGACGAGCATTACCACTCGGCGACGGTACCGTCCGCATGTCGCCACACCGGGTTACGCCAGTCCGGCGCATTTTTGCTTAGCTCAATCACTTTCTCTTCGTCGATCTCTACGCCAAGGCCCGGCTTCATCAACGGCTTAAAGAAGCCGCCTTCCATATTGAAGTCCTCTTTGTTCTTCACGAAGTCGAGCAGTTCGGCACCTTTGTTGTAGTGAATGCCCATGCTCTGCTCCTGGAACACCGCATTGTGCGAGACGAAGTCGACATGCAGACAGGCGGCGAGCGCCACCGGGCCGAGTGGGCAGTGTGGAGCCAGCGCCACGTCGTACGCTTCCGCCATCCCGGCAATTTTGTAGCACTCGGTAATGCCGCCCGCGTGAGAGAGATCCGGCTGCAAAATCGCAATGCCGCCCGCTTCCAGCACGCGTTTAAATTCGAAGCGCGAGAACATACGTTCACCGGCGGCAATCGGAATATGGGTTTGCGCGGCAAGGCGCGGGTAATACTCCGCCTGCTCGGCCAGCACCGGCTCTTCAATAAACAGCGGGCGATAGGGCTCCAGCTCTTTAATCAGCACTTTCGCCATCGGCGCGCTGACGCGACCGTGGAAGTCGAGGCCAAACTCAATCTCGTTGCCAAATGCTTCGCGGATCTGCGCCACGGTATTGACCGCCGCATCGACTTTGCGCGAATCATCAATAATGCCTAACTCTTCGCAGCCGTTTAATTTAAAGGTGTCGAAGCCGATGGTGCGCAGGGTTTTGATGCCATCAATGACTTCTGCCGGACGGTCACCGCCGACCCAGCTGTAGGCTTTGATTTTGTCGCGCACCAGGCCGCCCATCAGTTGCCACACCGGTGCATTAAGCACTTTGCCTTTGATATCCCACAGCGCCTGGTCAATCCCGGCGATGGCGCTCATCAGGATCGGGCCGCCACGATAGAAACCTGCGCGGTACATCACCTGCCACAAGTCGTTGATACGAGAAGGATCCTGGCCAATCAGGTAGTCGCCAAGCTCATGTACCGCCGCTTCAACGGTGCGCGCACGCCCCTCGATCACCGGCTCGCCCCAGCCAACCACGCCTTCATCGGTTTCGATTTTTAAGAACATCCAGCGCGGCGGTAAGCGGTAAGTCGTCAGTTTGGTTATCTTCATTGCACAGCCTCTTGATACGCGTTAACAAATGCTTTCGCCTGCTCGATGGTGCGGCTTACCGGCTGCCCGGCGCGATAGAGATCGCTGCCCAGCCCGGCGCCAGCGCAGCCTGCCTGTAGCCACAGGTGCAGGTTTTCCGGCGTCACGCCGCCGACGGCAAATACCGGTACGTCCGCTGGCAGAACTGCTTTCAGCGCTTTGATGTAACCGGGGCCAAAGGCGGAGGAGGGGAAAATTTTCAGCGCCTGCGCACCGGCTTCAAGCGCAGTGAAGGCTTCGCTGGCGGTGGCGCAACCTGGGCAGACGGTCATGCCGTGGCTAACCGCGCGGCGGATCACCTCCGGCTGCGTATTCGGCGTGACAATCAGTTTGCAGCCCATCTCCGCCAGCCGATCAACCTGCTCCGGTTTCAGCACCGTACCGCCGCCGATCAGCGCGCGATCGCCGAAGTTCGCTACGATATCGCCAATACTGGTCTCCCAGTCGGGTGAGTTTAGCGGAATTTCGACGGCGTCGAAACCTGCATCGAGTATGGCGGCGACGTGCTCGCGCGCCTCATCCGGGGTGATGCCACGTAAAATGGCGATCAGCGGAAGCTTAGTTTGCCACTGCATGGGCAATCCTCCTGATACCTGCCTGAAATGCCGTGTCGCCATCCAGCGTGTTTACCGCCCGCCCGATGGCGCGAAAGGCGCGCTGATAGCGGGCAGAGAGGGATGGGCTGGCGACCAGCGTGATTGCCTGCGAACCGGCGAAGCGGGCGTTCATGGTCGCCACTTCACCGCCGATTAGCAGGCCCGAAAGGAATTCGCTCACCTGTTCGCGCGCAAGAGCGCCCAGCACATGGGCGGCGCGAACTTCAAAAAGCTGCGGCAGGATCTCAGGTGACGCGAGGCCGCGCGTCAGGCCTGCGTCGAAGGCATCATCACTGGCGGTTTGCTCCGGCAACCCTGCGCCCACCAGCGAGTGGCGCAGCAGGAGATGATGCAGTTCACCGGTCATTACGGTGCGAAAATCACGAATCTGATGCTCATCAGCCTCGACCCATTTGCAGTGGGTGCCGGGCATCACATACAACGCGGCGGGGGCAAGTTCGCTGGCGCCGAGCAACTGGGTCTCTTCGCCGCGCATCACGTTGTGATTGTCATCGCTGGAGACGCACAGGCCGGGGATGATCCAGACACGCTCTTTTACCTGGGTCAGCTGCTCGCCGATGCCGTCAAGCGAAGTCGGGCAGGGCAGATAGGGGGCGATTTTCCAGCCTGCGTTACTGCCGACCATGCCCGCCATCACTACCGGCGTGGTGTCGCTGCTCCAGCCCTCGGTCACTTCTGCTAACACCGCTTCGGGGGATCGTCCATTAAGTCGGGTTACACCCGCCTCAGAGTGCCTGCTCTCCAGGCAAACGCCATCCTGAAAATGCCAGGCGCGTAAGTTGGTGGATCCCCAGTCGATTGCGATGTAGCGAGTTGTCATGTAATTTCCTTCAACCTTCGTGTTGAGCTGGCGATCATGGTGAGCGCCGCCTGCTCTGCCGCTGTGCTGTCCTGATGCCGGATCGCATCGAACAGCGCCTTATGTTCCTGCAGGGTTTTCGGCATGTTCGCCTCATCCCCCATCCAGGTCCGTTCAAATACCGCCCGTTGCAGTGAGCTAATCGCCACACTCAACTGTTGCAGCACCGGGTTATGCACCGATTGCAATACCGCTTCGTGGTAGCGGATATCGGCCTCGTTAAAGGCATCCCGGTCCTGGTTGTTGGCGATCATGTCATTGAGCGCCGACTCAATATTTGCCAGGTCGCTGGAGGTAGCGCGCTCCGCCGCCCAGCGGGCGATGGCCGGTTCCACCAGGTTTCGCACTTCACTCATCGCGCTGATTAAGCGCGGATCGTAGTCGTGCTCCAGCACCCATTGCAGCACCTCGGTGTCGAGGTAGTTCCACTGGTTACGCGGGGCGACAAACGCGCCGCGATAACGCTTCATTTCAATCAGCCGCTTTGCCATCAGCGCGCGGTATACCTCGCGGATGATGTTGCGCGAGGTTTCAAACTCTTCGCACAGCTCAGCTTCGGCGGGTAACGCCGAGCCGGGGACATATTTGCCGCTAATAATCTGGCGGCCCAGCGAGACGATAATGCGGTCGGTTTTATTCATAGTCATAACGCGTCCTTAGCAACGGTTTCTCTGCCACTACTTTATCGCCTCTGCCGCAATTTCCCTCAACATTGAAGTACAAATATGCTGACTTCCCCGCAAGAGATGCCGCAATCGTAGTACAATCACTTTGTGCTGTACTACAATTTGGATCACAAAAACGACAATTGGTAAGCAAATTGTTATCAGAATGGTGCGCGGGGAAAAAAAACCCGCGCAGAGCGCGGGTCAGGGAGAGTGGGAAGGGCTTAGTTGAGGGCGAACTTCTCGATTGCGTAAGCAACGCCATCTTCGAGGTTGGTTTTGGTAACGAAATCTGCCGCCTCTTTCACCGACGGAATAGCGTTTTCCATCGCCACGCCGACGCCGGCGAACTCAATCATGGCGATATCATTTTCCTGATCGCCAATCGCCATAATCTCTTCCGGCTTGATGTTTAACACATCGGCAAGGGCTTTAACGCCGGTGCCTTTAGTGACGCTTTTATGCAGGATTTCCAGGAAGTAGGGCGCGCTTTTCAGCACCGTGTACTTCTCTTTTACCTCCTGCGGAATGCGGGTGATCGCCTGGTCGAGGATCGTCGGCTCATCAATCATCATCACTTTCAGGAACTGGGTCTGCGGATCCATCTTCTCCGCTTCACAGAAGACCAGCGGAATGGTGGCGACAAAAGATTCATGCACGGTATAGGGGCTGATATCGCGGTTTGCGGTATAGAGCGTGTTGCGATCCAGCGCGTGGAAGTGCGAGCCGACTTCGCGAGAGAGTTGTTCCAGATAGCGGTAATCGTCATAGCTCAGCGTGGTCTGCGCCACGGTACTGCCATCGCTGGCGTTCTGCACCAACGCGCCGTTATAGGTAATGCAGTAATCACCTTCCCGCTCCATATGCAGCTCTTTCATATAGCTGTGTACGCCAGCGTAAGGGCGTCCGGTGGTCAGCACGACATTGATGCCGCGTTCGCGCGCGGCGGCAATCGCATTTTTTACCGCAGGAGAGATAGTGTGGTCGGGCAGCAGCAGCGTGCCGTCCATATCGATTGCAATGAGTTTGATAGCCATGAGATCCCCAGATGAGAAGTGTTTGACCTCATGCTAACGCGATTCCGCTCAAAAAACAGCAGCGCGCCGGGGAGAAAAGGGGGAGAGAAAGGGGGATACGGGATCCCCCTTTTAATGCAGGATTACCTTAGATATCGATATTCGCCGCTTTCAGGGCGTTCTCTTCGATAAAGGCGCGGCGCGGTTCAACGGCATCGCCCATTAAGGTAGTGAAGAGCTGATCGGCTGCAATCGCATCTTTCACGGTAACGCGCAGCATGCGGCGGCTTTCCGGATCCATAGTGGTTTCCCACAGCTGATCCGGGTTCATCTCGCCAAGGCCTTTATAACGCTGAATGGAGAGACCGCGACGTGACTCTTTCACCAGCCACTCCAGCGCCTGCTCGAAGCTGGTCACCGGCTGGCGGCGTTCGCCACGCTCGATATAGGCATCTTCTTCAATCAGGCCGCGCAGCTTCTCGCCGAGCGTGCAGAGGCGACGGTACTCACCGCCTGTCACAAACTCGTGATCGAGCGGATAATCGGTATCCACACCGTGGGTGCGCACGCGAATAATCGGCTCGAACTGGCTCAGCTCGCTGTTCACCCGGACATCATATTTCCAGGTGCTGCCGTGGGCTTCGTTCTCATTCAGCACGGTGATGAGCTGAGAGACCCACTGCGTAACGGCGCGCTCATCGGCGAGATCCGCTTCTGCCAGCGTCGGCTGATAGACCAGCTCTTTCAGCAGCGCGCGCGGGAAGCGGCGCTCCATACGGCCAATCATCTTCTGCGCAGCGTTGTACTCGGACACCATTTTCTCCAGCGCTTCACCCTGCAGGGCAGGCGCGCCTTCGGTGGTGTGCAGCGTTGCGCCATCGAGCGCGATAGAGATCTGATACTGATCCATCGCCTCGTCATCCTTGATGTACTGCTCCTGCTTGCCTTTCTTCACTTTGTAGAGCGGCGGCTGGGCGATGTAGACGTGGCCACGCTCAACGATTTCCGGCATCTGACGGTAGAAGAAGGTCAACAGCAGCGTACGGATGTGCGAACCATCGACGTCCGCATCGGTCATGATGATGATGCTGTGGTAGCGCAGTTTATCCGGGTTGTACTCGTCGCGACCGATGCCGCAGCCGAGCGCGGTGATAAGCGTCGCCACTTCCTGAGAAGAGAGCATCTTGTCGAAACGCGCTTTCTCGACGTTGAGGATTTTACCTTTCAACGGCAGGATCGCCTGGTTCTTACGGTTACGGCCCTGTTTTGCAGAACCGCCCGCAGAGTCCCCTTCCACTAAGTAGAGTTCGGACAGCGCCGGGTCACGCTCCTGGCAATCCGCCAGTTTGCCTGGCAGACCAGCCAGATCCAGCGCGCCTTTACGGCGGGTCATTTCACGTGCTTTACGCGCCGCTTCACGGGCACGGGCAGCGTCAATGATTTTGCCGACGACGATTTTGGCGTCAGCCGGGTTTTCCAGCAGGTATTCGGCCAGCAGTTCGTTCATCTGCTGTTCCACCGCCGATTTCACCTCAGAGGAGACCAGTTTATCTTTGGTCTGTGAGGAGAATTTCGGATCCGGCACTTTTACCGATACCACCGCAATCAGGCCTTCACGGGCATCATCACCGGTGGCGCTGACTTTCGCTTTCTTGCTGTAACCCTCTTTATCCATATAGGCGTTCAGCGTACGCGTCATCGCCGCGCGGAAGCCTGCAAGGTGGGTACCGCCATCGCGCTGCGGAATGTTGTTGGTAAAGCAGTAGATATTTTCCTGGAAACCGTCGTTCCACTGCAGCGCAACTTCAACGCCGATACCGTCTTTTTCGGTGGAGAAGTAGAAGATATTCGGGTGGATCGGCGTTTTGTTTTTGTTGAGATACTCAACAAACGCCCTGATGCCGCCTTCATAGTGGAAGTGGTCTTCTTTGCCGTCGCGCTTGTCGCGCAGGCGAATCGACACGCCGGAGTTCAGGAAGGAGAGCTCACGCAGGCGTTTCGCCAGAATTTCATATTCAAATTCAATGACGTTGGTGAAGGTTTCGTAGCTCGGCCAGAAACGCACCATGGTACCGGTTTTTTCCGTTTCGCCCGTCACTTCCAGCGGAGCCTGCGGCACGCCGTGGGTGTAGATCTGACGGTGAACTTTGTTATCGCGCTGGATAACCAGCTCCAGTTTCTGCGACAGGGCGTTTACCACTGAAACGCCAACGCCGTGCAGACCGCCGGAGACTTTATAGGAGTTATCGTCGAACTTACCGCCCGCATGCAGTACGGTCATGATCACTTCCGCGGCAGAAACGCCCTCTTCCGGGTGAATACCGGTCGGAATACCACGCCCATCATCCTGTACGGAGACAGAGTTATCGCTGTGAATGGTGACGATAATGTCTTTACAGTACCCTGCGAGCGCTTCGTCGATAGCGTTATCTACTACCTCGAATACCATGTGGTGCAGACCGGTGCCGTCATCCGTATCGCCGATATACATACCCGGGCGCTTACGCACTGCATCCAGCCCTTTGAGGACTTTGATACTGGAGGAGTCATAAGAATTCGACATCAACGTTTCTCGCTCATTTCAACTTGGGTTAATCGGCTATTTTACCCTTTTCCACGGTGAACATCTTCGAATTTTTGTCCGACATGTCCATAACGTGTTCAGCGCTGATGGCGCTGACGAAAACCTGTGACTGAGTGGCTTTTAACCGGCTGGCTAACAGCCCGCGCTTTTCGTCATCAAGCTCCGAGGCAAAATCATCTATCAGGTATAAACAGCGTCGCCCGCTTTCACGCGTTAAGAACTCCCCCTGCGCCAGGCGCAGCGCGCACATCAGGAGTTTTAACTGTCCGCGCGAAAGGGTGTCTTCAACGGGCGCGCCATCCGCACGAATGCGGAAATCCGCTTTATGCGGGCCGTGCGCGGTGTAAGTGAGCATGCGGTCGCGCTCAAAACTGCGCGCCAGCACCTCTTCATAATCGGTCTCTTTCTCCCAGCCGCGCTGGAAAGAGAAGGTCAGGGAAAATTCCGGTAAGAACTGCCGGCAGGTGTCGGCCATATCTTCCGCGATAGCGGCGCTGTACTCCGCGCGCCAGCGGCTGATCTGCTCGGCGAGCGGCACAAGCTCTTTGTCCCACGGACGCAGCTGGCCATAATGGCTCACCTGGCGTAAGGCGGCGTTACGCTGTTTTAACAGGCGCTTGAGGTTGCTCCAGGCGGTAAAAAAGCCGCTTTCGTTGTGGAAGCATCCCCAGTCGAGAAAGGCACGACGGTATTTCGGGCCGCCGTTGAGTAAGGTAAACCCTTCGGGCGTAATAAGCTGCATCGGCATCAGCAGCGCCAGCTCCGCCACTTTATGACCGTCGGTGCCGTCGATGCGCACTTTGCTGTCGCCGAGTTTATCTTTAGTCAGGCCAATGGCGATTTCGCGCGATTCGGCCTGCAAACGCCCGTGCAGAACAAACGCCTCCTGCTCATGGCGAATAACGCGACCAATTTGCAGGCTGCGAAACGCCCGACCATGACCGAGGGTGTAGATCGCCTCCAGCACGCTGGTCTTCCCGCTGCCGTTAGCGCCCACCAGAAAGTTAAAGCCAGGGGAGAGCGCGAGATCCGCGCTTTCGATATTGCGGAAATCTTTAATCAGTAAGCGGGTTAGCGACATGATTCACTCATTACCAGGGCGTATCGTCGCAGTTAGCCTGTCAACAGCCAGCGCGCAGCAACCGCAGCGTACTGAAGTACGTGAAGATTGCGGGCGCTGCCCGAAGCCAGAGTAACCAGAAAGATAGCCCGCTATTTTCTACAACCGCATTGGCATAACGACATAGGCTGCGCTCTGGCTCGCCGCGTCTTCAATCTGCACGCTGGAAACGGAATCGGTCAGCAGAATGCGCACGTTCTCGCACTTCAGCGCGTTCAGCACATCAAGCACGTAGCTGACGTTAAAGCCGATTTCCATTTCGCTACCGCCGTAGGTGACATCGAGAAACTCTTCCGCTTCTTCCTGTTCCGGGTTGTTGGCGGTGATTTTGATCTGATTCTCGCTGACGTAGAGGCGCACACCGCGGAACTTCTCGTTAGAGAGGATCGCCGCGCGGGCAAAAGCCTGCTTCAGCGAATCGCAGCCCGCTTCCAGCGTTTTGTCCGGGTTTTTCGGCAATACGCGGCGATAATCAGGGAAACGACCATCAACCAGCTTCGACGTGAAGATAAAGTCGCCGACGTGCGCGCGAATGTTGTTGCTGCCGATCTGCACGCGCAGCGGCGTCTCGCCGCCGTCGAGCATACGCATCAGCTCAATCACGCCTTTACGCGGCACGATCACCGAATGGTTGGGCAGTGTTTGCCCAATCGGCATCGAGCAGACGGCAAGGCGGTGACCGTCGGTGGCTACGGTACGCAGCTCCTCACCTTCGGTTTCAAACAGCATGCCGTTTAAGTAGTAACGGACGTCCTGGTGCGCCATCGAGAACTGCGTCGCTTCGATCAGGCGCTTCATGGTGGCCTGCGGCAGCGTGAACTCCACTTCGCTTTGCCAGTCATCCAGGTTAGGGAAATCCGCTGCGGGCAGGGTTGAGAGGGAGAAACGGCTGCGCCCGGAACGGATCAGCATGCGCTCACCCTCCAGCTGCATCGCAATTTCCGCCCCTTCCGGCAGGCCGCGACAGATGTCGAAGAATTTACGTGCCGGTACGGTTGTCGCGCCCTGTTCATGGGGCTGGACAAGCGCCACACGGGCAACCATCTCCATTTCAAGATCGGTGCCGGTCAGCGAAAGCGCGCCGTCGGTAACCTGAAGCAGCAGATTACCGAGAATAGGCAACGTCGGGCGTCCGCCCAGCGGGCCGCTGACTTGTTGCAGCGGCTTTAATAAATGTTCACGTTCAACGGTAAATTTCATAGCGTCACGAAGAGAGAGTTCGGATTAAATTGGAAAAATCTTCTTTGATATCATGGCTTTCTTCACGCAACTGCTCAATCTTACGGCAGGCATGCAGTACGGTGGTGTGGTCACGGCCGCCAAAGGCATCGCCGATTTCCGGCAGGCTGTGGTTGGTCAGCTCCTTGGCCAGCGCCATCGCCATCTGGCGCGGGCGTGCAACGGAACGGGAGCGTCGCTTCGACAGCAGATCTGCCACCTTAATCTTGTAATACTCCGCCACCGTCTTCTGAATATTGTCGATGGTGACCAGCTTCTCCTGCAGCGCCAGCAGATCGCGCAGCGCTTCGCGCACGAAATCAATGGTGATGGCGCGCCCGGTAAAGTTGGCGTTGGCGATAACGCGGTTCAGTGCCCCTTCCAGCTCACGCACGTTGGAGCGCAGGCGCTTGGCAATAAAGAAGGCCACTTCGCCCGGCAGACGGATATCGTTCTCGTCAGCCTTTTTCATCAGGATCGCAACGCGGGTTTCCAGCTCCGGCGGCTCGATCGCCACGGTCAGCCCCCAGCCGAAGCGGGATTTGAGACGATCCTCAACGCCATTGATCTCTTTCGGATAACGATCCGAGGTGAGAATGATCTGCTGATTGCCTTCCAGCAGGGCGTTAAAGGTGTGGAAGAACTCTTCCTGGGATCGCTCTTTATTGGCAAAGAATTGAATGTCATCGATCAGCAGGGCATCAACGGAGCGGTAGTAGCGTTTAAACTCTTCGATCGCATTGTTTTGCAGGGCTTTTACCATGTCCTGGACAAAGCGTTCGGAGTGCATATACACCACTTTGGCATTCGGCTTACGCGCCACAATGCCGTTACCCACCGCGTGCAGCAGGTGCGTTTTACCGAGACCCGTGCCGCCATATAAAAAGAGCGGGTTGTAAGCGCCGCCGGGGTTGTCTGCCACCTGGCGGGCCGCCGCACGGGCCAGCTGGTTCGACTTACCTTCAACGAAGTTATCAAAGGTGTGTTTGACGTTGACGTTTGAGCGGTAGGTCGGTTCCGCCGGTGCGGGCACGTTGTCCCAGCCTGAACGGGCGACAGGCGCAGCGCGCGGAATCACGACCTGCGCCGCCTGAGCGGGCGCGGCAACGGTGGCAGGCTCTCTCAATGTCTGGTTAGCCGGACGAGCGCCCACTTCAAAACGCAGCTGTGGCGTGTCCGCCCCGCAGAATTCATTAAGCAGGCCGTTGATATTATTAAGGTATTTGTCTCTTACCCAATCAAGCACAAAACGGTTTGGCGCATACAAAGCCAGCGTGTTGTCACTCAGTTCCGCCTGCAACGGGCGGATCCACATACTAAATTCAGTGGCTGGTAACTCATCCTGCAATCGGGCAAGACACTGCTGCCAAAGCGAAAGTGACACGGCGGACTCCACTCGAACGTAAATCGATAAATAGTAAAGACAGAGACATTAATCTTTTTTGACACACATCGATAAGACCCAGCGGGGTGATGTGCGAACCGCTGTTTACGGTTTTTGCCCCAGAGCGATCGTGGATCGCGATCGGGACCGCGGATCATAGCGTAAACCGCCGAAGAGATCTTCTGTTTCTCACAGATTCTTCACGATTTATCCACAGGCCGATCCGGAACGCGCTAAGTGTAAACGATCCAGGCATGGGTGCGGGAAGATTTAGGCCGCATATTGGAAAATTAAATGGTTTTCGCCGAATAATCCCATAAACGATCTAAGGAAGATCCAGGCGGATCCTTGCGCTTTGCCATTTGCCCCGTATAATTCTGCCCCCGGCGCGTCTTACTCTTTTCAGGCGCCGGAAGCCGCTTAGTTTTTGCGCAGATCTGTGCAAAAATACGTGCGCTATAAGGAAAGAGAATTGACTCCGGAGTGTACAATTATTACAATCCGGCCTCTTTAATTACCCATGGCTTGCGCGCCGGTCGTTCGATATTCGTTCGGGCATACGCAAAAGTCAGTGAATTTATTCAAGTTTAGGTAGAAATCGCCATGAAACGCACTTTTCAACCGTCCGTACTGAAGCGCAACCGTTCTCACGGCTTCCGTGCTCGTATGGCTACTAAAAATGGTCGCCAGGTTCTGGCTCGTCGTCGCGCTAAAGGCCGCGCACGTCTGACCGTTTCCAAGTAATAAAAGCTAACCCCTGAGTGGTTAAGCTCGCTTTTCCCAGGGAGTTACGTTTGTTAACTCCCACTCATTTCACATTCGTCTTCCAGCAGCCACAACGGGCTGGCACGCCGCAAATCACCATCCTCGGCCGCCTGAATTCGCTGGGGCATCCCCGTATCGGTCTTACCGTCGCCAAGAAAAATGTCAAACGCGCACATGAACGCAATCGGATTAAACGTCTGACGCGTGAAAGTTTTCGTTTGCACCAACATGACCTGCCGGCCATGGATTTTGTGGTGGTGGCAAAGAAAGGGGTTGCCGACCTCGATAACCGTGCTCTCACGGAAGCGTTGGAAAAATTATGGCGCCGCCATTGTCGCCAGGCTCAAGGGTCCTGATAGCCCTTATACGGGTCTACCAACGCCTGATTAGTCCGCTACTCGGGCCGCACTGCCGTTTCACCCCTACCTGTTCTCACTATGGAATTGAGGCCTTGCGCAGGTTTGGGGTGTTAAAAGGCAGTTGGTTGACAGTGAAACGCGTATTAAAATGCCACCCTTTACATCCGGGTGGCGACGATCCCGTCCCGCCAGGACCTTCTAAAACCAGAGAACACTAACGATGGATTCGCAACGCAATCTTTTTATCATCGCTTTGTTGTTCGTGTCTTTCATGATCTGGCAAACGTGGGAGAAGGAACAAAATCCTCCTCCGGCGCAGCAGCAGACCACGCAGACTACGACCACCGCAGCGGGTAACGCAGCCGACCAGAGCGTTCCGGCCAGTGGCCAGGGGAAACTGATTACGGTTAAAACCGACGTGCTTGAGCTGACCATCAACACCCGTGGTGGTGATGTTGAGCAGGCACTGCTCCCGACGTACCCGAAAGAGCTGGGTGCGACCGAGCCGTTCCAGTTACTGGAAACCACGCCTGAGTTTGTCTACCAGGCGCAGAGCGGTCTGACCGGCCAGAACGGCCCGGACAACCCGGCTAACGGCCCACGCCCGCTGTATAACGTCGATAAAGATGCGTTTGTACTGGCAGAAGGCCAGAACGAGCTGGCGATCCCGCTGACCTATACCGATGCGGCAGGCAACACCTTCACCAAAACCTTCACCCTGAAACGCGGTGAATATGCGGTGAACGTTGGCTACAGCGTGAAAAACGCCGGTGCGACACCGCTGCAGGTGGCCACCTTTGGTCAGCTGAAGCAAACCATCAAACTCCCTTCTCACCGCGATACCGGCAGCAGCAACTTTGCGCTGCACACCTTCCGCGGCGCGGCGTACTCCACGCCGGACACCAAGTATGAGAAGTACAAGTTTGACACCATCGCCGATGACGAAAACCTGAACGTCAGCTCGAAAGGCGGCTGGGTTGCGATGCTGCAACAATATTTCGCCACGGCGTGGATCCCACGTAACGACGGCGCGAATAACTTCTACACCGCGAATCTGGGCAACGGCGTTGCGGCCATCGGCTACAAATCTCAGCCGATTACTATCGCAGCAGGCCAGACTGGCTTACTGAACAGCACCCTGTGGGTCGGCCCGGAGATTCAGGACAAGATGGCCGCTGCGGCGCCGCACCTGGATCTGACCGTGGATTACGGCTGGTTGTGGTTCATCTCTCAGCCGCTGTTTAAGCTGCTGAAATGGATCCACAGCTTCCTCGGCAACTGGGGCTTCTCTATCATCGCGATCACCTTTATCGTGCGCGGCATCATGTACCCGCTGACCAAAGCGCAGTACACCTCGATGGCGAAAATGCGCATGCTGCAGCCGAAGATTCAGGCTATGCGTGAGCGTCTGGGCGATGATAAGCAGCGTATGAGCCAGGAAATGATGGCGATGTACAAAGCGGAGAAAGTGAACCCGCTGGGCGGCTGCTTCCCGCTGCTGATCCAGATGCCAATCTTCCTTGCGCTCTACTACATGCTGATGGGCTCCGTTGAGCTGCGCCATGCGCCGTTCGCGCTGTGGATCCACGATCTCTCTGCGCAAGACCCGTACTACATCCTGCCGATCCTGATGGGCGTAACGATGTTCTTCATTCAGAAGATGTCGCCGACCACCGTGACCGACCCGATGCAGCAGAAGATCATGACCTTTATGCCGGTCATCTTCACGGTGTTCTTCCTGTGGTTCCCGTCAGGTCTGGTGCTGTACTACATCGTCAGCAACCTGGTAACCATTCTGCAGCAGCAGCTGATTTACCGTGGTCTGGAGAAACGTGGTCTCCATAGCCGCGAGAAGAAAAGCTCTTAATACGCTTCATTCTTTAAGCTGCATGTGCGTTGGCTGCACTTGCTCACCCCAGTCGTTTACTGATGTAAACTTCTGGGGACTCACAAGCTTGCCGCCTTCCTGCAATTTAAATTATTTTGCGTATTACTTGTAAGATTCAGACAAGGCGGTCAACTGACCGCCTTTCTTATTTTGAGATTTTGGAAAATAAACCATGAGCCATAACGACACTATCGTCGCCCAGGCAACCCCACCGGGACGCGGTGGTGTGGGCATCCTGCGTATCTCCGGCCTGAAAGCGCGCGACGTCGCGCAGGCGGTGCTGGGCAAGCTGCCGAAACCGCGTTATGCCGACTATCTTGCGTTTCAGGATGCCGACGGCAGCGCCCTCGATCAGGGCATTGCGCTGTGGTTCCCCGGCCCCAACTCCTTTACCGGTGAAGATGTGCTGGAACTACAGGGCCACGGCGGCCCGGTGATCCTCGATCTGCTGTTAAAGCGTATTCTGACGCTGCCCGGGCTGCGCATCGCTAAACCGGGCGAGTTCTCTGAACGCGCGTTTCTCAATGACAAACTCGATCTGGCGCAGGCAGAAGCGATTGCCGACCTGATTGACGCCAGCTCCGAGCAGGCCGCGCGTTCGGCGCTCAACTCCTTGCAGGGCGCGTTTTCCGCCCGCGTTAATCATCTGGTGGAAGCACTCACTCACCTGCGCATCTACGTCGAAGCGGCAATCGACTTCCCGGACGAGGAGATCGACTTTCTCTCCGACGGCAAAATCGAAGCACAGCTTAATAATGTGATAAGCGATCTCGATGCGGTTCGCGCCGAAGCGCGCCAGGGCAGCCTGCTGCGTGAAGGGATGAAAGTAGTGATTGCCGGGCGTCCAAACGCCGGGAAATCGAGCCTGCTTAACGCGCTGGCCGGTCGCGAAGCGGCGATCGTCACTGATATCGCCGGTACCACGCGCGATGTGCTGCGTGAACATATCCATATCGACGGTATGCCGCTGCACATTATCGATACCGCCGGGCTGCGCGAAGCCAGCGACGAAGTAGAGCGAATCGGGATTGAGCGCGCCTGGCAGGAGATTGAGCAGGCGGACCGCGTACTGTTTATGGTTGACGGCACCACCACTGACGCCGTCGATCCGGCGGATATCTGGCCTGATTTTATCGCCCGTTTACCGGCAAAATTGCCGATCACCGTGGTGCGTAATAAAGCAGACGTCACCGGCGAGCAGCCGGGGATCAGCGAAGTGAACAATCACTCACTTGTTCGCCTCTCTGCGCGCACCAACGAAGGGGTGGACGTGCTGCGTCAGCATCTCAAGCAGAGCATGGGTTTCGACACCAGCATGGAGGGCGGCTTCCTTGCGCGTCGTCGTCATTTACAGGCGCTGGAAATGGCGGCTGAGCACCTGCAACAGGGCAAAGCGCAGCTACTGGGTGCCTGGGCGGGCGAGCTGCTTGCAGAGGAGCTGCGCCTGGCGCAGCAGAGCCTGAGCGAGATCACCGGCGAATTTACTTCTGATGACCTGCTGGGCAGGATTTTCTCAAGTTTCTGTATTGGTAAATAATCCCTCATCCCACGGCTGGCGGGCGTTTTAGCGCTCGTTAGCCATCATTTCATCACTTTTTCTGAAAGTGCTCCCCATTGACGAAAGAAAGTGTAAATATCACTCCTTAGGACTTTTCAGATGGGACTTTTAGCATTAAAACCTATTCATCACAGGCGATAATGTCGATTGTCGATTTGATTCACGCAGCCCATTATCACGGAGCGAAAAATGGCGACACACTTTGCAAGAGGGATCCTTTCAGAAGGCCATCTTGTCTCGACCCGGCTCCCTCAGGCATGCCTTGATGCCGCAGCTCAGCTTCCGGAACATCGCCGCTCCCGTTATATCGCTTCCCGGGCGCTGCTCGCAGAGATGATGTTTATGCTTTATGGCATCAGCGAATTGCCGGAGATGGTGGTTGAGGAGAGCGGACGACCGCGCTTTGCCGACAGCAGCTTGCCGAGCTTTTCCCTGGCCTACGCCGGGAATTTGGTTGGCGTTGCCATCACTACCGAAGGTGAGTGCGGACTTGATATGGAGCTACAGCGCGCGACGCGCAGCTTCCACAGTCCGCACGGGCATAAACACACCTTCAGCAACAATGAGCAGCTGTGGATAAACAACCAGAACGATGCCAGTGAAGCGCAAACGCAGCTGTTAACGCTGCGCCAGAGCGTGATGAAGCTGATTCACCAGATGCAGGACGACCCGATGCAGCTCCAGCTGCTGCCCGGCTCAGGGCGGCTTCGCGTCACGCGGCATGCGCAGGTAGAAGTGATGTGCGATGCCGAAGATGTGCTGATTTGGTCAGTTGCGGTCGCGCCTGCGATTGAGAGCCTGCGCATCTGGGAGTTCGATAGCCAGAGAGGGTGGCACTACCTGACTGATGTGCTGACCCGCGCCAACGATCCGGCTTCCCGCCTGATGCGTTTCACCAGCCTGCCCGCCGAAAAAGCGTTGATCTGAATAAGTGTTGGGATAAGACTTTCCCTCCCCCGACGTGGGAGAGGGAGAAGGGATTAATGCGCGTCGATAAAGACGATTTTCAGCAGGAACAGCAGCGCCACGATCACCACGCACGGGCTAAGCTCACGCAGACGACCGGTACCGATTTTCATCACGCAGTAGGAGATAAAGCCAAGTGCGATCCCCTCGGTGATGGAGAAGCTGAACGGCATCATCACGGCGGTAATAAACGCCGGTACCGCTTCGGTGAGATCATCCCACTTCACACGCGCCAGGCTTGAGGTCATCAGCACCCCGACGTAAATCAGCGCGCCCGCGGCCGCGTAACCCGGCACCATTCCCGCCAGCGGCGAGAGGAAGATCACCAGCAGGAACAGCAAACCTACGACTACCGCCGTCAGGCCGGTACGCCCACCAACGGAGACACCCGAAGAGGATTCAATGTAGGCGGTAACCGACGAGGTACCGAAGAAGGAGCCGGTGACAGAGGAGATACTGTCAACGTAGAGCGCCTGCTTCATGCGCGGGAATTTGCCCTTCTCATCCACCAGCCCGGCTTTGTCGGTCACACCGATCAGCGTCCCGGAGGAGTCGAACAGGTTCACCAGCATAAATGAGAAGATCACGCCCGCAAGACCGAGGTTAAAGGAGCCGGCGAGATCGACATTGCCCACCACCGACATCACGCTTGGCGGCTTAGAAACAATGCCGTGGTACTGCACATCGCCCAGCAGCCAGCCTAAAAGCGTGGTCACAACGATTGAGACCAGCACCGCGGCGTGAATATTGCGCGAGGCCAGAATAGCGATGATAAAGAAACCAAGCACGCCCAGCAGCACGCTGTGCGACGTCAGATTACCGATGCTGACCAGCGTCTCTTTGTTGGCGACAATCACACCCGCATTCTTCAGGCCCATCATGCCGATAAACAGGCCGATCCCGCTGGTGATGCCGACACGCAGGCTCATCGGGATATTGGCAATCATCCAGTAACGTACGCGGAAAATGGTCAGCAACAGCAGACCGACCGCCCCCCAGAAGATCGCGCCCATGCCGACCTGCCAGGAGAGCCCCATCGCGCCAACCACCACAAAGGCGAAGAAGGCGTTCAATCCCATTGCCGGAGCCAACGCGACCGGCAGGTTAGCCACCAGACCCATCAGGATGCTGCCGAACGCAGCAATCAGACAGGTGGTGACAAATACTGCGCTGGTATCCATTCCGGCGACGCCTAAAATTTGCGGGTTAACGAAAACGATGTAGACCATCGTTAAAAACGTCGTGAAGCCGGCGATCACTTCGGTGCGTGCCGTTGTGCCGTGGTCACGCAGTTTGAACACGCGGTCAAGCAACCCCGGGCGAGAGGCCTGGGAAGTCTGTTGTTGGCTCATTATCAATTTCCGGAATAGGAGGGAAAATTCGTCGCTATCCTATACCAAAATGAGGCAGTATTGACGGTTATCACGCACTTTTTTTCATTGAATTTGCTTATACGGCAACGATTGCGTCCCGCAATCTGCGTTAAGTAATCGTTAAACTTGTAATCACAGGAAATGGCATGTCCCACATTGAAGCGATCTTTTTCGACTGTGACGGCACCCTGGTCGATAGCGAAGTAATCTGTTCCCGCGCATACGTCCATATGTTTCAAACCGTTGGCATTACGCTGGATCTCGAAGAGGTCTTTAAGCGTTTCAAAGGTATGAAACTGTATGAAATTATTGATGTTATCGGCGAAGAGCACGGTAAAGCGCTGGATAAAGCGCTGCTTGAGCCGGTTTATCGCGCCGAAGTAGCGCGGCTGTTCGACAGCGAGCTAGAGGTGATTCCGGGTGCCAGCGCACTGCTTGATGCCGTTAGCGTTCCCATGTGCGTGGTCTCTAACGGGCCAGTGAGCAAAATGCAACACTCATTAGGTAAACTTGGGATGTTGCACCACTTTCCGGAAAAACTGTTCAGTGGCTATGACATCCAGCGCTGGAAGCCCGATCCAGCGTTAATGTACCATGCAGCAGAGGTACTCGATGTCTCGCCGGAGAAGTGCATTCTGGTGGATGATTCCGCCGCCGGAGCGCAATCTGGCATTGCGGCAGGGATGGAAGTCTTTTACTTCTGCGCCGACCCGCATAACGTACCTATCGATCACCCAAAAGTGACGACATTTACTGACTTAGCACAGCTGCCAGCATTGTGGCGCGCTCGCGGGTGGTCTGTTACGCGCTAACTTACCTACAAAACAGGATGTTTTTATGGACCAGAATAATCGCCCTCTCCCGGTATTCAAATACCATCCACAGCCCCTGGAAACGGGCGTCTTCTCTGAAGGCAAAACCGTGACCTGCGCCTGTTGCTCACAGCCAACAGACGTCTACTACACCAACCCGTTCTTTACTGCGGAAGATGTCGATACGCTCTGCCCGTGGTGCATTGCCGATGGCTCAGCAGCAGAGAAATTCAACGGCACATTTCAGGATGATTGCAGCCTTGAAGGTGTCGAAGGGGAGTTTGATGATGAGGGCGAATTTACCGGCTTTAGCAGTTCGTGGCCGGAAGATACCGTTGCTGAGTTGACGCAACGCACACCCGGCTATTGCGGCTGGCAGCAAGAGCACTGGCTGGCGCACTGCAATGATTTCTGCGCCTTTATCGGTTACGTTGGCTGGAAAGAGATAGCCGACAGGCTGGATCAGTTTGCCGATCTGGACGCCGATTGCCGGGCCTTTGGTATGGATATCAACAAACTAAAGGAGTATCTGCGCGACGGCGGCGACTGTCAGGGCTACCTCTTCCGTTGCCTCCACTGCGGGAAGCTGCGTCTGTGGGCAGATTTCTCCTGACGACTTGCCCGAAATAAGGAATAAAAGATGTCGGATTTACTTGCGCGTTATCAGGGGTGCCTTCTCGGCCTTGCGGCCGGAGATGCGGTTGGCACAACGGTAGAGTTCAGTCCCAGAGAGAGCTTTACCCCGGTCACCGATATGGTCGGCGGCGGCCCGTTTCATTTAAAAGCCGGGCAGTGGACGGACGACACCTCAATGGCGCTCTGCCTCGCGCACAGCCTGATCGCCTGTAAAGGGTTTGATGCGACCGATCAGATGAACCGCTATCTGAACTGGTGGAAGTGGGGCTATTTAAGCTCCACGGGGACCTGTTTTGATATCGGCATGACTGTCTCATCCGCGCTGCAGCGCTTTGCGCACGACGGCGAGCCCTTTGCCGGCTCGAGCGATCCGCGCACGGCGGGCAACGGTTCATTGATGCGGCTGGCGCCGGTGGTGCTCTGGTACTATCCGGATGTACCAAAGGCGCTGGAGTATGCCGAAGCGTCATCGCGGACGACGCACGCCGCGCCAGAAGCGCTGGCCAGCTGTCGTCTCTTCGCGCAGATGCTTATCAATGCGCTACAGGGCAAGAGTAAATCCGACACGCTGACAGATATTGCGCAGCTGCCGGAACAGGCTAATCTGCGCCAGATCGCCGAAGGGCATTACCGGCAGAAATCGCGTGCGGAGGTGTTCGGCACCGGTTACTGCGTGCAAAGCCTGGAGGCGGCACTTTGGTGCTTCGCTCACGGGGAGAGTTTCGAAGAGACGATCCTGCTGGCGACCAACCTTGGCGATGATGCGGATACCACAGCGGCGATTGCCGGGCAGCTCGCTGGTGCCTGGTACGGCGTGGAGGGGATCCCGCACCGCTGGCGGGAGAAGCTGTGGCAATGCGATGAGATCGCAACGCTTGCCGGTCAGCTACTCAGTAAGTCAGCGTGAAGCAAAACCCCCTCATCACGAGGGGGTTTTTATTGCGCTTACTCTTTCGGATCTTTTCCGGCGAGCAGCTTGTCCAGCTCGTCGCCGCCAACGTGGCGGAAATCCTGGCCTTTAACGAAGTAGAAGATGTACTCGCAGATGTTCTGGCAGCGATCGCCGATACGTTCGATAGAGCGGGCGCAGAAGAGGGCGGTCAACACGCTCGGAATGGTGCGGGAGTCTTCCATCATGTAGGTCATCAGCTGGCGCACAATGCCTTCATACTCCTGATCCACCTTCTTATCTTCGCGATAGACTCGCACCGCTTCGTCAATGTCCATGCGCGCAAAGGCGTCCAGCACGTCGTGCAGCATCTGCACGGTATGGCGTCCTAACGACTCAAGGCTGACGAGCAGCGGCTGGTGCTGCTGGGAGAACTTCTCCAGCGCCGTGCGGCAGATTTTATCCGCCACGTCGCCAATACGCTCCAGCTCGGCGATGGTTTTGATGATCGCCATCACCAGGCGTAAATCGCTCGCCGTCGGCTGACGCTTGGCGATAATGCGCACGCAGGCCTCATCGATGGCGACTTCCATCATATTGACCTGCTTATCCCCTTCAACAACGCGCTTTGCCAGCTCGCTGTCCTGGTTATGCATCGCGGTGATCGCATCCGAGAGCTGCTGCTCTACCATTCCACCCATCGTCATGACCTGAGTGCGAATACTTTCCAGCTCAGCGTTAAACTGCCCGGAAATATGTTTGTTAAGGTTCAGATTGTCCATGGTGCACTCCAAATGCCCG
Organism: Kosakonia cowanii JCM 10956 = DSM 18146; assembly: GCF_001975225.1. Classification (NCBI taxonomy): domain Bacteria; kingdom Pseudomonadati; phylum Pseudomonadota; class Gammaproteobacteria; order Enterobacterales; family Enterobacteriaceae; genus Kosakonia; species Kosakonia cowanii. The sequence goes on along the minus strand of NZ_CP019445.1, from coordinate 1,711,516 downwards.
ACAAATTTCACGTGGTAACGAGGTGGCTGCCACCTCTGTGGTTCGGCAATCAGCCGTAGCGCCCGGTAATGTAATCTTCCGTTTGCTTCTTCGCAGGCTTGGTGAACAGATCGTCTGTATTGCTGAACTCAATCAACTCACCGAGATACATAAACGCAGTGTGATCGGAACAACGCGCCGCCTGCTGCATGTTGTGCGTCACGATAACCACGGTGTAATCCTGCTTAAGCTCGGTGATCAGCTCTTCGATACGGCCGGTTGAGATCGGATCCAGCGCCGAGCAAGGCTCATCCAGCAGCAGCACTTCCGGGCGAATAGCAATGCCGCGCGCGATGCAGAGACGCTGCTGCTGGCCGCCGGAGAGAGAGTAGCCGCTCTGGTGCAATTTATCCTTGGTTTCATTCCACAATGCGGCCTTGGTCAAGGCCCACTGCACGCGCTCGTCCATATCGGGGCGCGAAAGCTTTTCAAACAGACGCACGCCAAAGGCGATGTTGTCGTAAATCGACATCGGGAACGGCGTCGGTTTCTGGAACACCATGCCCACTTTCGCGCGCAGCAGAGCGATATCCTGGGTATTGGTGAGAATGTTGTCGCCATCCAGCAGGATTTCGCCTTCGGCGCGCTGCTCAGGATAGAGCTCATACATTTTGTTAAAGGTGCGCAGCAGCGTGGATTTCCCACAGCCAGACGGCCCGATAAACGCCGTCACCTGATTTTTGGCAATATCCAGGCTGATGTTTTTCAGTGCATGGAATTTGCCGTAATAGAAGTTCAAATCACGAACCTGAATCTTGCCCGGCGTAGTATCAACCATACTCATTTATCTCTTTCCTCAACTCGACGCCGCCTTCGCCGCGTCGCAAAAATTAACCGTGTCGATTCTTGGCGAAGACGACGCGCGCCAGGATGTTCAACAGCAGTACGCAGAGCGTGATAATCAGCACCCCGGCCCAGGCCAGCTGCTGCCATTCGGCAAACGGGCTCATGGCGAATTTGAAAATCGTCACCGGCAGGTTAGCAATAGGCTGCATCATGTCGGTGCTCCAGAACTGGTTAGAGAGCGCCGTAAAGAGCAGCGGTGCCGTTTCACCGGCGATACGCGCTATCGCCAGCAGTACGCCGGTCATGATGCCGGAGACAGAGGCTTTCAGCGTAATCGCGGAGATCATCTTCCACTTCGGCGTGCCCAGCGCGTAAGCCGCTTCACGCAGGCTATCCGGCACCAGTTTCAGCATGTTTTCCGTGGTACGAATGACAATCGGCACCTGCAGCAGCGCCAGCGCAATCACGCCCGCCCAGCCGGAGAAGTGCTGCATCTGCGCCACCACGATGGTGTAGACGAACAGGCCAACCACGATAGAGGGCGCGGAGAGCAAGATGTCGTTGATAAACCGGATAATCTCGGCGAGCCAGGATTTACGTCCATACTCTGCCAGGTAGATCCCCGCCATAATGCCCAGCGGCGTACCGATTACCGTCGCCCAGAGGATCAGCAGGCCACTGCCCGCCAGGGCGTTCGCCAGACCACCGCCCGCGGTGTTTGGCGGCGGGGTCGATTCGGTAAACAGCGCCAGCGACATGCCGTCGATACCGCGCGTTACGGTAGAGAAGAGGATCCACACCAGCCAGAAGAGGCCAAACACCATGGTCGCCATTGAGAGCGTCAGGGCGATGCGGTTTTTCAACCGGCGGCGCGCCTGCATTTTGCGACGGGATTCAGCCAGCTCTGCGGTGTGCTGCATTTCAAGCGTAGCCATCAGCGTGCCCCCTCGTTTTTCGCCAGGCGCAGGATCATAAATTTCGAGATCGCCAGCACGATAAAGGTGATGACAAACAGAATCAGCCCCAGCTCCATCAGCGCCGCAACGTGCAGGCCCGATTCCGCTTCGGCAAACTCATTCGCCAGCGCAGAGGTAATGCTATTGCCCGGCATATAGAGCGAGGCGCTGTCGAGCTGGTAGGTGTTGCCGATGATAAAGGTCACCGCCATGGTTTCACCCAGCGCGCGGCCGAGACCGAGCATGACGCCGCCTATCACCCCGTTTTTGGTAAACGGCAGCACGATGCGCCAGATCACCTCCCAGGTGGTGCAGCCGATGCCGTAAGCCGACTCTTTCATCATCACCGGGGTCTGTTCAAAGACATCGCGCATCACCGCCGCAATGTAGGGGATGATCATAATCGCGAGGATCACCCCGGCGGCGAGAATACCAATGCCGAACGCCGGGCCGGAGAAGAGGGCGCCGACAAACGGAATATTGGAAAGTACATTGCCAACCGGCTCCTGGAAGTAGGTCGCGAACAGCGGGGCGAAGATAAACAGCCCCCACATGCCGTAAACGATACTCGGGATCGCCGCCAGCAGTTCAATGGCGATACCCAGCGGGCGCTTCAGCCAGCCGGGCGAGAGTTCCGTCAGGAACAGCGCGATACCGAAGCTCACCGGCACGGCGATCAGCAGTGCGATAACAGAGGTCACGATGGTGCCGTAAATGGGCACCAGCGCGCCGTAAATTTCATTCGGCGCATCCCACTCTTTGGTCCACAGGAAGGAGAAACCAAATTTCTGGATGCTGGGCCAGGAGGAGAAAATCAGCGAAACGATGATGCCGCTCAGCAGCAATAGCACAATCAGCGCAGCCAGTCTTACCAGTGCGCTGAAGATCATGTCGCCTTTTTTACCCGGTGGGTTAAATGCCGGCTTGGTTGCAGCCATAAATTACTCTTCAGTTTGACGTCTTACGAAGTTGCCCGCAGGCGCTTGCGCTTACCGGGCCTACAGAGGATCTGTAAGGCGGATGGTGTAAGCGCCATCCGCCATGTTCTTCAAAAATCAGCGATTAGTAAACGGCTTTACCGCTGCTGTCTTTCACGTTGGTTTTCCATGCGGCGCGAACTTGTTCAACAACGCTGCTCGGCAGGGTTGCGTAATCGAGATCGTTAGCCTGTTTGCTGCCGTTTTTGTACGCCCAGTCAAAGAACTTCAGTACTTCAGCGCCCTGCTCAGGTTTCGCCTGCTCTTTGTGTACCAGGATGAAGGTGGTGGAGGTGATTGGCCACACATCAGCACCTTTCTGGTTGGTCAGGTCCTGGGCGAAGGATTTGCTCCAGTCGATATCTTTTGCCGCGTTAGAGAAGCTCTCTTCGGTCGGGCTAACGGCTTTGCCATCGGCAGACATCAGTTTGGTGTAGGTCAGGTTGTTCTGCTTCGCGTAAGCGTACTCAACGTAACCGATAGAGCCCGGCAGACGCTGAACGAAGGCGGCGATGCCGTCGTTACCTTTACCGCCCAGACCGGTCGGCCAGTTAACGGTAGAGCCGGAACCGACTTTAGATTTCCACTCTTCGTTCACTTTCGCCAGGTAGCTGGTGAAGACGAATGAAGTACCGGAACCGTCAGCGCGGCGAACCACGGCGATGTTCTGTGAAGGCAGTTTCAGGCCCGGGTTGAGTTTGGCGATAGCCGCGTCGTCCCATTTTTTGATTTTGCCGAGGTAGATATCACCCAGCGTTTTACCGTCGAGAACCAGCTCGCCAGATTTTACGCCCGGTACGTTAATAGCCAGCACGATGCCGCCGATGACGGTCGGGAACTGGAACAGACCTTCCTGGGAGAGTTTTTCGTCAGACAGCGGTGCATCAGATGCGCCGAAATCAACGGTTTTGGCGGTGATCTGCTTCACGCCACCGGAGGAGCCGATGCCCTGATAGTTGACCTTATTGCCCGTCTCTTTTTGGTAGGTATCAGCCCACTTGGCATACACCGGCGCAGGGAAAGTTGCGCCCGCACCAGTCAGGCTAGCTGCGGCATTTACAGCAAAAGCGCTCAGAGAAAAGGTCGCGGCGACAACAGTTGCGACAGTGGTACGCATAACGTTCATAATGTCTCCTGCAGGAATCGTAAATCGTTGTTTGAGTTGCTACTCGGAGCAAAATAGGACACTTTGATGACAGTTATATGCAACGATTGTTACTGTTTGATGACAGCGGCGGCTTTTCGCAGCACCAATATTTATTGGCTATAAAAATCAAAAGATTAAGGTTAGATAACACCTTAACAATTCGCTGATGTTTTATTTTTATGACAATCCAAATGTAGCTGAAAAGGCGAGGCTGCTCGCCCTGACCGAATAAATTTTACGCAAAATCCCCGCCTCTACCACGCGCTTTCCCACGCACTTCGCAATCATCCAATGCTGATTTTTTATCCCTCATCGCTACTGAAAAGAGGTAGGAGACAAACCCTGGTTTTCATATGTATATAGCGGTGTTGAACAGGCGTTGTTAACACCACTGAGTGGACACTAAGGATGAGTATGAACAGAACCATTGTTTTCGCGACAGGATTGCTAACGTTGTTACCCGCTACCTTCAGCCAGGCGGCAGATGAACCCGTATATTTCATGTCCAACCACTATTCGGGCGATACACTGATGACCTATGAACAGGGCTCGTCTGCCCAAGGAAAAACGTATATCTCACCGGCATCTGATCTCAGCGCAAGAACCCTTTCCGAGATCCAGCGCGATTACCCTAAGCAGCAGGATAAAATTAAGGGCATGGAAAGTGACCTTGAAAAGATGAGCCGCGAAAGGGATGAGCTGAAAAGAAGCAATGACGATCTCAGCCGCAAAGTCGATGATATGCAGCGCAGCATCAGCACCCTTGAGAAACAGCTTGCTGACCTGAGCCAGAAAGTAAAATAAGGTCTAAAGAGGTTGCCGCCTGGCAGCCTCTTTTTCATCCCGCATTACCCCGGGTTCGCCGACGACTCCTGCTTATCAAAAATAAACAGAATATGCTGGTCATCCAGGTACTTAATATCGACCTTCTGCCCTTTCTGCATTTTCGGCGAGTTGAACGCAGCAATGGTCTCTTTCCCCTCGACCGAGCGCGTCACGCTCCCATCATGAATCGCCAGCCGGTAACGGATATTTTGAGTCCCGTTATCATTAGAGCTGATATAGCTCACCTCTTCGATGGTGGCCTGCAGGTCGCGCCCCTGAGTCTGGATGCGGTGATCGCGATTAAACAGGTAAACGATGTAGGCGATCATCCCTACGATAAAGAGGACAGAAAAAGCGATCGCAATCTTCATACTCAATCCCTTACATAAACATCGTTAAGCCATGAACCGACGCCATGACCTGGCCATACTGCATCATCGCTTTGCCAAATGCGACGCGCCCTTCGTGCGAGGCTAAATCAAATGCCGATTTATCGAACTTCAGGCTCGTTAAGCCCACCTTGCTTATCGCTGACAGGGTGAATGAAGAGCCTTCGGTAGCGACCTTGAGGGCGGTGAAATCAAAAGAGAAAAGCGATGCCGTCTCTTTATGATCTTTATATTCAAACGCATGCGGCGTCTTAATATGTACCTTCTCCGCGCTCTCAATGGTGATCGTTTTCGGCGAGTAGATTTTCGCCCCTTTGGCGACGGTCTGATCCCACCTGCCGTTGATGGTGGCCGCGCTATTTCCCTCAATGGTCTGCGTCAGGTGTTGAGAAATCTGCTCTTGACGATCGCCGGTAATGGTCGAGGTGACGCCGCTATCAAAGGTATAGCTCACTAACGCAGTGACATGTTGTGAAGCCGCGCCTTCAATCTCCTCAACGCGTCCCCCTTTGATCGTCACCTTCTCCCCGCCGCTGGTGATGCTCTTCACGCGGCCATTGGTGACCGTCAGCTCTTCGCCATTATTCACCGTGCGCGTGTCCTTCTGCTCCACCAGCGTGGTGCGGGTAGCGTGGTATGTAAAATCCGCTTTTTTCGTCACCTCATCAGCAAGCTCACCCGACACCGTCAGGCTTCGGTTGCCGCCAACGGTGATCGCCTGGTTGTTCTCAACGGAGATATTCATATCCTTTTCGGCATGCATATCGACCCGCTCAACGCCGAGCTTATCCTCAAACAGCAGATAGCTGGCGTTGTCACAGCTTCCGGTTTTCGAGCGCGTCATAAACCCCATTACCGTGGCGGCAGCGGGTAGTGCCCATGGCGGCATATTCGCATCGTTGTAGACGCGCCCGGTGACGATGGGCCGGTCGGGATCGCCATTAATAAAATCAATCACCACCTCATCGCCGACGCGCGGGATCTGCACGCCGCCGAAACCCTGGCCCGCCCACGCGCTGGAGACGCGCACCCAGCAGGAGCTGGTTTCATCACTCTTGCCGAGCCGATCCCAGTGGAATTTCACCTTGATACGGCCATATTTATCGGTCCATATCGTCTCCCCGGCGGGGCCAACAACGCGGGCTGTCTGCGGACCATAGGTGCGAGGCCAGGCGGTTCGCTGCTCCGGCCGCCAGACCAGCGACGCAGGAATAACGCTGAAGCTTATCAGCCGCGAGCTGGCGCCCTCATCACCGCTGGCATAGCGGTTCTCCTCAATGTGCAGCACGGTTTTTGTCACCAGATAACGCCCGTTATCCTGCGCAAACGGCGCATGGGTTAACTGGAAGGTATGACCGGCGGCAATCCCGCTTGCGGTGGCGGTGGCGGAAATCTGTTGATGATCAACCTGCCAGCGCTCCTGTTTGATGCGGGCATAATATTCGCCGTCATTTTGTTCAACAAAGCGGCCGGGCCATTCGTAAACATCGATCTGGCCGGGAGAGGGCGAGGCGGGATTCTGCCGTGCCTGGAACAGCCAGGCGTTGGGCTTACGAAAATCATAATCTTCGGTACTAAAAAGCCCTGGCGTGACGCGATCGTGCAGCGACCATTGGCTGATGCCTTCAAAATCAGCCACGCCGCCTGCGGCGGTTTGAATATAGGGGATCACCTCATAACCCGGCGCAGAAGGAAAAGCGGTACCGGCATCCGCCAGTACCAGAGTGTGGCTATCCGGCTGGTGGCGGAAATACCAGCTGATCCCCTCCAGCTCCATCAGCCGGCAGATGAAGTCCAGGCTGCTCTCCTGGTACTGCACGCAATATTCCCACACCCGGTAACTTTGCGTCAGCTGATCGTCTACTTTGATGCCCTGTTCGGACAACATCGTCTGCACAATCTGCGGGATGGTTTGCGCCTGAAAGATACGCATATCGCGCGCCAGCCGCATTGGCCAGAGGTCGGACTCAACGCTGAGCTGATAGGCAGCATAACGCTCCCCCGATAGCTCAACAGAGGAGACGGCAACGCTGGTCACTCTGCCATTGATATAACGCCTTACCGCGCCGCCTTGCGCAGGAATATCAATAGTGATGGGCTGCCCGAGGATCTGACTTCGGTCGATGCGGGCATCTTCGCCCAATAGCGTAAGTGCATATTCAAAAGGCTCAGAGAGCGATTCACTGCCGGACATTTTCCAGAAAAGCAGGTCAGGTGCGGCAGCCAGGTTAACCGTGATACGAATTTGAGACATAAAAAAATCCGGTATGCTTTTTTAAGGAGCATATCCGGACTTATTTACACTACGGTTAACGTCACCCTCCCGATGGGCAGATGACGTTAGTTTAGGATTATTCCACCGTTACCGATTTTGCCAGGTTGCGCGGCTGGTCAACGTCGGTGCCTTTAATCAGCGCGACGTGATAGGCCAGCAGTTGCAGCGGCACGGTGTAGAAGATCGGTGCAATCGTCTCTTCTACGTGCGGCATATCAATGATGTGCATGTTGTCGCTGCTGGTGAAACCGGCATCCTGATCGGCGAAGACATACAGCACGCCACCGCGGGCGCGCACTTCTTCGATGTTGGATTTCAGTTTTTCCAGCAGTTCGTTGTTCGGTGCAACCACGATAACCGGCATATCGGCGTCAATCAGCGCCAGCGGGCCATGTTTCAGCTCGCCTGCGGCATAGGCTTCGGCGTGAATATAAGAGATCTCTTTCAGCTTCAGCGCGCCTTCCAGCGCGATCGGGTACTGATCGCCGCGGCCGAGGAACAGCGCGTGATGCTTGTCAGAGAAATCCTCTGCCAGCGCTTCAATGCGTTTATCCTGCGACAGCATCTGCTCGATACGGTTCGGCAACGCCTGCAGGCCGTGCACGATATCGTGCTCAATAGATGCATCCTGGCCTTTCAGACGGCTCAGTTTCGCCACCAGCATCAGCAGCACCGTTAACTGCGTGGTGAAGGCTTTGGTTGAAGCAACACCGATTTCGGTACCGGCGTTGGTCATCATCGCCAGATCCGATTCACGCACCAGCGAGGAGCCCGGTACGTTACAGATTGCCAGCGAGCCCAGGTAACCCAGCTCTTTCGACAGACGCAGCGCCGCCAGCGTATCGGCCGTTTCACCGGACTGCGAAAGGGTGATCATCAGGCTGTTGCGACGCACGGCGGATTTGCGGTAGCGGAACTCCGACGCAATCTCCACATCGCACGGCACACCGGCCAGCGATTCAAACCAGTAGCGCGAGACCATACCGGAGTTGTAAGAGGTACCGCAGGCGACGATCTGAATATGTTCGACTTTCGACAGCATCTCGTTCGCGTTCGGCCCCAGCTCGCTGAGATCGACTTCGCCATGGCTGATGCGGCCAGTCAGGGTGTTTTTGATAGCGTTCGGCTGCTCGTAGATCTCTTTCTGCATGTAGTGGCGATAGATACCTTTATCGCCCGCATCGTACTGCAGACTGGATTCGATATCCGGGCGTTTGGTTTCCACGCCAGATTTATCAAATATCGTCACGCTACGGCGGGTCACTTCCGCAATATCACCCTCTTCGAGGAAGATAAAGCGACGGGTCACCGGCAGCAGTGCCAGCTGGTCAGAAGCGATAAAGTTTTCGCCCATGCCGAGACCGATAACCAGCGGGCTGCCGGAACGTGCGGCCAGCAGGGTCTCAGGATGACGGGTATCCATAATCACCGTGCCGTAGGCACCGCGTAACTGCGGGATGGTGCGCAGTACCGCTTCACGCAGCGTACCGCCCTGTTCCAGCTCCCAGTGCACCAGGTGAGCAATCACTTCGGTGTCGGTTTCGGAGACAAACACATACCCGCGCGCTTTCAGCTCTTCGCGCAGCGGTTCATGGTTTTCGATAATGCCGTTATGTACGACAACGATATGTTCAGAAACGTGCGGATGCGCGTTTCCTTCCGACGGTTCGCCATGGGTCGCCCAGCGGGTGTGCGCGATACCGGTTCCGCCGTGCAGCGGATGATCTTCCGCCGCCTGCGACAGCATCTGCACTTTACCGAGGCGACGCAGACGGGTCATATGACCCTCTTCGTCGACGACTGCCAGACCGGCAGAGTCATAGCCACGGTATTCGAGGCGACGTAAGCCTTCGAGAAGAATTTCTGCAACATCACGCTGCGCGACTGCGCCTACAATTCCACACATAGTTTTTGATTCCGATTTTGGCATTATGCCTTTTGTTGTCGGTCAACCTGTTTACACGTCGCGATCGGGCAACCGTTTTGCGGCGCCGCGAATCATTCCGTGTACGTGTCCGCTTTGCGGACGCCCCGAGCCTTGTAGAGAGTGGGGTTATTGTTATAGGTACTGCCTGGTGGGCGGAGGATTATCTTCCTCTCATCCCTGAATCTATGCCGGATAGCGCTGAGCATATCCGGTCTTATTGCTTTACTTCTTCTTCACCGGGCGTTGCCAGCCCTGCTTGTGCACCTGCGGCACACGGCTTAATACCAGCTCGTTTTCGGCGATATCGCGGGTAACGGTGGTACCAGCAGCGATGGTCGCGCCTTTGGCAACCGTGACTGGTGCCACCAGCTGCGTATCGGAGCCGACAAACACATCATCGCCAATGATGGTTTTGAATTTATTGGCACCGTCGTAGTTGCAGGTAATCACCCCTGCGCCGACGTTAACGTTATCGCCAATCTCCGCGTCGCCGAGGTAAGTCAGGTGACCCGCTTTTGAGCCTTTGCCGAGACGCGCTTTTTTCATCTCAACGAAGTTACCCACGTGCGCGCCAGCCAGCAGCTCTGCGCCCGGACGTAAACGGGCAAACGGGCCGATGGTGCACTCCACGTCGAGGCGGGCATCTTCCACTACGCTGTAGGGGCTGATCTCGCAATCATCACCAATCACGCAGTTCTTCAGGATCACGCCTGCGCCGATTTTCACGCGATTACCCAACGTAACGTTGCCCTCAATGATGACATTGGTGTCGATCTCAATATCGCGGCCATGAGAGAGAGTGCCGCGCAGATCGAAACGTGCCGGATCGCGCAACATCACACCTGCCAGCAGCAGCTTCTCTGCCTGTTCAGCCTGGTACGCACGCTCGAGACGCGAAAGTTGCAGGCGGTTATTTACCCCTTCCACTTCGCTTAAGCGCTGCGGGTGAACGGCGGCAATTTCACGCCCTTCGTGATAAGCCAGGCTGATAATGTCAGTGATGTAGTATTCACCCTGCGCATTATTATTGGTCAGCTTAGCGAGCCAGCGCTTCAGATCCGCGCCGTTGGCGATCAGAATGCCGGTGTTAATCTCATTAATCTGCCGCTGGGCTTCAGTGGCGTCTTTCTGCTCAACGATGCCGGTGACCACGCCGTTTTCACGGGTAATGCGGCCATAACCGGTCGGATCGTCGAGTTTAACGGTAAGCAGTCCGATGCCGCCCTGCGGTTTGGCTTCACGCAGGCGCTCAAGCGTCTCGACGGAGATCAGTGGTACATCACCGTAGAGCATTAAAATATCTTCATCGTCAGCAAAGAAGGGCGCCGCCTGCTGCATGGCGTGACCGGTGCCGAGCTGTTCCGCTTGCAGCACCCAGTTAAGTTTGTCGTCTACGAGGCGCTGTTTAAGCAGTTCGCCACCGTGGCCGTATACGAGATGAACATGATCCGCACCCAATTTCGTAGCAGCATCAATGACATGCTGCACCATCGCTTTACCTGCAAGAGTATGCAGCACTTTGGGAAGATCGGAGTACATGCGTGTGCCTTTGCCAGCCGCAAGGATCACCACGCTCATTTTTGAGTTCAACATATTCGTCCTGACTATTATTTGGGAAAGAAGTTAACCTCTTTCATATTGAAAATACTACATATTTTGTAGCATGAAATGGAGTGCTGGTGAAACGTGCAACATTCCATGCCAGGCGCCCACTAACGCGCTTTTTATCGGCAGAGTAAAGCAGTTTACGGCCAGAAAGTCGCTCCATTTTTCACTGCTGCTCATTTATACAATGAGTTAGCTGTTATTTTTCATCCTGAATAAAGATCGCACAAAACAAAACGACGTTTTATTAAGCAAAGAGTGTGAGCCATAAAAAAGAAACACCGTTTCATATTGATGATAATAAACGGCAATTATCCATCAGGAGAATAAAATGAATTATAAAATACCTCTGGCCCTCGCGATATGCAGTTCCCTTATCTGCGCCCCAACCTTAGCTGAACCCGCACCAGCGTGGAAAGCTATTACCTTCGGCCAGTCGACCGATCTCAATTTCTCATCAAACGTGCTTGCCGGAAAGATTGGCGTCAATGATGTGACTATCGCGGGTAAGAAGCTCACACCCGAAACAATTGCCGATCTGTCGAAGCCCATCACCCTGGAGAGCCGCGGCGGTAAAATTGCCAACTCCCATGATGGCCTCACCTTCTTCTATACAAAGCTGCCGGTCGGCACAAACTTTACGCTGCAAGCGAACGTCACCGTCGATCAGTTTGGCCCGGAAAATGGCGCAAAGCCTGCGGCACAAGAGGGCGCGGGCTTATTGGTGCGCGATGTGATCGGCCCCGCGCGCCAGCAGCCATTGCAGGAGGGGTATGAAGAGTTTCCGGCCGCCTCCAATATGGTGATGAATGCCATTATGACGCAGGACAAAAAGGATAATTTCCGCGTCAAAATGCAGGCCATCAGCCGGGAGGGCATCACGCAGCCGTGGGGCAACGCCGGCGCAGCGATTGTCAAAACCAGCTATCAGGAAGAGGTCGATCTACGTAAGACACCGACTTTCCGGCTTAAGCTCGAGCGCACTGATAACGGTTTTATCAGCAGCTGGGCACCTGCCGGGAGCGAGCAATGGGTTAGCCAGCAGATCCCACGCGCCGATCTCATTGCGGTACAGGACAAAGCATTTTATTACGTTGGTTTCTTCGCCTCGCGTAATGCGAAAATCACCGTGACCAACGCCTCGTTAACCACCTCTGAAGCTCACACGGTTGCTTCTGCGCCCTGGCAGCCACCCGTGTTACCGGTGGTAGTGCAAATCGCTTCGCCTGCACAAAGCGGCAGTGAGAAATACCAGCTCCAGGCGCGAGCCAACTACGATGGCAGCTTCAGCGTGCGGGAGAATGAAGTAGTGATCGGTAATGAGAAACCGGTAAAAGCGGGCGAGATGTACACCCTGCCGACACGGCTGAAACAAAACACCACTTTTGCGCTCACCTTTACCCCAAAAGCGGGAGGGGAAGCCGTAGTTCAACAGATCAAGGTTGAGAAGGTCGACCCGGTGGCACTGACGCTGCATGTTGCGCCGCAGGGTACGGCAGAAGGTTCCGGCACCGCCGCCGCACCGCTGGATATCGCCACGGCAATCCGCTTGCTGCCGCCGGGCGGCAAAATCGTGTTGCAGGCGGGTGATTACCCCTATACCGAAATCCCGCTGACGGCGAGCGGCCTGCTCAAACAGCGCAAAACGCTGGAAGCAGAAGGCAAAGTGGTGATCCATGGCCTGCTGCTTGATGCCAGCTACTGGCGTATCAAAGGGATTGAGGTGACGGAGAAGAGCCTGCGCATCCAGGGCAGCCATAACCTGATTGAAAAGGTCGTTGCCTGGCGTAACGACGACACCGGCATTCAGATCTCCTCCCCGGAGAAGATTGGCCGCGCGCTGTGGGCCAGCGATAACAGGGTGGTCGATTCAGAGTCCTGGGGCAATGAAGATGCGGGCAAGATTAACGCCGACGGCTTCGCGGTAAAAATGCGCGTAGGGGAGGGGAACCGGCTGATCCGCTGCTACGCCCATGACAATATCGATGACGGTTTTGACCTGTTTAACAAGATAGAAGATGGCGCCAATGGGGTAGTGGTGATCGAGAATTCAATTGCTCGCAATAATACCAGTAACGGCTTTAAGCTCGGCGGGGAAGGGCAGCCGGTGGCGCATCAGATCCGTAACAGCAAAGCGGTGGGTAACCATCTGGATGGGTTTACCGATAATTTCAATCCCGGCAGGCTGCTGGTGGAGAACAACATTGCGGCTGATAACCAGCGCTTCAATTTTATCTTCCGACCCAGCCCGTATGGCGACGCTTCAACGCAGGGCGTGTTTCGCGGCAACAAATCGGTGCGCAGCGCGCCGGGTCGCTATGACGATGCGGTGATCGGGAATATTGATAACACCAACTACTTTATCAGGCAGGGAAAAAGCGTGAACAGCGAAGGGAAGGAGCTGGAGAGCGCGGCGGTGGAGGCGGCGCTGAAGTGATAGCCCGATGGCGCTCGCTTCTCCAGGTGGAGTCAGCGCAGCGCCACACGGCATCACAGCAATCAGTGATTGAACGTGCCGAAAGAGACGTTCATGTTGCTGAACATAGCGATGATTTTGTTGATCAGTTTCATGATGGCTTCCTTTTTTGGATTTGGTTATGTGATGTACATCACAGAAAAGGAGTCTACGCCTCGCTGTTAAATCGATCAACATTTTTGTGACATTTATCACAAAATATTAAAACACCTTTTTAGTTTCATTTTCCCTGAAACGCAGCCATAAAAAAAGCCAGCCTGGAGACCAGACTGGCTTTTTAACGTTCAAGCCGGTGTTACATCGCTTTCTTCGTCAACTCGATAACACGCAGTTTCGCGATAGCTTTCGCCAGCTCTGCAGACGCCTGAGCGTAATCCACGTCACCGTGAGAGCCTTTAATGTGCTCTTCTGCTTTACGCTTCGCTTCCAGAGCTCGCGCTTCGTCGAGATCCTGGCCACGAATTGCTGTATCAGCCAGAACGGTCACGCTGCCAGGCTGCACTTCGAGAATGCCGCCGGACAGATAGATAAACTCTTCATGACCGAACTGTTTAACGATGCGGATCATACCAGGCTTAATGGCGGTGAGCAGCGGTGCGTGACCCGGGAAAACACCCAGTTCACCTTCACTGCCCGTTACCTGGATTTTCTCGACCAGACCAGAGAACATCTGTTGCTCTGCGCTGACGACATCCAGGTGGTAAGTCATTGCCATATCACCCTCCGATTAAGGCGTTAAAGTTTTTTGGCTTTTTCCACGGCTTCGTCGATGGAACCGACCATGTAGAACGCCTGCTCCGGCAGGTGATCGTATTCGCCTTCCATGATGCCTTTAAAGCCACGGATGGTGTCTTTCAGGGAGACGTATTTACCCGGAGAACCGGTGAATACTTCCGCAACGAAGAACGGCTGGGAGAGGAAGCGCTGGATCTTACGAGCGCGAGCAACCACCAGTTTGTCTTCTTCAGACAGCTCATCCATACCGAGGATGGCGATGATGTCTTTCAGTTCCTGATAACGCTGCAGCAGAGACTGTACGCCACGCGCGGTGTCGTAGTGCTCCTGGCCAACTACCAGCGGATCCAGCTGACGGCTGGTGGAATCCAGCGGGTCAACGGCTGGGTAGATACCCAGAGAAGCGATCTGACGGCTCAGTACCACGGTTGCGTCAAGGTGCGCAAAGGTGGTTGCCGGAGACGGGTCAGTCAAGTCATCCGCTGGTACGTATACCGCCTGAACGGAGGTGATAGAACCGGTTTTGGTAGAGGTGATACGTTCCTGCAGAACACCCATCTCTTCCGCCAGCGTCGGCTGGTAACCTACCGCTGAAGGCATACGGCCCAGCAGTGCGGATACTTCAGTACCGGCGAGGGTATAACGGTAGATGTTGTCGACGAACAGCAGAACGTCACGACCTTCGTCACGGAACTTCTCAGCCATGGTCAGGCCGGTCAGTGCAACGCGCAGACGGTTTCCCGGCGGCTCGTTCATCTGGCCGTACACCAGGGATACTTTGTCCAGTACGTTGGAGTCGGTCATTTCGTGGTAGAAGTCGTTACCCTCACGAGTACGTTCACCCACGCCCGCAAACACAGAGTAACCGGAGTGCTCGATCGCGATGTTACGGATCAGCTCCATCATGTTTACGGTTTTACCTACACCCGCACCGCCGAACAGACCGACTTTACCGCCCTTGGCGAACGGACACATCAGGTCGATTACTTTGATGCCGGTTTCCAGCAGTTCCTGAGAGCTGGAGAGCTCTTCATAGGACGGCGCAGAACGGTGGATAGCCCAACGATCTTCTTCACCGATGTCGCCTTTCATGTCGATCGGCTGACCGAGCACGTTCATGATACGACCCAGTGTTGCTTTACCTACCGGGACTTCGATCGGGTGCTGGAGGTCTGTTACTTGCAGACCACGACGCAGACCGTCGGAAGAACCCATGGCGATGGTACGTACGATACCGCCGCCGAGCTGCTGCTGAACTTCCAGCACCAGCGTCTCGTTACCATTCTGAACCTCAAGAGCATCGTACACGCGCGGTACGGCATCCTGAGGGAATTCGACGTCAACCACGGCGCCGATTACCTGGACAATTTTTCCAGTAGCCATCATGAATCCTCTACGAATTAACCTGGTTATACCGCGGATGCACCACCGACGATCTCGGTGAGTTCCTGAGTAATGCTGGCCTGACGAGCTTTGTTGTATACCAACTGCAGCTCTTTAATCAGGCTGCCGCCATTGTCGGTCGCGGCTTTCATCGCCACCATACGTGCGGCCTGCTCGCTGGCCAGGTTTTCAACAACACCCTGATAAACCTGAGATTCAACATAACGGCGCAGGAGCGTATCCAGCAGCGCTTTTGGATCGGGTTCATACAGGTAATCCCAGGATTTATGCTTCAACTCTTCATCTTCTGCAGCCGGTAACGGCAGCAGCTGAGTGATGGTCGGAACCTGAGACATGGTGTTGATAAATTTATTGCTAACAATATAAAGCTTATCCAGACGACCTTCGTCGTAAGCCTGCAGCATGACTTTCACCGGGCCGATCAGTTCAGACAGGGACGGGTTATCACCCATACCGGTCACCTGAGCTACCACGTTGGCACCAACGGAATTGAAGAAAGAGACGCCTTTAGAGCCGATCATCGCGAGTTCGCTCTGAACGCCTTTATCGGACCATGCTTTCATATCCGCCAGCACTTTTTTGAACAGGTTAATGTTCAAGCCACCGCACAGACCACGGTCGGTCGACACTACCAGGTAGCCCACGCGTTTTACGTCGCGCTCTTCCAGGTAGGGGTGCTTATATTCCAGATTACCGTTCGCAAGGTGACCAATCACTTTGCGCATGGTATCTGCATAAGGACGGCTGGACGCCATGCGATCCTGCGATTTACGCATTTTGGAAGCGGCGACCATCTCCATCGCTTTAGTGATCTTTTGCGTGTTCTGGACGCTTGCGATCTTACTACGTATCTCTTTTGCGCCGGCCATGAGCTTCTCCTCAATGCCTTACGGCCTGCCCTAAGACAGGCCGCCAGACGTTACCAGGACTGGGTTGCTTTGAAGGAATCGAGGATGCCTTTCAGCTTGCCTTCGATTTCGTCGTTATAGCCACCGGACTGGTTGATCTCTTGCATCAGCGGAGCGTGTTCACGGTCAACGTACGCCAGCAGAGCGGCTTCGAAGCTACCGATTTTCGCCAGTTCCACATCTTCGAGGTAACCGCGTTCAGCCGCGAACAGCACCAGGCCCTGTTGTGCAACAGACATAGGGGCATACTGTTTCTGTTTCAGCAGCTCGGTCACTTTCTGACCGTGGCTCAGCTGTTTACGGGTTGCTTCGTCCAGATCGGATGCGAACTGAGAGAACGCCGCCAGCTCACGATACTGTGCCAGCGCGGTACGAATACCACCGGACAGTTTCTTGATGATCTTGGTCTGCGCTGCACCACCCACACGGGATACGGAGATACCCGGGTTAACCGCCGGACGAATACCGGAGTTAAACAGGTTGGTTTCCAGGAAGATCTGACCATCGGTAATGGAGATTACGTTGGTCGGAACGAACGCGGAAACGTCACCTGCCTGCGTTTCGATAATCGGCAGGGCAGTCAGGGAGCCGGTTTTACCTTTCACTTCACCTTTGGTGAAGTTCTCTACGTATTCCGCGTTTACGCGGGATGCGCGCTCCAGCAGACGGGAGTGGAGGTAAAATACGTCGCCCGGGAACGCTTCACGTCCTGGCGGACGACGGAGCAGCAGGGAAACCTGACGGTAAGCAACGGCCTGTTTAGACAGGTCATCGTATACGATCAGCGCATCTTCACCGCGGTCACGGAAGTATTCGCCCATAGCGCAACCGGCATACGGCGCCAGGTATTGCAGTGCAGCGGATTCAGAGGCAGTTGCCACAACAACGATGGTGTTGGACAGTGCGCCGTGCTCTTCCAGTTTACGAACCACGTTAGCAATGGTGGACGCTTTCTGGCCGATGGCCACGTACACACATTTGATGCCTGAGTCGCGCTGGTTGATGATGGCGTCGATAGCCATCGCCGTTTTACCGGTCTGACGGTCGCCGATGATCAGCTCACGCTGACCACGACCGATTGGGATCATGGCGTCGACGGATTTGTAACCGGTCTGAACCGGCTGGTCGACGGACTGACGATCGATAACGCCCGGTGCGATAACTTCGATTGGCGAGAAGCCATCGTTATCAACCGGACCTTTACCGTCGATTGGCGCACCCAGGGTGTTCACCACACGACCCAGCAGGCCACGGCCAACCGGAACTTCAAGAATACGGCCAGTACATTTGACCTTCATGCCTTCGGCGAGGTCAGCGTACGGACCCATCACAACTGCACCTACGGAGTCGCGCTCCAGGTTCAGTGCGATAGCGTAACGGTTACCCGGCAGAGAAATCATCTCGCCCTGCATACAGTCGGCCAGGCCGTGGATGCGGATAACACCGTCGCTTACAGAAACAATAGTACCTTCGTTGTGAGCTTCACTCACAACACTGAACTGAGCAATGCGCTGCTTGATCAGTTCGCTGATTTCGGTGGAATTCAGTTGCATGCTCCAGTCCCCTTAAGACTGCAAGACGTCTGCAAGGCGCTCAAGACGGCCGCGTACGCTGCCATCAATGACCATATCACCCGCTCGGATGATTACGCCTGCCATTACAGACTTATCGATATTGCAATTCAGCTTCACTTTACGTGACAGACGTTTTTCCATCGCTGTGCTGATTTTCGCAAGCTGTTCTTCACTCAGTGCGGAGGCGGAAGTCACTTCGACTTCGGCGATAGCCTCGCTGGCCGCGCGCAATTGAATGAACTGCTCAAGAACATCAGGGAGCACCTTAAGACGACCATTTTCGGCCATCACACGAATCAGGTTTTGGCCTTTTTCGTCCAGTTGCTCACCACATACGGCGATAAACGAGTCGGCGAGCGTTTCCGGTGCAATCGCACCAGAGAGCAGCTCGGCCATTTGTTCGTTTTTCGTCACCTCGGCGGCGAACGCCAGCATATCCTGCCAGCGGTCAACGCTTTGGGTTTCGACGGCAAAGTCAAAAGCTGCTTTGGCGTAGGGGCGAGCTACCGTTACAAATTCAGACATCAGCCCCTCCTCCTTACAGTTCAGCGACCAGTTTATTCACGATGTCGCTGTTAGCAGCTTCATCCACGGAACGCTCGATGATCTTCTCGGCGCCAGCAACAGCCAGCAGAGCCACTTGTTTACGCAGCTCTTCGCGAGCGCGTTTACGTTCGGCGTCAATTTCCGCCTGCGCCTGCGCCACGATTTTGTTACGTTCCTGCTCGGCTTCAGCTTTCGCTTCGTCCAGGATCTGAGCACGGCGTTTGTTCGCCTGTTCAATGATAACCTGAGCTTCAGCTTTCGCTTTTTTCAGCTGGTCGGTCGCATTGGCCTGTGCAAGATCCAGGTCCTTTTTGGCCCGTTCTGCGGAAGCGAGACCGTCAGCAATCTCTTTCTGACGTTTTTCGATGGCAGCAATCAACGGCGGCCATACATACTTCATGCAGAACAGAACGAACAGGACAAACGCGATGGCCTGGCCGAGGATTGTTGCGTTTAGATTCACAGCACAATGCCTCTTATCTGGTTAACGTTCTAAACAATTGCTTGAAAAGCAACCCTTACTACGCGACAGCAAACATCACGTACAGACCCAGACCCACAGCGATCATCGGGATTGCATCCACCAGACCCATAACGATAAAGAACTGAGTACGCAGCAGAGGAATCAGATCCGGCTGACGCGCAGCGCCTTCCAGGAATTTACCCCCGAGGATGCCGATACCGATCGCAGCACCGATCGCCGCCAGACCCATCATCACAGCGGCAGCCAAGTACAGCAGATCCATATTCAGGTTTTCCATGACAGTCTCCAGTTTGTTTCAGTTAAAACGTAGTAGTGTTGTTAAAAATCAGTGCTCTTCAGACGCCATCGACAGATAGACGATCGTCAGAACCATGAAGATAAAGGCTTGCAGCGTAATGATCAGGATGTGGAAAATGGCCCATGGCACATTCAGAATCCACTGTGACCACCACGGCAGAAGACCCGCGATCAGAATGAAAATCAACTCACCCGCGTACATGTTGCCGAACAGTCGCAGACCGAGAGAAACCGGTTTGGACAGCAGGCTCACGCCCTCAAGGATAAGGTTTACCGGAATAAATACCGGATGGTTGAACGGCTGGAGAGTCAGCTCTTTAGCGAAACCGCCAATACCCTTCATTTTGATGCTGTAGAACAGAATCAGGATAAACACGCCCAGTGCCATCGAGAGCGTGATGTTAACGTCAGCAGACGGCACCACACGCAGCGCAGGCAGACCGAACACATGCTCACCGATATACGGCAGCAGGTCGATAGGCAGCAAATCCATCAGGTTCATCAGGAATACCCAGACGAAAATCGTCAGGGCCAGTGGCGCGATAAGCTTGCTTTTGCCGTGGTACATGTCTTTGACGCTACCATTAACAAAACCAATCACCAGCTCGATCGCCGTCTGGAATTTCCCTGGTACGCCGCTGGTCGCTTTCTTCGCTACGCTACGGAACATCACCAGGAACAACAGACCCAGGACCACCGAGAAAAACATGGAGTCGATATTGAGCGTCCAGAACGTGGCCGGGGGGTTATGCGGATCCACCAGCGAGAAGGTACGCAAGTCAATCTGAAGGTTATTCAGATGGTGACCGATGTACTCCTGCGGTGTTGAAATTTCTCCTGCAGACATGATGCCTCTTACCCTTTGTTGTTAATTACAGCAGGTGCCAGTATCTGAACCACTAGCACCGAAACCCACGTGACTATCAGCGGCAAAAACACCGCCTTCAAAACTGCCAGCGCCACCACCAGTAACACGAATGTCAGTAACACCTTGAGCGCCTCACCGAGGGCGAAGGTCCAGGCCACACGGCCTTTAGAAGGTGTATTCGCCTGATGACGCCAGGCAAAAATCATAAACAACATATTCGGCAATAAGACTGCCATACCTCCGCTCACGGCGGAAATGCCCCAGAAGGGGTCTTTGAGGCTAAACAGCAATCCACTTGCCATTACTGCCAGAAACTGAATAAGCAGAAGCCTGCGAGCAACGTTTCGGCTAAAGAGCGACACAGACATATTCTTTCTTAACTCCTGCTCCCTTTGAGGTATGTCGCGTGTCGTATAAAACGTTCTTTACGGCCCGGAGTCAAGCATCAAAAAGCGGTCAAATTATACGGTGCGGCCTCGTGATTTCAAACAATAAGTAGCGAAAAGGTGAATAAATGTTTAAATATTTTTCCCGAGGTCTATTTTTAAACTTTTGCACAAACGATGAACCTTCGAGCAAAAGTGCAAATAACGCGAAAAACCCGGCGATAAAGCGTGCACCAGGTCACAAATTAAACATATATGCCGCCATCGTTTTAAAAGCCCGCAGATTTTAATGCTTTTCATCTTTATGAAAATAAAGACGATTTATCACAACTCTTTTTAAAACACTCGCCTCTACAACAAAAACCTTTGTTTGACATTTTTAATAATTATTTTACAAGCCGCCCTAGTTTTGGCTGCCGATTTTTAGCGGGCTGATATTTTCATTGTTGATTATTTTGATGCTGAATGAAAAAAAGCGACGTTAAATGTCAGATAAATCCTGGTTAAATTTAAGTTAAATGTAACCGGAAGTATCACTCTTTTTCGTCGCCTTTTTTAACATTCACGCAACAGCATCAATGCAACATTTTTTGATAAAAATTAAACTTTGTTTGCTTTAACGATAACCAGATGGCGCTCGCCTTCCAGATGCGGAACCTTTAATTCAACAATTGACTCCACGGCTAACCCCGCAGGTAACAGCGCAATCTCATCTTCCGGCAGCTGACCTTTCAGGGCATAAAAGCGACCCGCGTCGCCCGGAAGGTGGTGGCACCAGCTCACCATATCGTTCAGGGAGGCAAAAGCGCGGCTAATTACACCGTCAAAAGGCGGCTCAGCAGGGAAGTCCTCGACGCGGCTCTGCACCGGCTCGATATTGGTCAGCTTCAGCTCATGCTGCACCTGGCGCAGGAAGCGAACGCGCTTGCCGAGGCTGTCGAGCAGCGTGAAGTGGGATTCCGGACGCACGATGGAGAGCGGAATTCCCGGCAGGCCGGGTCCGGTGCCGACATCGATAAAACGCGTTCCCTGCAGATGCGGCGCGACGACGATGCTGTCGAGGATATGGCGCACCAGCATCTCGTTCGGGTCGCGAACCGAGGTGAGGTTGTAGGCTTTGTTCCACTTGTGCAGCATTTCAACATACGCCACCAGCTGCTGTTGTTGCTGATCGGACAGCGAAATGCCGGCTTCGGCCAGCAGACGAGAGAGTTTATTGAGCACAACGAATACCTGTTGAGAGACGACATGGCGAATAGCGCGATGCTTATCCGCCTTTTAGCGTTATCAGGCCCGCCGTGCGGGCCTGAGTGATACGGTTATGCGCTGCGGCGCAGCATCCCTTGCTTCTTCAGCCACACCAGCAGAATGGAGATTGCCGCTGGCGTAATACCTGAGATCCGCGAGGCCTGACCGATGGAAGAGGGTTTGTGATCGTTAAGCTTCGCGATCACCTCATTCGACAGGCCGTTTACCTGGCGGTAATCAAGGGTCGCCGGCAGGATCGTATTCTCATTGCGCTGCTGCTTTTCGATCTCATCCTGCTGACGGGCGATATAGCCTTCGTACTTCACCTGGATTTCAACCTGTTCCGCAGCCTGCTTATCTTCTAAGCCCGGTGCGAACGGCGTCAGCTGCACCAGCTGCTCGTAGGTCATCTCCGGGCGACGCAGCAGATCTTCGCCGCTGGCTTCGCGGGACAACGGTGCGGTCAGCTGTGCGTTAACGATCGGCGCATGTTCAGAAGCCGGTGACACCCATTGGGATTTCAGGCGCTGACGTTCGCGCTCAATGCTTTCCAGTTTCTCGTTGAAGCGCGCCCAGCGCTCGTCATCCACCAGACCCAGTTCGCGACCCGCTTCGGTCAGACGCAGATCGGCGTTATCTTCACGCAGCATCAGGCGATACTCCGCGCGGGAGGTAAACATGCGGTAGGGCTCTTTGGTGCCCAGCGTGCAGAGATCGTCCACCAGTACGCCCAGGTAAGCCTGATCGCGACGCGGTGCCCAGCCCTCTTTATCCGCCGAGTAGCGCCCGGCGTTCAGACCTGCCAGCAGCCCCTGCGCGGCAGCTTCTTCGTAACCGGTGGTGCCGTTGATCTGGCCGGCGAAGAAGAGGCCGTTGATATATTTGCTCTCGAGCGTCGGTTTCAGATCGCGCGGGTCGAAGAAGTCATACTCAATGGCGTAGCCCGGACGAACAATCTTCGCGTTTTCCATCCCCTGCATCGAGCGGACGATCTGCATCTGCACATCGAACGGCAGGCTGGTAGAGATGCCGTTCGGGTAAATTTCGTTAGAGGTAAGCCCTTCCGGCTCAAGGAAGATTTGATGCTGGTTGCGATCGGCAAAGCGCATCACTTTATCTTCGATCGACGGGCAGTAGCGCGGGCCGATCCCTTCGATCACGCCGGCATACATCGGGCTGCGATCGAGGTTATTGCGGATCACCTCATGGGTCTTTTCGTTGGTGTGCGTGATGTAGCACGGCACCTGGCGCGGATGCTGAGCGGCATTGCCCATAAACGAGAAGACCGGCATCGGATCGTCGCCGTGCTGCTGTGCCAGCACGCTGAAATCGATGGTGCGCGCATCAATTCGCGGCGGCGTACCGGTTTTCAGACGGCTGACGCGCAGCGGCAGTTCACGCAGACGGCGGGAGAGCGGGATCGACGGCGGATCGCCTGCACGGCCACCGCTGTAGTTATCCAGCCCGATATGGATCTTGCCATCCAGGAAGGTGCCGACGGTCAGTACTACCGCTTTTGCGCGGAACTTCAGCCCCATCTGGGTAACGGCACCAACCACGTGATCGTTTTCGACGATCAGATCCTCAACCGCCTGCTGGAAGATCATCAGGTTCGGCTGGTTCTCCAGCGCAGTGCGTACCGCCTGGCGATAGAGCACGCGATCCGCCTGAGCACGGGTAGCCCGAACGGCAGGGCCTTTGCTTGCGTTTAGTATCCTAAACTGGATCCCGGCATGATCGATCGCTTTCGCCATCAGCCCGCCCAGTGCATCCACTTCTTTAACCAAGTGTCCTTTCCCAATACCGCCGATCGCCGGGTTGCAGCTCATCTGCCCCAGGGTGTCGATATTGTGTGTCAAAAGCAGAGTCTGCTGACCCATACGCGCTGCGGCCATGGCGGCCTCAGTGCCTGCATGACCCCCGCCAATGATGATGACGTCAAAAGGATCCGGATAAAACATGGTGGTATGCCTCGCCTGAGCGGTTAGAAAGTGAATTTGTGGCCGGGCCGTGGATTCTACTCAACTTTAGTCCAGTGAGAAAGACTCCGGATCCCGGCTATTAAAAAGAAGATCTTTATATAGAGAGATCTGTTCTATTGTGATCTCTTATTAGGATCGCGATGTCTTGTGGATAAGCCGGATCATCGCTTTAAGATCAGTTCATTAGGAAGGATCATTAACTGTGAATGATCGGTGATCCTGCAACGTATAAGCTGGGATCAAAAGGGCTAGTTATACACAGGGCGGATCGGTGAGCAGAGTTATTCATTGGATAACTACCGGTTAATAAGCGCTTTTAAGCCTAGTTATCCACTGCTGATCGCACGATCTTTACACAATATTGAGCAATTTAATCCAGGATCCCAGCCACTCTTCGGCCGGATCCTCCGGAATATCGTGATCGAGGATGTTGATCTTCAGCGTTTCACCGATCTGTTTGGCACCGTTTTTCTTCAGTCCGGCTTCCATTTTTTCGATTGCCTGACAGAAAGTGTCATATTCACGGCTGCCGATACCGATCGCGCCAAAGCGAATCTGCGACAGATCCGGGTTCAGTTCATCAAGCTCTTCATACATTGGCAGCAGGTTGTCCGGGATATCGCCCGCGCCGTGGGTGGAAGTGACCACCAGCCAGAGCCCCTGCTGCGGCAAATCCTCTAATAACGGCCCATGGAACGTAAAGGTATTGAACCCGGCTTCCTCCAGCTTTTCAGCCAGATGTTCTGCCACGTATTCCGCACCGCCAAGGGTGCTGCCGCTAATAAGAGTAATGTCTGCCATGAATCCGCTCCGTTTCAGTCGCCCTGCGACGACAAAGTGGGGCGTATTGTACGCTGTGAATGAGCTGGGATCTACCTGTGGACAATGCGGGTATTGATCGTGGATGAAAACGCCCGGTTACGGGCGGATCGTGCGCATGATGGGGTTTTGCAACGAGATCAATGTCTCGGTGGACTGGATTTCATCAATAGTCTGGATCTTGTTGATAAGTACCTGTTGCAGTGCGTCGATCGAGCGGCACATCACTTTAATAAAGATGCTGTAGTGTCCGGTGGTGTAGTAGGCTTCGGTCACCTCTTCGAGGCTCTCCAGTTTTGCCAGCGCTGAGGGGTAATCTTTGGCGCTCTTCAAAATGATGCCGATAAAGCAGCAGACATCGTAACCGAGTTGCTTCGGGCTGACGTCGATGCGCGCGCCGGTGATAATACCCGCCTGCTTCATCTTCTCTACCCGCACATGAATGGTGCCTGGGCTGACGCCGAACTGCTTCGCCAGCTCGGCATACGCCGTACGGGCATTGGCCATTAAGGCTTCGAGGATGCCGCGATCCAGATTGTCGATCTGATAATTTTCCATACGTTTTTCTTATGTAGATTAATGATTCATTCTATTTTAGCCGGCTATTTTAGCGATTCAAAAGCCTGTTGGCCTTTTTAATTGTGGATTATTGAACTCACGCCTGTTTCTGTTGCTTAATTGCAAGCCTACGCAGACAGGAGTTAAAAAATGAAAACCGCCTACATCGCAAAACAACGCCAGATCGCCTTCGTGAAATCCTTCTTCTCTCGCCAGCTGGAAGAGAAACTGGGCCTGATTGAAGTACAGGCACCGATCCTCAGTCGGGTAGGGGATGGCACGCAGGATAACCTGTCGGGTTGCGAGAAAGCGGTACAGGTCAATGTGAAGACGCTGCCGGATGCCCGCTTTGAGGTGGTGCACTCGCTGGCAAAGTGGAAACGTCAGACGCTGGGGCAACACGATTTCAGCGCGGGCGAAGGGCTTTACACCCATATGAAAGCCCTGCGACCCGATGAAGATCGCCTCTCTCCCATTCACTCCGTGTATGTGGATCAGTGGGACTGGGAGCGCGTATTGGGTGACGGTCAGCGCCAGCTGGCGACCCTGAAATCGACCGTTGAGGCGATCTGGTCCGGGATCAAAGCGACTGAAGCCGCGGTTAGCGAAGCGTTTGGTCTGGCACCGTTCCTGCCAGAGCAGATCCACTTCGTGCACAGCGAAACGCTGCTCAGCCGATTCCCGCACTTAGATGCGAAAGGGCGCGAAAAAGCGATCGCCAAAGAGCTGGGCGCCGTCTTTCTGATGGGGATTGGCGGCAAGCTTAGCGACGGCAAGCGTCACGATGTTCGCGCGCCGGATTATGATGACTGGAGCACGCCAGCCGAAGCCGGTTTCAGCGGCCTCAACGGCGATATCCTGGTGTGGAACCCGGTGCTGGAGGATGCGCTGGAGCTTTCATCGATGGGGATCCGCGTTGACGCCGAAGCGCTGAAGCGTCAGCTGAAACTGACCGGCGATGAAGAGAGGCTGCAACTCGACTGGCACCAGGCGCTGCTGCGCGGTGAGATGCCGCAAACCATCGGCGGCGGCATTGGTCAGTCGCGCCTCACCATGCTGCTGTTACAACTCTCGCACATCGGCCAGGTGCAGTGCGGCGTATGGCCCGCCGCCGTGCGCGACGAAGTTGCCGGCCTGCTTTAACGCCGCCAGCGGCGCAGCAAGCGGCTGCGCATCCCGGTATCAAAGCGCCAGATATGGTCAAAGATACGCATGATGCCGGGCTTACCGTGGGCTGACATCGCCACCGCGTGAAAGCGGTGTTGATGCAGCTGTTGCAGCTCCTTTACCTTACCGATCACCTCGTCCGGCAGCCGCTGGGCGATAAAATCGGAGATCACCACCGCATCGGCGTCATACCACTCGCCGCCCTGCATCCGTTCAATCACCGCACGAAAGCAGCTCGCCAGATCGGTACCGCCGCGAAAGCGCTGGCTCAGAAAGCGGATCGCCTGCTCCAGCCCGCTATCGCAGGTCAGCTCATAACGCACCACTTCGCTGGAGAAGAGCATAATAAAGCAGCGCCGTTTGTCCGCCAGCGCCACGCGCATCAATGCCAGGCAGAACGCTTTCGCGCACTGTTCGTTGAACCCGCCCATGGAACCCGAGGTGTCGACGCAGACGATAAATGGCCCGCGCGGCTGCTCATCGAAATCCTGATGAATCACCGGACGTTCAGTGATCTTTTCGTGCCAGGCATCGCCGTGAAGCCGGTAGGTCAGCAGTTGTTTCTCCACCAGCCGCCGGTAAAACTCATACTCCAGCTCGGTGATGCCGAGGGTCGCCAGCTCAGGCGGCAGCAGACGCAGAATATCGTCACTTTGATGCAGGCCATCGACCTGCTCCGGCACCGTTGACGGCTCGCGCACCAGGCTGCGGAAGGTCTCCATCGGAGCATCTTTGCGCGGCACCGAACGCGCCTCCCGCGAACGGCCCAGCTGCTCTGCCAGTTGCTGGAGTTCGGGCTGCTCTTTGAGGAAATCACCATATTTGACGATCAGCTGGTAATCACCGCGTTTAAGCTGCCCGGCGCTCATATCCCATAACCTGCCGGCCGCGTTCTCATTTTCAATCAACACTGGTTCAAGCTGGCCGCTGAGGGTCATGCGCGCCTGCACTTCACTCAGCAGTTGTTCGCGCTCCTCCTCCAGCAGTTGCTGGTTAAAGGCGGTAGTTTGCACCACCAGGCTCAGACGCCAGCGCTGAAGAAACAAGGTATGCAGAGCCGGGGTGAAGGCCGGGTTATCGCTGACCATCTGGCGAGCCTGCGCCGCGAAAGGGGATTGCACTTTATCGAGCAGGGCCAGTGTTTGTGGCAGCTGAACGGTAAACTGCGAGGTGGAGAGCAGCTGGCTCTGCTGAAAGGCGAGCACCTCTTCCGCCAGGGTTTTGGGTACTTCTGCCTCTTTAAGGTGCTTTTTTAGCGCTTCGCGCCAGCGCGGCAGATCTTCCGTAATGGCATGCTTGAGCTTGGGAAACTTTTCAAAAAAGATCGCCAGCTGCGGCGAAGCCAGTAAGAGGATAATAAGATCCTCTATCAACGCCTCTTCGCTGATGGTCAGAATCACATTGAGCGTATCGAGTGGGATCATTGACGCGCCTGTTGGATCTGCGCTCTGACATCCTGCAGGCTGGCTTCAATGCGACCCAACCAGTCGCTGGAGATAAACAGACACTTCTGCTGTTCGCTAAAGCGGGTGTGCTGCTGGTGCCAGGTGGTGTCCAGCGCCTCCAGCTGCTGCCTGATCTCATCCGGCACGTTCTCTGACGCTGTGCCCGGCAGCGCCAGGCGCGAACTCTGCAAACTGACATCACGCACCAGCAGGTGCTGGCTGGCATCCACTTCCATATTGAGCGGCTGAGCAAAGCCAATGCCGTTAAGTTTGCCGCGGATCTCACCCCCTTTCGTCAGCCACTGCTCCAGCGCGCTGCGCTCAAGGGTAATGTGGATCACGTTGAGATCGTGCAGCTTCAGCGGTTGCTGTAGCAGAAGTGTCAGCACCGGCTCGGTCAGATCCGCAGGAAGTTCATAATGGGGGCGACGACTGAACATGCCACCCTGGCGCTCCACTCTGAGCGCGGTTTTATCGCTTTGCTGCTGCTGAAGTTGCAGGTGTCGTTGGGCTATCGCACTCAGCTGCGTCACCATCGCCTGCTGCTGCCAGGCGTGCCCGGTCATCAAAACGTCAAGCTGCTGTTGCAGCAGGCGAAGGCTTTCCGCGTCGTGCCACAGGCAATCTTTCAGCAGGATCAGGTCGATGGGCGCCACCGCGTCGCGGCCGCTGAACAGGGCACTGGCCTGCAGCAGGCGAATCGCTTTTTTCCAGCGCCGGTCGGAAACATACGGCGCGTTCGGCAGGGTATCGAGCTGCTGGCGCAGGGTGTAAATCAGCTCAAACACCGGTTCCGGCAGCGCCACCTGTGAAATGTCATGCTGCCAGCGGATGTACTCTTCATCGGTGATTTGCAGATCTGCCGGCACCGGGTTTTCACTCTCACTCTGCTGGCTGATAAGCATTGAGCGGAAGTTGCTCTTCTCCTGCACTTTGTCGAGCCAGAGACGAATCAGCATGCGGTCATAGAGCGCTTCGAGGCTGCTGTCCGCTTCCGGTAGTTCGTTAGAGGCCGCCACCAGCAAGCGCATCGGAATGTGATCTTCGCTGGCACCGTTACGGAAACGGCGTTCGTTAATGGCGGTCAGCAGGGTGTTAAGGATCGCCGGGCCTGCTTTCCAGATTTCATCCAGAAAGACGATTTCCGCTTCCGGTAAATAGCCGCTTGTGAGACGCTCATAGCGCCCTTCATCTTTCAGCGCCTGAATGGAAAGTGGGCCGAAAACCTCTTCCGGCGTGGAGAAACGGGTCATTAAATATTCAAAAGCGCGGGCATTTTTAAAGGCGAATTTCAGGCGGCGGGCAATCAGGCTTTTGGCGATGCCCGGTGGACCCAGCAGGAATACGCTTTCGCCGCTCAGGGCGGCCAGCAAACAGAGCCTGATCGCATGGCTGCGCTCAAACAGGCCTTTCTCCAGCGCGCTGCTGAGGCGGGAAATTCTTTCTGCTAATAGATGTAAGTGAGCCATAATGAATCTGCGTCCTTTCGCCGTGGTTTCCGGCTTGTCAGAGCGATTATAAACGTTCCTGAAAGTGCCTGTAATAGACTGAAGAACGGCTTTGTTTTCATTGAGCCAGATTAATGTGGTTGCATTTAGGGGTACGATTCCGTCGATAATCGTGCATACTGTGCGCTTTTTGTGGGCCAAGGGACTAAGCACACATAATTGCATTCAATCAAAAGATTAGTCTATGAGCACTGATAAGAAACAATCGTTACCCGCGGTCACTCTCGCGGCAATTGGGGTTGTCTACGGTGATATTGGTACCAGCCCACTCTATACACTGCGTGAATGTTTATCTGGCCAGTTCGGCTTCGGCGTTGAGCGCGATGCCGTCTTTGGCTTCCTGTCGCTGATTTTCTGGCTACTGGTTTTTGTCGTCTCGATTAAGTACCTCACCTTCGTAATGCGGGCGGATAACGCCGGTGAAGGCGGGATCCTGACGCTGATGTCGCTGGCCGGGCGTAACACCTCCGCCAGGATGACCTCGGTGCTGGTGATTATGGGCCTGATCGGCGGCAGCTTCTTCTATGGCGAAGTGGTAATTACGCCCGCCATCTCGGTGATGTCGGCCATCGAAGGCCTTGAGATTGTCGCCCCCTCCCTCGACACGTGGATTGTGCCCCTTTCCATCGTGGTGCTGACGCTACTGTTTGCGATTCAAAAACATGGCACCGGGCTGGTGGGCAAACTCTTTGCGCCGATTATGCTGGCGTGGTTTTTGATTCTGGCGGTGCTCGGCGTGCGCAGCATTATTGCCAACCCGGAAGTGCTGCAGGCGCTTAACCCGATGTGGGCGGTTAACTTCTTCTTGCAGTACAAAGCCATTTCGTTTGTTGCCCTCGGTGCGGTAGTGCTCTCTATTACCGGTGTGGAAGCGCTCTACGCGGATATGGGCCACTTCGGTAAGCTGCCGATCCGCGTGGCGTGGTTTAGCGTGGTGCTGCCATCGCTGGTGCTGAACTACTTTGGCCAGGGCGCGCTACTGCTGAAAACTCCCGAAGCGATTAAAAACCCCTTCTTCCTGTTAGCCCCTGAATGGGCGCTGATCCCGATGCTGATTATCGCCACGCTGGCGACGGTGATTGCCTCGCAGGCGGTCATTTCCGGTGTCTTCTCCCTGACGCGCCAGGCGGTACGCCTTGGTTATCTGGCGCCGATGCGGATTATTCACACCTCGGAGATGGAGTCCGGGCAGATCTATATCCCATTTATCAACTGGCTGCTCTACTTCGCAGTGGTGCTGGTGATCGTCAGCTTCGAGCACTCCAGCAACCTGGCGGCAGCGTATGGTATTGCGGTGACCGGCACCATGGTGCTGACCACCATGCTCTTCACCACCGTGGCGCGCAAAAACTGGCACTGGAATAAGATTCTGGTCGGCATGCTGCTGCTCTTCTTCCTCTGCATCGATGTGCCGCTCTTCTCGGCGAACCTCGATAAGATTGTCTCCGGCGGCTGGCTGCCATTGAGCCTCGGTCTGGTGATGTTCCTGGTGATGACCACCTGGAAGAGCGAGCGTTTCCGCCTGCTGCGCCGCATGCATGAGCACGGTAACTCGCTGGAAGCGATGATCGCCTCGCTGGAGAAATCGCCGCCGGTTCGCGTGCCGGGAACAGCGGTCTATATGTCCCGCGCGCTGAACGTCATTCCCTTTGCGATGATGCATAACCTGAAGCACAACAAGGTGCTGCATGAGCGTGTGATCCTGCTGACGCTGCGTACTGAAGACGCGCCTTATGTGCATAACGTTCGCCGTGTGCAGATTGAGCAGCTTTCACCGACTTTCTGGCGCGTAGTGGCAAGCTACGGCTGGCGTGAAACGCCGAATGTCGAAGAGGTGTTCCACCGCTGCGGGCTGGAAGGGCTGAGTTGCCGGATGATGGAGACCTCCTTCTTTATGTCCCATGAGTCGCTGATCCTCGGCAAACGTCCGTGGTATCTGCGCCTGCGCGGCAAGCTCTACCTGGTATTGCAGCGCAACGCCCTGCGCGCGCCGGACCAGTTTGAGATCCCACCTAACCGGGTTATTGAACTCGGTACACAGGTCGAAATCTGACACCTCTCAAACCCCTCCCTAAGAGGGGTTTTTGCTCTCATTTGCTATAAATTTCCCTTAAGAAAGTCGCGCTGATTTTTTCGCCACTCCGTTGAGCGAAACGTTTCGATTTCGATCACACTTCTTCAATCACGCGATAGTTTTCAGAACATTCTTCGTACTACACTGCCGTCAGCGAAACGTTTCGCTCATGGAGCAAAAATATGAAAAAAGGTTGTGTTCTGAACGCTGATATTTCGTCTGTCATCTCTCGTCTTGGTCATACCGATACGCTGGTGGTGTGTGATGCCGGGTTGCCGGTGCCGCGCAGTGCGCAACGCATTGATATGGCGTTAACCCAGGGCGTGCCTTCCTTTATGCAGGTGCTGGAAGTGGTGACCGCGGAAATGCAGGTTGAGGCCGCAATCATCGCGTCGGAGATCAAGCAGTTGAATCCGCAGCTCCACGAAACGTTGCTCACTCACCTTGAGCAGCTGCAGCAACATCAGGGGAATACCATCGAAGTGCGGTACGTTACGCACGAACAATTCAAAAAAGAGACCGCAGGTAGTCAGGCGGTTATTCGCAGCGGGGAGTGTTCCCCGTTTGCGAATATCATTCTCTGTGCCGGCGTCACCTTCTGAGGCGATCATGGACGCATTACTGCAACTTAAAGGCATTGATAAATCCTTTCCCGGCGTTAAAGCCCTCTCTGGCGCGGCGCTGAACGTCTATTCCGGCCGCGTGATGGCGCTGGTCGGCGAAAATGGCGCCGGAAAGTCGACAATGATGAAAGTGCTGACCGGCATCTACAGCCGCGACGCCGGTTCGCTGCTCTGGCTGGGTAAAGAGACCACCTTCAGCGGGCCAAAATCCTCTCAGGAAGCGGGCATCGGCATTATTCACCAGGAGCTGAACCTGATTCCGCAGCTCACCATTGCTGAGAACATCTTTCTTGGCCGCGAGTTTGTTAACCGCTTCGGCAAAATCGACTGGAAAAAGATGTTCGCCGAAGCCAACACGCTGCTGGCCAAACTCAATCTGCGCTTTAAAAGCGATCGCACGGTAGGTGAGCTCTCCATCGGCGATCAGCAGATGGTCGAAATCGCCAAAGTGATGAGCTATGAGTCGCAGGTCATCATTATGGATGAGCCGACCGATGCTCTGACCGATACCGAAACCGAGTCGCTGTTTCGCGTGATCCGCGAACTGAAAGCGCAGGGGCGCGGCATCGTCTATATCTCTCACCGTATGAAAGAGATCTTCGAGATTTGCGATGACGTTACCGTGTTTCGCGACGGGCAGTTTATTGCCGAGCGCGAAGTGGCAACGCTAACGGAAGATACGCTGATTGAGATGATGGTCGGCCGCAAACTGGAAGATCAATACCCGCGTCTGGACAAAGCGCCGGGCGAGGTGCGTTTGTCGGTCGATAATCTCTGCGGGCCGGGGGTTGATAACGTCAGCTTTACGCTGCGCAAAGGCGAGATCCTCGGCGTGGCCGGGCTGATGGGCGCCGGGCGTACGGAGCTGATGAAAGTGCTGTATGGCGCACTGCCGCGCACCAGCGGATATGTCACCCTCGACGGCCATGAAGTGATCACCAGGACGCCGCAGGATGGGCTGGCGAACGGTATTGTCTATATCTCCGAAGACCGCAAGCGCGACGGGCTGGTGCTCGGCATGTCGGTAAAAGAGAACATGTCGTTGACCGCGCTGCGCTACTTCAGCCGCACGGGCGGCAACCTTAAGCATAAAGAAGAGCAGCAGGCGGTAAGTGATTTTATTCGTCTCTTCAATGTTAAAACGCCGTCGATGGAGCAGCCGATCGGTCTGCTCTCCGGCGGTAATCAACAAAAAGTGGCGATTGCGCGCGGTCTGATGACTCGCCCGAAAGTGCTGATCCTCGATGAGCCTACGCGCGGCGTGGACGTCGGGGCGAAGAAAGAGATTTACCAACTTATTAACCAGTTCAAGGCCGATGGCCTGAGCATCATTCTTGTTTCGTCGGAAATGCCGGAAGTGTTGGGCATGAGCGATCGCATCATGGTGATGCATGAAGGGCATCTCGGCGGGGAATTCACGCGCGAGCAGGCCACTCAGGAAGTGTTGATGGCTGCCGCAGTGGGCAAGCTTAATCGTGTGAATCAGGAGTAAGAGAGATGACTACCCAGGCCGTTTCTGGTCGCCGCTATTTCAGCAAAGCGTGGCTGATGGAACAAAAATCGCTGATCGCCCTGCTGGTGTTGATCGCCATCGTTTCGACCATGAGTCCCAACTTTTTTACCGTCAATAACCTGTTGAATATTCTCCAGCAGACCTCTGTGAACGCCATTATGGCGGTGGGCATGACGCTGGTGATCCTGACCTCGGGAATCGATCTGTCCGTCGGTTCTCTGCTGGCGCTCACTGGTGCGGTCGCCGCTTCGCTGGTGGGTATGGAGGTGAATGCGCTGGTGGCGGTCGCCGGTGCGCTGGCGCTGGGCGCGGCGGTGGGTGCTGTTACCGGCACCATCGTCGCCAAAGGCCGCGTGCAGGCGTTTATTGCCACACTGGTGATGATGCTGCTGCTGCGCGGCGTGACGCTGGTTTACACCAACGGCAGCCCCGCCAATACCGGCTTTACCGCTAACGCCGATATTTTTGGCTGGTTCGGTATCGGTCGCCCGCTCGGCGTGCCAACTCCGGTGTGGATCATGGCTGTGGTCTTTATTGCCGCCTGGTATCTGTTACATCACACCCGTTTGGGGCGCTACATCTATGCGCTGGGTGGTAACGAAGCGGCGACGCGTCTCTCCGGTATCAGCGTCGATAAAGTCAAAATCATCGTCTACTCCCTGAGCGGCCTGCTGGCCTCGCTGGCGGGCATTATTGAAGTTGCGCGTCTCTCCTCAGCGCAGCCGACCGCGGGCGCGGGTTATGAACTGGATGCGATTGCCGCGGTAGTGCTCGGCGGTACCAGCCTTGCCGGCGGGAAAGGTCGTATTGTTGGGACATTGATCGGCGCATTGATTCTTGGCTTCCTCAATAATGGCCTGAATTTGTTGAGCGTTTCTTCCTATTACCAGATGATCGTTAAAGCAGTGGTGATTCTGCTGGCGGTGCTGGTAGACAACAAAAAGCAGTAATTCCCTACACAACAGGACTCATGAACATGAACATGAAAAAACTGGCCACTCTGGTTTCTGCTGTTGCCCTGAGCGCCACGGTAAGTGCGAACGCGATGGCGAAAGACTCTATTGCTCTGGTGATCTCGACCCTGAATAACCCCTTCTTCGTCTCGCTGAAGGATGGCGCGCAGAAAGAGGCCGACAAACTGGGTTATGACCTGGTGGTGCTGGACTCGCAGAACAACCCGGCGAAAGAGCTGGCCAACGTCCAGGATTTAACCGTTCGCGGCACCAAGCTTCTGCTGATCAACCCGACCGATTCCGATGCGGTCGGTAACGCCATCAAAATGGCTAACCAGGCCAAAATCCCGGTCATTACCCTCGACCGCGTTGCCAGCAGCGGTGAAGTAGTAAGCCATATCGCCTCTGATAACGTGCTCGGGGGTAAAATTGCCGGTGATTACATCGCCAAGAAAGCGGGTGAAGGCGCGAAAGTGATCGAGTTGCAGGGCATTGCCGGGACCTCCGCCGCGCGCGAGCGTGGTGAAGGTTTCCAGCAGGCTGTTGCTGCGCACAAATTCAAAGTCCTCGCCAGCCAGCCAGCTGACTTCGACCGCACTAAAGGTCTGAACGTGATGCAGAACCTGCTGACCGCGCATCCGGATGTGCAGGCGGTATTCGCCCAGAACGATGAGATGGCGCTCGGTGCGCTGCGCGCGCTGCAGACCGCGGGCAAAAGCGACGTGATGGTGGTCGGTTTTGACGGTACGCCGGATGGTGAAAAAGCGGTTAACGACGGCAAACTGGCTGCTACCGTTGCCCAGCTGCCGGAGCAGATTGGCGCGAAAGGCGTTGATACCGCAGACAAAGTGTTGAAAGGCGAAAAAGTTTACGCTAAAAATCCGGTTGACCTGAAACTGGTCATCAAGCAGTAACAGAACGTTCAGGCTCGATGTACGTTCTGTCAGCCTGAGGGACAAGGTAATAAAAGAAAAGCATGGCACGCGCCACCGTTCGCGGTGGCGCACTTTATGGACACGCTCATCATGAAAACCGCAGGCAAACTCGTCGTTCTTGGCAGTATCAATGCCGATCACATTCTTAACCTTGAATCTTTCCCGACACCCGGCGAAACCGTAACCGGCAACCACTATCAGGTGGCGTTCGGCGGCAAAGGGGCCAATCAGGCCGTCGCGGCCGGACGCAGCGGCGCGGATATCGCCTTTATCGCCTGCACCGGCGATGACGATACCGGCGCGCGGGTGCGTAAGCAGCTCACCAGCGACAACATTGATGTGGCACCCGTCAGCGTGGTTGCGGGTGAGTCGACCGGCGTGGCGCTGATTTTCGTTAACGGCGAAGGGGAGAATGTCATCGGTATTCATGCCGGCGCCAATGCGGCGCTCTCCACCGAACGCGTGGCTGAGCAGCAGACGTTAATTGCAAATGCGTCGGCGCTGCTAATGCAGCTGGAATCACCGGTTGAGAGCGTACTGGCGGCAGCCCGTATTGCTCAGCAGAACCAGACTACGGTCGCGCTAAACCCCGCGCCCGCCCGGCAACTCTCCGATGAGCTGCTGGCGCTGGTGGACATCATTACCCCCAATGAAACCGAAGCAGAAAAACTCACCGGCATCGCGGTTTCCAGTGATGAAGATGCGGCGCGTGCCGCGCGGGTGCTGCATGAGAAAGGCATCCGTACGGTCATCATTACTCTCGGCAGCCGCGGTGTGTGGGCCAGCGTAAACGGTGAAGGCAAGCGCGTACCGGGCTTCAAGGTGAAAGCCATTGATACCATCGCCGCGGGCGACAC
Organism: Kosakonia cowanii JCM 10956 = DSM 18146; assembly: GCF_001975225.1. Classification (NCBI taxonomy): domain Bacteria; kingdom Pseudomonadati; phylum Pseudomonadota; class Gammaproteobacteria; order Enterobacterales; family Enterobacteriaceae; genus Kosakonia; species Kosakonia cowanii. The sequence continues at coordinate 1,675,230 of NZ_CP019445.1, read as the reverse complement.
CTTTAATGGTGCGCTGATGACTGCGCTGCTGGAAGAGAAGCCGCTGGATGAGGCGATCCGCTTTGCCCATGCGGCGGCGGCTATCGCCGTGACGCGCAAAGGGGCGCAGCCTTCGGTTCCGTGGCGTAATGAGATTGATGATTTTCTCGCTCAGCAGGGGTGACGCGTGGCCACCATGAAAGATGTTGCCCGCCTGGCGGGCGTTTCTACCTCTACCGTCTCCCACGTTATTAATAACGATCGCTTTGTCAGTGAGGCGATTCGCGAGAAGGTAGACGCCGCGATCACGTCGCTGAACTATGCGCCTTCCGCGGTGGCGCGCAGCCTGAAGCTTAAACAGACGCGCACGATTGGGATGCTGATCACCGCCAGTACCAACCCTTTTTACTCTGAGCTGGTGCGCGGGGTAGAGCGCAGCTGCTTCGAGCGTGGCTACAGCCTGGTGTTATGCAATACCGAAGGCGACGAGCAGCGGATGAACCGCAATCTGGAAACGCTGATGCAAAAGCGCGTCGACGGGCTGCTTCTGCTCTGCACCGAAACGCATCAGCCTTCGCAAGTCATCATGAGCCGTTACCCCTCGATTCCTACCGTGATGATGGACTGGGCGCCGTTCGATGGTGACAGCGATCTGATTCAGGATAACTCGCTGCTGGGCGGCATGATGGCGACGGAGTATCTCATTCATAAAGGGATGACGCGTATCGCCTGTATTACCGGCCCGCTGGATAAAACGCCCTCCCGGCTGCGACTGGAGGGGTACCGCGAGGCGATGGCGCGCGCCGGGCTAACGATTCGCGACGGCGACGAGATCGAAAGTGATTTTGAGTTCGGCGGTGGCCTGACGGCGATGCAGCGTCTGCTGGCGATGGATGAGCGCCCGCAGGCGGTGTTTATCGGCAATGATGCGATGGCGGTGGGCGCTTATCAGGCGCTCTACCAGGCGGGGCTGTCGATCCCGCAGGATATGGCGATTGTCGGTTACGACGATATCGAGCTGGCGCGCTACATGACGCCGCCGCTCACCACCATCCATCAGCCAAAGGATGAACTGGGTGAGCTGGCGATTGATGTGCTGATCCACCGTATTGCCGACCCGAGCCTGCAACAACAGCGTCTGCAATTGACACCGGTCTTGATGGAGCGTGGCTCAGCCTGATTTTTTGTGGCGCTCCTTGATCAGGTTGCGGCCATCTTTCGCCTTCAGCAGCATAAAGGTTAAAGCGGAGACCACCGTTACTGCACCCATCGTAATAAAGGTGTAGTGGAACTGCTCAACGGTGTTGGTGCCATCAACCCCTTCATAAAAACGCAGCACCGCTGCGCTCACGGCTACACCGAGGCTTATCGACAGCTGCTGCGTTACCGCCAGCACGCTATTGCCACTACTGGCGTTTTCATCCGTTAAGTCGGCAAGGGAGATGGTGTTCATGGCGGTAAATTGCGTCGACATCGCCATACCTAATATGAACAGCGGCAGCACCAGCATCCAGATCGCCATTGCCTGAGTTTGCAGGGCGAACTGCGCAATCATCACGCCAATAAAGAGCGTGACGCCAACCAGCGTTTTGCGATAGCCAAACCAGCGCAGGATCTGCGTGACGGTCGATTTTGCCAGAATAGAACCCAGGGCGGTCGGTGCCATCATGCAACCGGCAATCAGCGCCGGATAGCCAAAGCCAACCTGCAACATCAGTGGCATTAAGAAAGGAACGCAGCCGGTACCGAGGCGCGAAGCGATATTCCCGGCGATGCCGACGGAGAAGGTGCGGGTCTTAAACAGGTTGAGCGAGATGAGCGGCGTCGGGTGGCGGCGAGCATGGCGAATATAGAGCAGCAGCAGGGCGATGCCGCTGAAGATGATGCTAAGGGCAAGCCAGGTTTCTACCACTTTCTCGCCGAACAGCTCCATCCCGCTGGAGAAGAGCACCAGGCTTAAGCCGAATAACAGGAAGCCCCACATATCAAAGCTGCGGCGCGGGGTGGTGAAGTTCGGCATATATTTACGCGCGTAGAGCAACCCGGCGACACCAATGGGAATATTAATCAGGAAGATCCAGTGCCAGCTTGCCCAGGTAACCAGCACGCCGCCCATTACCGGGCCAAGAATCGGCCCGACCAGCCCCGGCATAGTGACAAAGTTGAGCACCGGCAGTAATTCACTGCGCGGATAGGCGCGCAGCAGGGCGAGGCGCGCGACAGGCATCATCATCGCCCCGCCAATCCCCTGAATCACGCGGAAGACAACCAGCATGCCCAGGGAGTTGGAGAGGGCGCAAGCCAGCGAGCCGAGGGTGAAGAGGCTGACGGCTAACATAAAGATACGCCGCGTGCCGAAGCGGTCGGCCAGCCAGCCGCTGACCGGGATCAGCATCGCGACGGTCAGGGTGTAGCTAATGATCGCGGACTGCATCGCCAGCGGCGAACGGTTAAGACTTTGCGCAATAGCGGGGAGGGCGGTGTTAAGGATGGTGGCGTCTAGCGCCTGCATAAAAAAGGCCATCGCGGCTATCCACGGCAGCCCGGCCATACTGCGCCCTTTCTTCTTTGTCATACTCATTCCTTTAATTAGGCGAATTCAACAATCTCTGGCACGCCTGAAACGCACTATCCCCGTCGCTTTCCTGAATCGCATCGACGATAGCCTGGTGAAGATCCAGCTTAATCACTTCGTTTTCAGTAATAGAGGTGAAGTAAGTATGGTAAACCGAGTGGAAAAGTGTGGCGAAAGACATAAGGAAAGGATTACCGCTCATGGTGTAGATATGTTCATGCCACGCCATGTCCACCTCTATCCAGCGTTCCCGGTTAAATGCCTTCTTCAGACACACCATCTCTTCCATTAATGTATTCAGATATGCCTTTTGCTCGGCGCTTGCCATTACAGCAGCGAGAAGACAAGCCTGCGGCTCGAGGCTGGCGCGCATAACGAGAAAGTGTTGGATCACTTCCTGGAAATTGTCTTCGCTCATCCACCATGAGAGAAGCTCCGTATCAAGGAAGTTCCAGTTCCCCTTCGGCATCACGCGCGTGCCGATGCGCGGGCGGGGTAAGACCATGCCCTTCGCGGTTAATGTCTTTATTGCCTCTCTCACTGCGGTACGGCTTACGCCAAACGTCTCACCGAGTTCCATCTCGCCGGGCAAAATGGCCCCTGGGGCGTACTCTCCTCGCAGGATCTGCTGCGCCAGTTTCTCGGCTATGACCCAGGAGATGTTTTTCTGCGCGGCAAGTTGCTGTGCGTTTAAAGGCATTTCTCACTTCCTTCTTCTTTATTTCACTCGGTAGTATGCCATTCGATATCTATAAGTGGTGGTAAAAACAGCGATACCCGCTATTTATGCCGCTTTTAACCGCACTTTGTTGAAAAAAAACACGGTTGAAAAGTTTTTTGAAATTAGGGGTTGTCAGGGGAAATTAACTCCCTATAATGCGCCTCCACTGACACGGCACAACGGCAAACACACCGGCCTGTCAGGTGAAGAATTCTGAAAATAATCAGTTGACTTCACAGCGGGAAAGCGTAATATGCACACCCCGCGCCGCTGCGAAAAGCGAAGCGGCACTGCTCTTTAACAATTTATCAGACAATCTGTGTGGGCACTCAGGTGACATGGATTCTTAATGTCCTCGGACACTAAATGAATACCAAGTCTCACGGGTAAACACGTAATTCATTACGGTTTAATTCGATGAGCATCAAACTTTAAATTGAAGAGTTTGATCATGGCTCAGATTGAACGCTGGCGGCAGGCCTAACACATGCAAGTCGAACGGTAACAGGAAGCAGCTTGCTGCTTTGCTGACGAGTGGCGGACGGGTGAGTAATGTCTGGGAAACTGCCTGATGGAGGGGGATAACTACTGGAAACGGTAGCTAATACCGCATAACGTCGCAAGACCAAAGAGGGGGACCTTCGGGCCTCTTGCCATCAGATGTGCCCAGATGGGATTAGCTAGTAGGTGGGGTAACGGCTCACCTAGGCGACGATCCCTAGCTGGTCTGAGAGGATGACCAGCCACACTGGAACTGAGACACGGTCCAGACTCCTACGGGAGGCAGCAGTGGGGAATATTGCACAATGGGCGCAAGCCTGATGCAGCCATGCCGCGTGTATGAAGAAGGCCTTCGGGTTGTAAAGTACTTTCAGCGGGGAGGAAGGCGATGCGGTTAATAACCGCGTCGATTGACGTTACCCGCAGAAGAAGCACCGGCTAACTCCGTGCCAGCAGCCGCGGTAATACGGAGGGTGCAAGCGTTAATCGGAATTACTGGGCGTAAAGCGCACGCAGGCGGTCTGTCAAGTCGGATGTGAAATCCCCGGGCTCAACCTGGGAACTGCATCCGAAACTGGCAGGCTTGAGTCTCGTAGAGGGGGGTAGAATTCCAGGTGTAGCGGTGAAATGCGTAGAGATCTGGAGGAATACCGGTGGCGAAGGCGGCCCCCTGGACGAAGACTGACGCTCAGGTGCGAAAGCGTGGGGAGCAAACAGGATTAGATACCCTGGTAGTCCACGCCGTAAACGATGTCGACTTGGAGGTTGTGCCCTTGAGGCGTGGCTTCCGGAGCTAACGCGTTAAGTCGACCGCCTGGGGAGTACGGCCGCAAGGTTAAAACTCAAATGAATTGACGGGGGCCCGCACAAGCGGTGGAGCATGTGGTTTAATTCGATGCAACGCGAAGAACCTTACCTGGTCTTGACATCCACAGAACTTTCCAGAGATGGAAAGGTGCCTTCGGGAACTGTGAGACAGGTGCTGCATGGCTGTCGTCAGCTCGTGTTGTGAAATGTTGGGTTAAGTCCCGCAACGAGCGCAACCCTTATCCTTTGTTGCCAGCGGTTAGGCCGGGAACTCAAAGGAGACTGCCAGTGATAAACTGGAGGAAGGTGGGGATGACGTCAAGTCATCATGGCCCTTACGACCAGGGCTACACACGTGCTACAATGGCGCATACAAAGAGAAGCAATCTCGCGAGAGCCAGCGGACCTCATAAAGTGCGTCGTAGTCCGGATTGGAGTCTGCAACTCGACTCCATGAAGTCGGAATCGCTAGTAATCGTGAATCAGAATGTCACGGTGAATACGTTCCCGGGCCTTGTACACACCGCCCGTCACACCATGGGAGTGGGTTGCAAAAGAAGTAGGTAGCTTAACCTTCGGGAGGGCGCTTACCACTTTGTGATTCATGACTGGGGTGAAGTCGTAACAAGGTAACCGTAGGGGAACCTGCGGTTGGATCACCTCCTTACCTTAAAGAACCTTTCCCTGTAGTGTCCACACAGATTGTCTGATGAAAAGTAAATAGCAAGGCGTCTTGCGAGTGAGACTTTGTGTCCCCTTCGTCTAGAGGCCCAGGACACCGCCCTTTCACGGCGGTAACAGGGGTTCGAATCCCCTAGGGGACGCCACTTGCTGGTCTGTGAGTGAAAGTCACCTGCCGATGTATCTCAAACCTGATTCCTGTCTGACAGCGAGTCATGTATGAGATATTTGCTCTTTAAAAATCTGGATCAAGCTGAAAATTGAAACACAGAACAATGCGAATTGTTCCGTGAGTCTCTCAAATTTTCGCAACTGATGATGTTTTACGAAACGTCTTCGGGTTGTGAGGTTAAGCGACTAAGCGTACACGGTGGATGCCCTGGCAGTCAGAGGCGATGAAGGACGTGCTAATCTGCGAAAAGCGCCGGTAAGGTGATATGAACCGTTACAGCCGGCGATGTCCGAATGGGGAAACCCAGTGCAATCCGTTGCACTATCACAGCATGAATACATAGTGCTGTGAGGCGAACCGGGGGAACTGAAACATCTAAGTACCCCGAGGAAAAGAAATCAACCGAGATTCCCCCAGTAGCGGCGAGCGAACGGGGAACAGCCCAGAGCCTGAATCAGCCTGAGTGTTAGTGGAAGCGTCTGGAAAGTCGCGCGATACAGGGTGACAGCCCCGTACACAAAAGCACTCTTGCTGTGAGCTCGATGAGTAGGGCGGGACACGTGGTATCCTGTCTGAATATGGGGGGACCATCCTCCAAGGCTAAATACTCCTGACTGACCGATAGTGAACCAGTACCGTGAGGGAAAGGCGAAAAGAACCCCGGCGAGGGGAGTGAAACAGAACCTGAAACCGTGTACGTACAAGCAGTGGGAGCCTCTTTTATGGGGTGACTGCGTACCTTTTGTATAATGGGTCAGCGACTTATATTCTGTAGCAAGGTTAACCGTATAGGGGAGCCGCAGGGAAACCGAGTCTTAACTGGGCGTTAAGTTGCAGGGTATAGACCCGAAACCCGGTGATCTAGCCATGGGCAGGTTGAAGGTTGGGTAACACTAACTGGAGGACCGAACCGACTAATGTTGAAAAATTAGCGGATGACCTGTGGCTGGGGGTGAAAGGCCAATCAAACCGGGAGATAGCTGGTTCTCCCCGAAAGCTATTTAGGTAGCGCCTCGTGAATTCATCTCCGGGGGTAGAGCACTGTTTCGGCTAGGGGGCCATCCCGGCTTACCAACCCGATGCAAACTACGAATACCGGAGAATGTTATCACGGGAGACACACGGCGGGTGCTAACGTCCGTCGTGAAGAGGGAAACAACCCAGACCGCCAGCTAAGGTCCCAAAGTCATGGTTAAGTGGGAAACGATGTGGGAAGGCACAGACAGCCAGGATGTTGGCTTAGAAGCAGCCATCATTTAAAGAAAGCGTAATAGCTCACTGGTCGAGTCGGCCTGCGCGGAAGATGTAACGGGGCTAAACCATGCACCGAAGCTGCGGCAGCGACACTATGTGTTGTTGGGTAGGGGAGCGTTCTGTAAGCCGTCGAAGGTGGCCTGTGAGGGCTGCTGGAGGTATCAGAAGTGCGAATGCTGACATAAGTAACGATAAAGCGGGTGAAAAGCCCGCTCGCCGGAAGACCAAGGGTTCCTGTCCAACGTTAATCGGGGCAGGGTGAGTCGACCCCTAAGGCGAGGCCGAAAGGCGTAGTCGATGGGAAACAGGTTAATATTCCTGTACTTGGTGTTACTGCGAAGGGGGGACGGAGAAGGCTATGTCGGCCGGGCGACGGTTGTCCCGGTTTAAGCGTGTAGGTGTGTGTTCCAGGTAAATCCGGTTCACTTTAACACTGAGGCGTGATGACGAGGCACCACGGTGCTGAAGTGACAAATGCCCTGCTTCCAGGAAAAGCCTCTAAGCATCAGGTAACACGAAATCGTACCCCAAACCGACACAGGTGGTCAGGTAGAGAATACCAAGGCGCTTGAGAGAACTCGGGTGAAGGAACTAGGCAAAATGGTGCCGTAACTTCGGGAGAAGGCACGCTGGTGCGTAGGTGAAGCGACTTGCTCGCGGAGCTGAAACCAGTCGAAGATACCAGCTGGCTGCAACTGTTTATTAAAAACACAGCACTGTGCAAACACGAAAGTGGACGTATACGGTGTGACGCCTGCCCGGTGCCGGAAGGTTAATTGATGGGGTCAACCGCAAGGTGAAGCTCTTGATCGAAGCCCCGGTAAACGGCGGCCGTAACTATAACGGTCCTAAGGTAGCGAAATTCCTTGTCGGGTAAGTTCCGACCTGCACGAATGGCGTAATGATGGCCAGGCTGTCTCCACCCGAGACTCAGTGAAATTGAACTCGCTGTGAAGATGCAGTGTACCCGCGGCAAGACGGAAAGACCCCGTGAACCTTTACTATAGCTTGACACTGAACATTGAGCCTTGATGTGTAGGATAGGTGGGAGGCTTTGAAGCGTGGACGCCAGTCTGCGTGGAGCCAACCTTGAAATACCACCCTTTAATGTTTGATGTTCTAACGTGGACCCGTGATCCGGGTTGCGGACAGTGTCTGGTGGGTAGTTTGACTGGGGCGGTCTCCTCCTAAAGCGTAACGGAGGAGCACGAAGGTCAGCTAATCCTGGTCGGACATCAGGAGGTTAGTGCAATGGCATAAGCTGGCTTGACTGCGAGCGTGACGGCGCGAGCAGGTGCGAAAGCAGGTCATAGTGATCCGGTGGTTCTGAATGGAAGGGCCATCGCTCAACGGATAAAAGGTACTCCGGGGATAACAGGCTGATACCGCCCAAGAGTTCATATCGACGGCGGTGTTTGGCACCTCGATGTCGGCTCATCACATCCTGGGGCTGAAGTAGGTCCCAAGGGTATGGCTGTTCGCCATTTAAAGTGGTACGCGAGCTGGGTTTAGAACGTCGTGAGACAGTTCGGTCCCTATCTGCCGTGGGCGCTGGAGAATTGAGGGGGGCTGCTCCTAGTACGAGAGGACCGGAGTGGACGCATCACTGGTGTTCGGGTTGTCATGCCAATGGCACTGCCCGGTAGCTAAATGCGGAAGAGATAAGTGCTGAAAGCATCTAAGCACGAAACTTGCCCCGAGATGAGTTCTCCCTGAGACTTTAAGTCTCCTGAAGGAACGTTGAAGACGACGACGTTGATAGGCCGGGTGTGTAAGCGCAGCGATGCGTTGAGCTAACCGGTACTAATGAACCGTGAGGCTTAACCTTACAACGCCGAAGATGTTTTGGCGGATGAGAGATGATTTTCAGCTGATACAGATTAAGCCGTCCGGCTAACGCGGGATGGCAACAGAATTTGCCTGGCGGCACTAGCGCGGTGGTCCCACCTGACCCCATGCCGAACTCAGAAGTGAAACGCCGTAGCGCCGATGGTAGTGTGGGGTCTCCCCATGCGAGAGTAGGGAACTGCCAGGCATCAAATTTAGTGTGCTGATATGGCTCAGTTGGTAGAGCGCACCCTTGGTAAGGGTGAGGTCCCCAGTTCGACTCTGGGTATCAGCACCAGTTATAACGGTTTAAAAGTTCGGCAATAAGAAAAGAATTTGCCTGGCGGCACTAGCGCGGTGGTCCCACCTGACCCCATGCCGAACTCAGAAGTGAAACGCCGTAGCGCCGATGGTAGTGTGGGGTCTCCCCATGCGAGAGTAGGGAACTGCCAGGCATCAAACAAAGCAGAAGGCCTCGTCGAAAGACGGGGCCTTTTGTCATTCTGGATCCAGCTAAACCCGACGATAAAAAAGGCCACCCATTGGGTAGCCTTAACAGGAAGCATGCGGCAATCAGTGAATAACCTGCGATAAAAACGCCCGGGTACGCTCTGATTTTGGCTGTGCAAAGAACTCATCGGGCGCTGCCTGCTCTACGATCTCACCGCGATCCATAAAGATCACCCGGTCCGCCACGGTGCGGGCAAAGCCCATCTCATGGGTCACGCACAGCATCGTCATACCCGACTGCGCAAGCCCAATCATGGTATCAAGCACCTCCTTCACCATCTCCGGATCCAGCGCCGAAGTGGGCTCATCGAAAAGCATGATCTTCGGCTTCATACAGAGTGAGCGCGCAATCGCGACGCGCTGCTGCTGCCCACCCGAAATCTGCCCCGGGAACTTATGCGCATGCTCTGCAATACGTACCCGCTCCAGATAGTGCATTGCCAGCGCTTCTGCCTCTTTCTTCGGCATTTTGCGCACCCATATTGGTGCCAGCGTGCAGTTTTGCAAAACGGTCAGATGGGGAAAGAGATTGAAGTGCTGGAAAACCATCCCCACTTCCTGGCGGATCTTCTCGATATTGCGAATATCCTCATTCAGCTCAATACCGTCGACTACAATACGCCCCTGCTGATGCTCTTCCAGGTGATTGATACAGCGAATGGTGGTTGACTTTCCTGATCCCGACGGGCCACAAAGTACAATCCTTTCCCCTTGCTTCACATGCAAATTAATATCTTTCAACACATGGAATTGCCCATACCACTTATTCACATTTTCGAGCGTGATCATCGCGTCGCCAGATTGCATTGTTGTATTACTCATCATCATCCTCAGTGCGGTGTACGCCCGGTGTTAAAGCGCTTCTCCAGATGCTGGCTGTAGCGCGACATGCTGAAACAGAAAATCCAATAGACTAACGCAGCAAACACATACCCTTCCGTCGACATCCCAAGCCAGGCGGGATCGACCGTCGCTTGCTGCACGCTGCTAAAGAGATCAAACAGGCCGATGATGATCACCAGGCTAGTATCTTTAAACAGCGCGATAATGGTGTTCACCAGCCCCGGGATCACCAGTTTTAACGCCTGCGGCAGGATCACCAGCCCCTGCGTTTTCCAGTAGCCCAGCGCCAGCGACTCGGCCGCTTCGTACTGCCCTTTCGGCAGGGCCTGTAAACCGCCACGTACCACTTCCGCCACATAGGCTGACTGGAACAGGATCACCCCGACCAGCGCACGGATCAGCTTATCGATGGTGGTACCTTCAGCCATAAACAGCGGCAGCATCACCGACGACATAAACAGCACCGTAATCAGCGGTACGCCGCGCCAGAACTCAATAAACATCACCGACAATATCCTCACTACCGGCATCGTCGAGCGTCGGCCCAGCGCCAGCAAAATCCCCAGCGGCAGGGCACCGGCAATACCGACCGAGGCGATAATCAGCGTCAGCGTCAGTCCACCCCACTGGCGGGTTTCAACGCGCTCCAGGCCAAGAAAGCCGCCAAACATCAGCCACCACACAACCAGCGGGTAGAGCACCGCCCAGCAGGCAATGTAGCGTCCGCGTCGCGGCATCCCCTTCCAGAACATCGGCAGGATAGAGAGCAGGCCAACAATCAGCGCCAGGTTGATTCGCCAGCGCTGATCGTGTGGGTAGAGCCCATACATAAACTGGCCGAAGCGTTGATGGATAAATACCCAGCAGGCGCCCGCTTTGGTGCAGTCCGCGCGAGTCGAGCCGACCCAGTTCGCCTGAAACAGCGCCCACTGCAGGAGCGGCGGAATAAGCTCCCACATCATCCACAGACAAAAGAGCGTCAGCAGCGAGTTTGACCAGCTTGAAAAGAGATTTTTACGCACCCACAGCAGCATGCCGTTATTTCCCGATGGCAGCGGGCGCGTGGAGGGCGACACAATAGCTTTTGTCATCATTGATCCTCAGCGCTCAATCAGGGCAATACGGCGGTTATAGATATTCATCAGCAGCGAAATGGAGAGGCTGATAAGCAGATAGACCGACATGGTAATGGCAATGGTTTCAATCGCCTGGCCGGTCTGGTTCAGCACCGTACCGGCAAACAGCGACACCATATCGGGGTAGCCAATCGCCGCCGCCAGCGATGAGTTCTTTGCAATATTGAGATATTGGCTGGTCAACGGTGGAATGATCACCCGCAGCGCCTGGGGAATAATCACCTGTCGCAACGTGACCGGATGAGGCAGCCCAAGTGAGCGCGCTGCTTCATGCTGCCCGTACGGCACAGACTGAATGCCGGCGCGAATAATCTCAGCAATAAACGCCGAGGTATAAACCGAGAGCGCGATAGTTAGCGCCGCCAGCTCCGGAATCAGCACCATGCCGCCGCGGAAGTTAAAACCGCGCAGTTGCGGAACTTCCCAATGCAGCGCCGCTCCGAACAGCGCATGCGCCATCAGCGGCAACACAATAATCAGCCCCAGCGCCGCTGGCCAGGTTCGCCGCAGCTGGCCCGTTTTAATCTGGTGTTTTTTATTGAAGCGGAACAGACCAACGATGAGTACCGCCGCCAGCACCAGCGCGCCGACAAAGGCAAACATTCCTTCACCCATTTGTGGCGAGGGGATATAGAGGCCACGGTTGCTGAGAAAGACCAGCTCCATGGCATTTACCGCCTGGCGCGGACCGGGAAGGTTGCGCAGCACCGCAAAGTACCAGAAGAAGATCTGCAACAGCGGGGGAATATTGCGGAACGTCTCGATATAGATTGTCGACAGCTTTCGCAGCAGCCAGTTTTCAGACAGCCTTGCAAGACCAAGGAAAAAGCCCAGCAGTGAGGCAAAGACAATACAGAGCGCCGAGACCAGCAGCGTATTGAGTAAACCGACCAGGAAGACCCGTCCGTAGGTGTCACCCTGCTCATAATCAATCAGATGCTGAACAATGCCAAAACCGGCCGCGCGGTCGAGGAAGGCGAAGCCGGAGGTAATACCCCGGTTGTTGAGGTTAGTCACCGCGTTATGGAGCAAATAGAGGGCAACAACAACCACGGTGATAATCGCCAGGATTTGAAACAGCCAGGCGCGAACCGCAGGGTTTGAAAGGGAGAGCGCGCCTTTCACGGTTGGGCGGCGATGGGGCATAGAGAAAACCTCAGTAACCATAATTCTGGACTGGGCGTCACCGCAGAGTGACGCCCGTTACGGCAGTAGCGGATTAACGCACCGGCGGAGCGTACTGAATCCCGCCGTTGTTCCAGAGGTTGTTCTGGCCACGTTTAATTTTCAGCGGGCTTTCAGAACCGACGTTACGTTCGAAGACTTCGGAGTAGTTACCGACCTTCTTAATAATGTTGTAAGCCCACTTGTTATCGAGTTTAAGATCTTTGCCGAAGTCGCCCTCTTTGCCGAGCAGGTGCGCCATATCCGGCGTAGCCGGGTTAGCCACTTTCTCATCGACGTTCTTCGAGGTAATGCCCATCTCTTCGGCATTGAGCATGGCGAAGAGCGTCCAGCGCACGATGGCGAACCAGTCATCGTCACCGCGGCGCACCACCGGGCCGAGCGGTTCTTTAGAGATCACTTCCGGCAAGACGATCCACTCTGCCGGGTTGCTCAGCTTAATCCGCAGCGCATAGAGTTGAGACTGATCGGAAGCCAGCGTATCGCAGCGGCCGGATTCCAGCGCCTTCGCCGACTCGTCAGAGCGGTCAAAGGTCACCGGGGTGTAGCTCATTTTGTTGGATTTAAAGTAATCTGCCACGTTCAGCTCGGTATCCGTCCCGGCCTGAATACAAACGGTTGCGCCATCAAGCTCTTTAGCGCTCTTCAGGCCCGCTTTGTTATGGGTCAGGAAGCCGATGCCGTCATAGTAGGTCACGCCGGTAAAGGAGAGCCCCATACCGCCATCACGCGAAGAGGTCCAGGTGGTATTGCGCGAGAGCATATCCACTTCGCCGGATTGCAGCGCCGTAAAGCGCTCTTTCGCCGTCAGCGGGGTATATTTCACTTTGCTGTCGTCGCCAAACAGGGCGGCAGCAACGCCACGGCAGATATCCACATCGATACCGGTAAATTTCCCGTTTGCATCCGCATAAGAGAAACCGGGCAGACCATCACTGATCCCGCACTGAACAAACCCTTTCTTTTTGACAGCATCAAGCGTTGTACCTGCGTGCGCCTGGCTGGCGACAGCAAACAGCACGCCGGCAGCGGCCAGGCTGGCGATCATCATCTTTTTCATAATGCATCCTGTGTGGCGAAAATTATCGTTATATGGGGCGTCCGGGTAACGCCTGAACCTGTCTGTGGCGAAGGCCGCAGTGGATATAGCAAAGGTGATGCCAGGTTGGTGTATGCAGGGTATTTAAGGAATCAAACAGGTTTCAGGATGAGTGTAGACAGGAATGTAGAGAAGCAATGCCCCAGGCTGGTGCAAAAATAGAACGCACTCCACAAAATGGAGCAAAACAGCGTCGTTAATTCGCTATTTCTGCCAGACAAGTTTCGCAGGTGAATATAAGCATCAAATACGATGGGGTTGATTTGTGAATGTAATCACGTAAGAGAAATAACAGCGTCGGAATCGCATTATGAAATATAAAAAAGTGATGCTTGTAACTGGAATTGATGCACGTTTTCGATAGCAAAAGTGGCGAAATGAAAATTTACTGCACCGTTATAAAGCAAAAGCGCGGAAAACCGCGCTTAAGAGAACTATTTAGTGAGGGCCACAATACCGAGCGTTAAGCCAGCCAGGGCTGCCGCGCCGCCGGCAATCGCGCCTGCTGTTTCCCAGTTATCCTGCGTGGTGCCTTTCACACAGGTGTTGGTATGCACCAGGCGGCCCTGATCGTCATAGACCGGTACGCAAGGTGAGTCGTGTGCACAGCCCGCGAGGAAGGTTGCCAGCAGGGCGACGGAGATCATTTTTTTCATTGTAATTACCTCTATGTAACCGCGACTCTTGATATCAACAGTCGCAATGTCTGGTCAGTATCTATTGCTTGATTTTATCATTCAGCAAAACAGATTCATCGTGGCAATAATGTCCAGATATGTACTTTGTAAACTTGATGAAGTTAAAAAAGGTATTTAAGCGAAATCGTGCAGAAATTATGGAGGCGGGATAAATAAAAGTGAGATTCAGAAAAAAGGAAGACAAAAGCGCGCGTTAAAAAGCGCAAACAGCGCTTAAGGGCATGAGAATAATCTAATTTGTCACTGACGTAAAATAAAAGCGTCCGTAGACGCTTTTATTAAATCCTTAAAAATTCACTTTACCGTTTCAGTGGGGGTGAGGTTTTTCCCCTGAGCAGTAATCGTTTCTGCACTCACTGGTTTCCCCAGGAGATAACCTTGCAGGGTATTGCAGCCCAGCTCGGTGAGAAATGCCTGCTGTTCTTCCGTCTCGACGCCCTCTGCCACAACTTTGAGGTTCAGCGTTCTGGCTAACGCGACAATCGCAGAGACAATCGTGGCGTCTTCACCCTCCTGGCCCAGTTCACGGACAAACGCGCGATCGATCTTCAGCTCGCACGCCGGCAGACGCTTAAGGTAAAGCAGGCTCGAATAACCGGTCCCGAAATCATCAATTGACGCTTTCACGCCCGCATCGCTCAGCTCGGTCAGCACCCGCACGCTCTCATCGGGGTTACTCATCGCCGTCGTTTCAGTTACTTCCAGAATTAGCTGCTCAGGCGGAACATTATGTCTGCTCAGTGTGCCCAGAATGGTTTCTACCAGCGCGCTATGCTCAAACTGTAACGTCGAAAGGTTAACGGCAATTGTCCAGTCCATGTGCCCCTGCTGGCGCCATTCGCTGAGCTGGCGGCAAGCCTCGTCGATTACCCAGTCACCGAGCGGGACAATCAGGCCGGTTTTCTCCGCCAGCGGCAAAAAGAGATCCGGGCTCAGCACACCCTGCTGGGGATGATGCCAGCGCAACAGCGCCTCAAAACCGACAACCGGCCCGGAAGGTGCCTGGAATTTAGGTTGGTAAACGAGGCGGAACTCTTTACGCTCCAGCGCCATCCACAAATCATTCAGCAGCTGTAACTGGGTTTGCGCCAGCCGGTTCATCGAGGGCTGGAAAAAGTGATAGCCGTTACGGCCCATATGCTTGGTGTGATACATCGCAGCATCGGCGTTGAACATCAATTCGCGCTCATTTTTGCCATCGTCAGGGTAGAGCGCGATACCGATACTGAGGGTCACCATCACATCATAGGGATCAATAGTAAAAGGGCGATCGACAGCGCGGATAAGCGAACTGGCGATCGTTGCGGCATCGTCCGGCGCGGCAATCTCTGCCAGCAGCACAAATTCGTCGCCACCAATGCGCGCCAGCGTATATTGCCCCTGCAGTTGCTGCGTGAGCCGCTCGGTTACCGCCACCAGTAACTTATCGCCGACATCATGTCCCCACGCGTCGTTGACCGTTTTAAAGCCGTCGAGATCCATAAACATCAAGGCAAACGCGCTCTCTTCACGGCGCGCTTTATTGATCGCCTGCTCGATGCGATCTTCCAGCAGGACGCGGTTTGGCAGACGCGTTAAGGTGTCGTGCAGCGCCAGCCTCGCCAGCTCGCGGTTTGCCGCCGCAAGCGACGTGGCCAGCAGCGACGTCCGCGCCTGTAAACGGGCGTCGAACATCGAAACCAGTAAGGTAATGCCGAGCACGGAAAAGGCCATCATGCTGACCAGCACGGCAAGCCAGTTGTTATTGAAGCCGTGATGCACCATTGCAATGTGATGGTGCTGGAAGGGGATCTGCGCCGCCATCATCCCGGTGTAGTGCATGCCGGTGATAGCCAGCCCCATTAAGATGGCTGCGCCAAAGCGCATAAGCGCAACCTGTGCCGCTTCGTGGCGCAGGCGGAAGGTGAGCCATAACGCAGCGAAAGAGGCCGCCAGGGCAATTACTATCGAGAGGGCGATCCACCCTTTATGCCAGACAATCGGCGGGGAAACCTGTAGCGCCGCCATACCGGTGTAATGCATCGCGGCAATGCCAAGCCCCATTACGACAGAGCCAGGAATAAGCCGACGCAGGTGCAGCTTCGGCGCGCTAACCAGCCACAGCGCAAACAGCGAGGAGCCAATGGCGATCGCCATCGATAAACCGGTGAGAACCGGCTCGTAGCGCATGTTCATCGACATATTCATCGCCAGCATGCCGATAAAGTGCATCGCCCAGATGCCGATACCCATCGCCACGCCGCCGCCGCTCAGCCATACCCAGGATGAAGCACCGCTGCTGGTGGAGACGCGTCCGGCCATGTTCAGGGCGGTATAAGAGGCCAAAATGGCTACAACAAACGAAACAACAACAAGGATATAGTCGTATTGGCTAACCAGCATGATGTCATCAACTCATTCACTAAGGGCGTTACGTATTGCTACGGTCGTAGAGGCGAAAAGGGCTGAGACATTATCACTGTCTGGGAAGGACTCAAATCGATTTAAATCCCTGCGTTAATCAGGGCGATCGCTGCATTTTTACCAAATATCGCAGCAAGCAACCACTTAGAGAGAATCGCAGTTAACCAGTTTGAGTGGATTGACGGAATTCATATTGCGGCATTTATTAATGTCAGTGATCAGATACTCGATCCACTGCATGATTAAGCCATCCAGCGCAAAGATCGAGAGAGCGAAAACCAGCAGCCACCCATATTTGCGAATCATTCCGTCTCTCCCTTTCTTGCAACCATTTGCGGAAAATATACACGATTTTGCGCTGATGTAATGCCGATGTAAGCGCTCTTTTTAGCGTCATTTCAGGCAATAAAAAAGGCGCTTACCCATGCCGGTCAGCGCCTTTTTATCAATACCACTCACTGACGAATCAGTTCATGCCGTATTTTTTCAGTTTTTTACGCAGCGTACCGCGGTTGATGCCCATCATCAGCGCCGCGCGGGTCTGATTACCACGGGTGTATTGCATCACCATGTCCAACAGTGGCTGTTCTACTTCAGCCAGTACCAGCTCATAGAGGTCATTAACATCCTGACCGTTCAGTTGAGCAAAATAGTTCTTCAGTGCCTGTTTTACCGAGTCACGGAGCGGTTTTTGGGTTACCTGATCCTGAGAGTTAACGGTAGAAACGGTCAGTACGTCAGAATTTACGCGTTGTTCGAACATAGTTCTGTCAGCTCTTTATTTCTGTTTACGCAAAATTTTCGAAGTATGCCTCCAACGCCTCCAGCTGTTCGCTGGCATTCTCAATGGCGTTGAATGTGCGCCGAAACTGGTCATTCGGGGCGTGCTCCTGGAGATACCAGGAGACGTGTTTACGTGCAATTCGGTAACCTTTTGCCTGACCGTAAAAGTCATGCAGTTCCCGAACGTGCGCGCAAAGCAAGCGCTTAACCTCTGCCAGTGGCAGCGGAGCCAGCAGCTCCCCAGTGTCCAGATAGTGCTGGATTTCCCGAAAGATCCAGGGTCTTCCCTGAGCTGCGCGGCCTATCATCAGGGCATCCGCCCCCGTATAGTCGAGCACAGCTCTGGCTTTAAGCGGGTCAGTAATGTCGCCATTCGCGATAATCGGAATGGAAACTTTCTGCTTAACTGCCCGAATCGTGTCGTACTCAGCTTCTCCATTGAACAAACAGGCGCGGGTGCGTCCATGAATGGTCAGAGCCTGAATGCCACACTCTTCAGCCAGTTGGGCAATCTCTACGCAGTTACGGTGCTCAGGGGCCCAGCCTGTGCGAATCTTCAGGGTTACAGGAACATCCACTGCGCCAACCACCGCGGTGAGGATCGATTTCACCAAATCCGGGTGCTGCAACAGGGCGGAACCTGCAAGCTTGCGATTCACCTTTTTAGCCGGACAGCCCATATTGATATCAATAATTTGAGCGCCACTTTCCACGTTAATACGTGCGGCTTGGGCCATCTCTTCCGGGTCGCTGCCCGCAATTTGCACGGTGCGAATACCGGGCTCATCAATGTGCACCATCCGCAGTCGTGATTTGTCGCTTTCCCAAACTTGCGGGTTAGACGACATCATCTCGGATACGGTTAAACCGGCTCCCATCTCGTAGCACAGCGTCCGGAAAGGTCTGTCAGTAATGCCAGCCATGGGCGCTGCGATCAGGCGATTTCTAAGCTGGTGGTGTCCGATGCGCATGAGTTAAGAAATGACCATACTGTGACTGCAAGGCGGCGTATATTACGCATTTTTTGCACGAGATGAAAGGCCAAACTTTGAGCAATCCACTGTTGTAGATCAAGGAATAGCCAGTCCTGGCGAGGCAAACAGGCATTACATCATAATTTTCATTGGGTTATAGCAAAGCTAAAATTTTTAGCTTGCTGATAAATTCACGAGATTTATCGTTTTTAATGGGGCAATAAGCAGCATAACTGCTGATTTTTAAGCCAAAAAAAAGCGGATTTTGCGAACCCGCTCTCATTTTTATGCTGGTATTTACAGGCTGCTACTCGACGACCAGCCGGCCATACAGCTGCTGAGTAGGGCGGTTATTGGCGTGCCCGAGCGCAGATTTGAACGCGTCAAGTTGTTGGGGAGAGAGTGTCAGGGGCTGTTTCATTACCAGCCAGGTGACTCCTTCTGAACAGGGCGGTGTGGTTAGCGACCCGCTAAAGCGCCAGTAGGTCTTATCACGCGGCAGCAGCGCCGCCATATCGATGTGCTGCGCCGTTAGCGCTGTCGAACCACCACGAGTAGGGAGATGCTGCCACAGCGCCGCCAACTCCCGGTTAGCTGCCCCCGTTTCAAACAGCACCGCGACAACGGTGATATCGCCCTTTGCGGAGGTATGAACCAGGTGCATCTCCAGCGGGGCATGTTTGCCATGCAGGGTGTGTTCACTGGGGGCGTGGAAGTGGAACTGCTGCAAATGCGAGACAATACCTGCCAGCTCAATGGTATTGAGGTTATTGATAAAATTAGCTTGCAGCGTATGGCCGTTGTTTATCAGCAGCGCAGGGCTTTCGTGGTAGTGGTTGCTAAAGGGCGTGAGGTGAGCAGTGACGATATTATCAATATCAATTGGTGACTGGTTTTTACCACTCTGGCAGGTCTGAAACTCCTGACTTAACTCACCCCAATGTTCCGGCGAGGTTGCGCCTTGATAACTCCAGTGAGCGGAGCAGGCAAATAGAGGGAACAGGCTTGCCACAGCGAAGGCTGTTTTTACTATACGAAGTGACATAGTATTCATCCGATGAATGTTTATAAATCAATGATTTACCATCCGTTGATACAGCGGCGGCTCATTATAAACTTCACGGGAAATAAATCACTACAAACGGCAGGGAAATAAAAAGCGTGGCCGGGAGGCCACGCTGTGGGGACTATTTTTTCTGACCGGTGATCCGGCACCACTCCTCTTTTTCAACCACCGGATCGAGGTTGAACAAGTTGGTATAGGCTTCACAAACGCTCTCTGCCTGGCTGGCAAGGATGCCCGACAGCCCCAGCAGCCCGCCCGCAACGGGCAGAACGCTAATCAGCGGTGCCAGCTCGCGCAGCGGGCCAGCGAGGATATTCGCGACCACCACGTCGGCTTTCATCTCTGCAGGCTGATCGTCCGGCAGATAGAGTTCAAGGCGGTCTGAGACGCCATTGCGCTCGGCATTATCGCGGCTCGCCTGGATCGCCTGCGGATCGATATCGATCCCGATCGCTTTTGCCGCGCCCAGCTTCAGTGCCGCGATCGCCAGAATGCCGGAGCCGCAGCCAAAATCGATCACCGTTTTGCCGTTAAGATCGAGGCCGTCGAGCCACTGCAGGCAGAGCGACGTTGTCGGATGGGTGCCGGTGCCGAATGCCAGGCCGGGATCGAGCATCACGTTAACGGCGGTTTCATCCGGCACATCGCGCCAGCTCGGGCAGATCCACAGCCGCTCGCCAAAGCGCATCGGGTGGAAGTTATCCATCCATTCGCGCTCCCAGTCTTTATCTTCCAGCTGCTCAATTTTATGCGCGAAGCCTTCGCCCAGCAGCGGATGAGACGCGAGTTGGGCAACCACCTCCGCCATCTCTGTTTCAGCATCGAACAGGCCGATCACATCGGTATCGCCCCACAGGCGAGTCTCGCCCGGCAGTGGCTCAAACACGGGCGTGTCGTGCGTGTCCTGGAAGGTAATGGAGACTGCGCCTGCTTCCATCAGAGCGTCGCTCAGATCTTCAGCATGCGCGCCGGTGGTGTTCAGTTTCAGTTGGATCCATGGCATGGCGTTACTCTTTATTGATTAGCAGAAAGGGAAGCAGCCTGCGGCACCGGGCGACCAAAACGGTTCCCGACCACAAAGGCTAACAAACTTAGCAGCAGCGAGGGCACAATCGGATGAAAGCCCAGATACTGAATATTCAGGGTGGCGAGCACGGCATACAGCACGCCGCCGACAATCATGGCGCTAAGCGCGCCTGCGGCATTTGCGCGCTCCCAGTAAAGCCCCAGCACCAGCGGCCACAGGAATACGGCTTCAAGACCGCCGAACGCCAGCAGGTTCAGCCAGATGATCATCTCCGGCGGACGCCATGCGGCCAGCATCATCAGCACACCGAGAATGAGCGTGGTTGCCGTCGAAATACGCTTCAGACGCGGCTCATGACGAATTTTAGTCGGCTGGGCGCTGAGCCACAGATCTTTAATGATGGTGGCAGAAGCTTGTAACAGATGAGCGTTGACGTTAGACATGATCGCCGCCATCGGCGCGGCGAGAAACAGCCCGGCCGCCCACGGTGGCAGCACTTCCACCATTAAGGTTGGGATCACCTGGTCCGGCACCGACAGATGCGGCAGCACCGCCCGGCCCAGCGCGCCCGCCAGGTGCATACCGAGCATCAATAGCGCAATCACAATGGTGCCGATAATAATGCCGCGATGCACCGATTTACTGTCTTTATAAGAGATGCAGCGCACGGCGGTATGCGGCAGGCCAATCACGCCGAAGCAGACCAGCACCCAGAAGGAGGTCATAAAGGCAGGGGTCAGGATATCGCTTGCGCCGTGCGGGCTGACCAGTTTCGGGTCGATCTGCCGCAGGGTATCAACCGCATGATGCAGGCCGCCCGCCGCGTGGATCACCCCCGCCAGCAGAACAAGCGTGCCGATCAACATCACCATTCCCTGCATGGTGTCGTTCAGTACGCTTGCGCGAAAACCGCCAAACGCGGTGTAGAGCGCAATGGTGATGCCGAAAATCAGCAGGCCAGATTCATACTTGATGCCCGCAGCGGTCTCCAGCAGCCGCGCGCCGCCGATAAACTGCACCGCAATCGCCCCGACAAAGGCCACCAGTAAACTGATGCTGGCAAGCCACACCACCGCCCGGCTCTGGTAGCGGGCCATCAACATATCGTTGAGGGTAATGGCGTTATAGCGGCGGGCAAGAATGGCGAATTTTTTGCCAAGGATACCGAGCGACAGCCAGATGGTCGGCACCTGAATCATCGCCAGCAGCACCCAGCCGAGGCCGAATTTATAGGCAGCGCCAGGGCCGCCGATAAAGGAGCTTGCGCTGACATAGGTCGCCGTCAGGGTCATCGCCAGCACAAATCCGCCCATCGAGCGGCTGCCGAGGAAATACTCGCTCAGGAAGGTGCCGCTGCTGCGCTGACGCATAGCATAGAAGGAGAGGCCGAAAACGATGAACAGGTAGATCACCAGCACGGCAATAATTTCAGTTTGCATCCTTATCCTCCAGCGGGATATCACGGAAGATAAAACGCACCATCGCCCAGCAGAGCAGCACAAACACCAGCGGCGTTAACAGGCAGGCCATCTCAAACCAGTGGGGTAAACCGGTGATGCCCTGCGCTGAATCCGGTAGGTAAGCACACACTAACCAGGCAGCAAGATAGAGAAGGGTCAGCCACAGCGCCCAGCGGGCCTCAATGTGTGCCTGAACAAAACGGTTGTCCATTTTATTCCCTTGTGGATGAAGAAAGCGGGGATTGTACCTTAAGGAAAAGATGAGGGGAGAGAAAAAGAAAAAAGGCCGGAAGAACCGGCCTTTTGCGCGTAATCGCGATTATTTTTCCTGCAGACCGAGTTTCTTCTCCAGGTAGTGGATATTGGTTCCACCGTGCTGGAAGTTCTCGTCGGACATAATGCGCATCTGCAGATCAACGTTGGTTTTAATCCCGTCGATGATCAGCTCCTGCAGCGCATTCTTCATGCGTGCAATCGCCACATCACGGCTCTCGCCGTAGCAGATCAGCTTGCCAATCATGGAATCGTAATACGGCGGTACGGTATAACCGGCGTAGATATGCGATTCCCAGCGCACGCCAAAACCACCTGGCGCATGGAAGCGCGTGATTTTGCCCGGGCTCGGCAGGAAGGTGTTGGGATCTTCGGCGTTAATACGGCATTCGACCGCATGACCTTTGATCACCACCTCTTCCTGAGTGATGGAGAGCGGCTGACCGGCAGCGATACGCAGCTGCTCTTTGATCAGGTCAACGCCGGTGATCATTTCGGTTACCGGGTGCTCTACCTGAATACGGGTGTTCATCTCAATAAAGTAGAACTCGCCGTTCTCAAACAGGAACTCGAAGGTACCCGCGCCGCGATAGCCGATATCAACACAGGCTTTCGCACAACGCTCACCGATGTAGCGGCGCAGTTCCGGCGTGATGCCCGGAGCCGGTGCCTCTTCAACCACTTTCTGGTGGCGGCGCTGCATGGAGCAGTCACGCTCGGCCAGATAGATCGCGTTACCCTGACCATCCGCCAGCACCTGGATCTCGACGTGGCGAGGATTTTCCAGGTACTTCTCCATGTAGACCATGTCGTTGTTGAACGCTGCTTTTGCTTCCGCGCGCGTCATGGCAATGGACTGCGCCAGGTCGGCGTCTTTGCGCACAACGCGCATGCCGCGACCGCCGCCACCGCCGGAGGCTTTGATGATAACCGGGTAGCCGATGCGTTTTGCATGGGCACGGTTAGCGTCAACGTCGTCGCCCAGCGGGCCGTCAGAACCCGGTACGCAAGGTACGCCCGCTTTCTTCATCGCGTTGATCGCGGACACTTTATCGCCCATCAGGCGAATGGTGTCGGCTTTCGGGCCGATAAAGATAAAGCCGGAGCGCTCAACCTGCTCAGCGAAGTTGGCGTTCTCAGAGAGGAAGCCATAACCCGGGTGAATCGCCACTGCGCCAGTGATTTCGGCCGCAGAGATGATCGCCGGGATATTCAGGTAACTTTTAACGGACGGTGCCGGACCGATACAGACCGTTTCGTCCGCCAGTAATACGTGTTTTAAATCGCGATCCGCCGTGGAGTGCACAGCGACGGTCTTAATGCCCAGCTCTTTACAGGCACGAAGGATTCGCAGTGCGATCTCGCCGCGGTTGGCGATAACAATTTTATCCAGCATGTGCGCCTCGTTACTCGATGACGACCAGCGGCTCGTCAAATTCAACCGGTTGGCCACTCTCGACCAGAATGGCTTTCACCACGCCTGATTTATCGGCTTCGATCTGGTTCATCATTTTCATCGCTTCAACGATGCAGAGGGTGTCGCCCACGTTAACTTTCTGGCCGATTTCGATAAAGGCTTTCGCATCCGGGCTCGGGGTGCGATAGAAGGTTCCGACCATCGGGGAACGTACGATGTGACCACTGATTTCTGCTGCGGCTGCCGGTGCTTCTACTGCGGCTGTCGTCGCGACAGCATTCGCCAGGGCAGGCTGTTGTTGCATCATCGGCGCGGCATAAGCCTGCTGCATCATCGGGAAACTTGCGGCAGGTGCACTGCGGCTGATGCGCACAGACTCTTCGCCTTCGGAAATTTCCAGTTCGGAGATGCCTGATTCTTCAACCAGCTCGATCAGTTTTTTAATCTTACGAATATCCATGAGTGGGTTCCGTACTCTTGTTTAGTGTGATTGTGACAGGCGTTTTACCGCCGTCTGTAAAGCGTATGAATAACCGTCCGCACCAAGCCCGCAGATAACGCCAACGGCAATATCCGAGAGATAGGAGTGGTGGCGGAACGGCTCCCGCGCATGTACATTGCTGAGGTGGATCTCGATAAACGGGATATTCACCGCCAGCAACGCATCACGGATAGCAACACTGGTGTGCGTAAACGCGGCCGGATTAATCAGGATGAAGTCAGTTACGTCTTTAGCCTGATGAATACGGTCGATGATTGCGTACTCCGCGTTAGACTGAAAATGTGCCAGTTCCACGTTAAGTGCCGCGCTTTCCGTTCTCAAAGAATTAACAATCTCCTCGAGCGTCAGCGTGCCGTACTTCTCCGGCTCTCGCGTACCGAGCATATTCAGGTTCGGTCCGTTCAAAACCAATACATGGAACTTATCAGCCATTATGCTGCTATCTCCTGCGATTCTTCGGCAAAAAACAAAATATACCTTCGATTCGCGCTTGTCACCTTTTCGGAGCTTAAAAAAGTCCGATAAGCGAACCAAAGTCGCACATTATAACCATTTCGTTGCTTTTGGCAGCTAAATACTGGTCTTATCTGAGAAGATTCTAATTCATGTTGCGGGAACGCGTCGCGAAAGGCGCTTTTTCTGCGGGGAACCGCGCAAAAACGGTGGCTAACGCCACCATTGGCGGAATTTTTTGTAACGCAACGCTAACAATACCAGCGCGGCAGCCGCGTAGATAATCGGCTGTGGGGAGAGAATCTTCACCGACCAGAGGTAGTGAACAGGTGCGAGGATCGCTACCAGATAGACGAAGTTGTGCAGAGTTTGCCAGCGTCTGCCCAGTTTACGCTGCGCCCACTGCGTCGATGTCGCAGCCAGCGCCAGTAAGATCAGCCAACTAATTGCGCCAAGGGTTAAATAAGGACGGGTGACAAGCTCTTGTCCGAGCAAAGCCAGGTTATTAATGCCCAGCTCCAGCAACGTATAGCTCACCAGATGTAAGCTGGCCCATGCAAAGCACCACAGCCCAAGCAGCCGACGCGTACGGATCAGCAGTGGCTGCTTACCGTAGCGCGCCAGCGGGGTGATAAGCAGGCTGGCGAGCAGAAACTTCAGCGCCATTCGGCCGGTGAAATGTTGAATATCTTTTGCCGGATCGGCGCTGAAATAGCCCTGGTTCGCAGCCCAAAAGAGCCAGAGCAGCGGCAGGAAACCGGCAAGATGTAGCGCAACTTTCAGCCAGGTAATCTGTTTTGCCGTTAACCGCACTTAGAAGTTCTCCCGCAAATCGAGACCGCGATAGAGGGAAGCGACCTCTTCACCGTAGCCATTAAACAGCAGCGTCGGCTGGCGCTTCACGTCCAGCGCGCCGCCCGAACCGATAAAACGTTCCGTCGCCTGCGACCAACGCGGGTGATCGACATGCGGGTTCACATTGGCATAAAAACCATACTCATTCGGTGCGGAGAGGTTCCACGTCGTCGGCGGACGCTGGCTGGTGAGCTTGATACTGACGATAGACTTAATGCCTTTAAAGCCATATTTCCACGGCACGGTGAGGCGAATCGGCGCTCCGTTCTGCGGCGGCAGCGCTTTGCCATAGACCCCAACGGTGAGCAGCGTGAGCGGATGCATCGCTTCATCTATACGCAACCCTTCTACATAAGGGTAGGCCAGCCCGCCGCCAATAAAGCGATCCTTCTGGCCCGGCATCTCATCGGGCGCATAACGTGTTTCAAAAGCGACATACTTCGCTTTGCTGGTCGGCTCTACCAGCGCCAGCAGTTTATGCAGCGGAAAACCAATCCACGGCACCACCATCGACCAGGCTTCGACGCAGCGCATGCGATAAATACGCTCTTCCAGCGGAAAGCGTGAGGTCAGCGCCGCATGATCGAGTGTCAGCGGTTTCGCCACTTCACCATCAATGGTCAACGTCCAGGGATCGGTCTTCATGCTGCCGGCATTGGCAGCAGGATCGGCTTTATCCAGCCCGAACTCGTAAAAGTTGTTGTAGCCGGTAACTTTCTCTTCCGGCGTCAACGGCAGCTTACTTTGCCATTCGGCAGGCTGGGTGAATGTCAGCGGTTTGCCAGCCGGCGCTTTTGGACGGTCATTGCCTTTAAACCAGTCCAGAAGATCGGCGTGCGCCACTGAAGGGAGTGTGGCGGCCGTTGCACCGATGCCGAGCATCTTTAATACCTGGCGGCGCTGCATAAAAAACACGGATTCAGCGGTGACATCTGCTTCGGTCAATTTTTTCTTCATTTACATCCTCTGAGGGGTGTCGCGGCTGGCGTAGGGAAAACTACGTTAACGCGAAGAAGAGCAAGTTAGCAATTAGTGAAAATTGCGTGTTAAAGACATTCTTTAAGCTTATTGATGATTGGAAAAAAATTTCTGAAGACTATACTCGCTGGGTGAAACGGTGTGCCATTTTCGGGCTTCACCGCAGTGCGCGCGCGTGTCGCGGCGAAGCTCAAAAGTTAGTGCTTACTATACAGACCTTCTTCAGGCGATATCGTTCTGTTCTTTACACGCGCGGAGTTAAATCAGGGATGCGATTAACGACGAAATTTAGTGCTTTTGTAACACTTCTGACCGGGCTGGCGATTTTCGTCACGCTCATTGGCTGCTCACTCAGCTTTTATAACGCCATACAAGATAAAGTCGCCAACCGCGTACAGGCCGTTGCTGCTGTTATCGATACCCGCCTGATCTCCACGCCGCTTCCGCGCCTCTCAACGCAGCTTGATGAGATGATGGTGCCGGTCGATATCACCTCGATTGCCATCAAGCAGGGCCGCCATACCCTTTTAAGCCATACGCGCAAAGGGAATTATCGCCCGGCGGGCAGTAACTACGCGATGCGCGAGATTGAGATGCCGTCGATGAAGATCCCCGGCGTGACCTTTACGCTGGTCTATCAGGATCCGATGGCCAACTACTTCCGCTCCATGATGACCACCGCGCCGCTGACAGTGGCGATTGGTTTTATGATAGTCATTATTTTCCTCGCGGTGCGCTGGCTGCGACGCCAACTCTCCGGCCAGGAGCTGCTGGAACTGCGGGCGACGCGCATCCTTAACGGTGAGCGCGGCGCACAGGTGCGCGGCAGCATCTATGAGTGGCCGTCGCGCACCAGCAGCGCGCTGGACGTCTTACTCACCGATATTCAGTTTGCCAGCGATCAGCGCAGCCGCATGGATACGCTAATCCGCTCTTACGCGGCGCAGGACACGCGTACCGGCCTCAATAACCGCCTCTTTTTCGATAATCAACTGGCAACACTATTAGAAGATCAGGAAAAAGTTGGCTCGCACGGCGTGGTGATGATGATCCGCCTGCCCGATTTTGACCTGCTGCGCGACAGCGACGGGCTTGCCTCTGCCGCCGAAGAGTATCTCTTTACCCTCATCAACTTACTTTCCACCTTTATTATGCGTTACCCCGGCGCGCTGCTGGCGCGCTATCACCGCAGTGATTTTGCGGTACTGCTTCCGCACCGCACATTAAAAGAAGCGGAGAGTATCGCCGGGCAGATCCTGAAAGCGGTGGATGGTTTACCGCCGACCAAGATGTTGACCCGGGAAGACATTATGCATATCGGCATCTGCAGCTGGCGCGGCGGGCAGTCGACAAGACAAGTGATGGAGCACGCGGAGGCGGCGGCACGCAACGCGGTGCTGCAGGGCACCAACAGCTGGTCAGTCTATGACGACTCGTTACCGGAGCAGGGGCGCGGCAATGTGCGCTGGCGCACGCTGATTGAGCAGATGCTGAATCGCGGGGGGCCGCGCGTCTACCAGAAACCGGCGGTTAACCGCGACGGGCAAGTGCACCACCGGGAGCTAATGTGCCGCATTTTCGACGGCGAGCAGGAGGTGATCGCTGAAGAGTATATGCAGATGGTGCTGCAATTTGGCCTGTCAGAGGAGTACGACCGGCTGCAGATCACGCGCTTAATGCCGTTCCTCGGCTACTGGCCGGAGGAGAACCTCGCCATTGAGGTCACCGTCGAGTCGCTGATCCGCCCGCGTTTCCAGCGCTGGCTGCGCGATACCTTGATGCAATGCGAAAAATCGCAACGCAAACGGATTATTTTTGAACTTGCAGAGGCCGATGTGTGTCAACACATCAGCCGATTGCAGTCGGTCGTGCGATTGATCAATGGATTAGGCGCGCGCGTGGCGGTGGTTCAGGCGGGTCTGACGTTGGTCAGCACCAGTTGGATCAAAGCTCTGGATGTCGAGTTACTGAAGCTGCATCCGGGGTTGGTCAGGAACATTGAGAAGCGCACCGAAAACCAGCTGCTGGTACAGAGCCTTGTTGAAGCGTGTAAAGGCACACGAACCCGCGTCTTTGCGACCGGCGTTCGCACGCGCGGCGAATGGCAGATGCTGGTGGAGCGAGGCGTTGCGGGCGGACAGGGCGATTTCTTCGCGGCGTCTCAGCCGCTCGACACCAATGTGAAAAAATATTCACAAAGATACTCGGTTTGAACTGCTGTTTGAGTCGTTTTCACGTAGAATAACGCGCGCTGCCGTGGTCGGGGGGCGTGCGAGCCTGCCCGCCAGATTGTTGCAGTAAAAATGCCGGTTTGACCTTTGCCAGCTTGCAGGCGCAACGTGCCGGAACGACGGTTTTTTTACGCTTCCGGACAGAGTCATGTCGTTTTGCAACAAAGGAAACAAACTGCACTAATTTTCACCGTAGCTGAGACTTCTTGTGCCTTGTCGCTGCTGCGTGTGGTTGGTAAAGTAAGCGGATTTTTCTTTCCGCCCCAGCTTTCAGGATTATCCCTTAGTATGTTGAAAAAATTTCGTGGCATGTTTTCCAATGACCTGTCCATTGACCTGGGTACCGCGAATACCCTGATTTATGTAAAAGGACAAGGCATCGTACTGAATGAGCCTTCCGTAGTGGCCATTCGCCAGGATCGTGCCGGTTCACCGAAAAGCGTGGCCGCAGTCGGTCATGAAGCGAAGCAGATGCTTGGCCGTACGCCGGGCAATATCGCTGCAATCCGCCCGATGAAAGATGGCGTAATCGCGGACTTCTTCGTGACCGAAAAGATGCTGCAGCACTTTATCAAACAGGTACACAGCAACAGCTTTATGCGCCCAAGCCCGCGCGTACTGGTCTGTGTGCCGGTTGGCGCCACGCAGGTTGAGCGCCGCGCGATCCGTGAATCCGCGCAGGGCGCTGGCGCCCGTGAAGTCTTCCTGATTGAAGAGCCGATGGCCGCCGCGATTGGCGCGGGTCTGCCGGTTTCCGAAGCGACCGGTTCTATGGTCGTCGATATCGGTGGTGGTACCACCGAAGTCGCCGTTATCTCCTTAAACGGCGTGGTTTACTCCTCCTCTGTCCGCATCGGCGGCGACCGCTTCGACGAAGCGATCATTAATTATGTGCGCCGCAACTACGGCTCGCTGATTGGTGAAGCCACCGCAGAACGTATCAAACACGAAATCGGCTCTGCCTACCCGGGCGATGAAGTGCGCGAAATCGAAGTGCGCGGTCGTAACCTGGCAGAAGGTGTACCGCGCGGTTTCACCCTGAACTCCAACGAAATCCTTGAAGCCCTGCAGGAGCCGCTGACCGGCATCGTTAGCGCTGTCATGGTCGCGCTGGAGCAGTGCCCGCCGGAGCTGGCATCCGATATCTCCGAGCGCGGTATGGTTCTGACCGGCGGCGGCGCGCTGCTGCGCAACCTCGACCGTCTGCTGATGGAAGAGACGGGTATTCCTGTGGTAGTGGCAGAAGATCCCCTGACTTGCGTAGCGCGTGGCGGCGGCAAGGCGCTGGAAATGATCGATATGCACGGCGGCGACTTGTTCAGCGAAGAGTAATCCGCGTCAGATACGGGGCCTCGTGCTCCGTATCTGTCTGGCCTGAGAATACGCAAAGCCTATGAAGCCAATTTTTAGCCGTGGCCCGTCACTGCAGATTCGCCTGTTCCTGGCGGTTTTGGTGGCGCTTGGAGTCATCATCGCCGACAGCCGCCTCGGTACGTTCAGCCAGATCCGGACGTACATGGATACGGCCGTCAGCCCTTTCTATTTTATTTCCAATGGTCCCCGCGAATTATTAGACAGCGTGTCGCAAACGCTGGCCTCGCGCGATCAGCTCGAACTTGAAAACCGGGCGCTGCGCCAGGAGCTGCTGCTGAAAAACAGCGAGCTGCTGATGTTAGGGCAGTACAAGCAGGAGAACGCGCGGCTGCGCGAACTGCTCGGCTCGCCGCTGCGTCAGGATGAGCAAAAAATGGTCACCCAGGTGATCTCAACGGTTAACGATCCCTACAGCGATCAGGTGGTTATCGATAAAGGCAGCGTCAACGGCGTTTACGAAGGCCAGCCGGTGATCAGCGATAAAGGCGTTGTCGGCCAGGTGATTGCGGTTGCGAAAATGACCAGCCGCGTGCTGCTGATTTGCGATGCGACCCACGCGCTGCCGATCCAGGTGCTGCGTAACGATATCCGCGTCATTGCCGCCGGTAACGGCTGTACTGACGATCTGCAGTTAGAACATCTGCCGGCGAATACCGATATTCGCGTGGGTGATGTGCTGGTGACGTCCGGTCTCGGCGGGCGTTTCCCGGAAGGCTACCCGGTTGCGGTGGTCTCCTCGGTGAAACTTGATACCCAGCGGGCGTACACGGTGATTCAGGCGCGTCCAACCGCCGGTCTGCAACGTTTACGTTACCTGCTGCTGCTCTGGGGCTCCGATCGCAACGGCGCTAACCCGCGCACGCCGGAAGATGTTCACCGCGTGGCGAACGAGCGTCTGCTGCAGATGATGCCGCAGGTCTTGCCTTCTCCGGATACCATGGGGCCGCCTGCACCGATGCCTGCGCCGGCGACCGGCTTAACCCAGCCGATGCCGCAACAATCGTCGGGAGGGCAGTAGTGGCAAGTTATCGTAGCCAGGGGCGCTGGGTCATCTGGCTCTCGTTTTTCATTGCGCTATTGCTTCAAATCATGCCCTGGCCGGATGACATCATCGTCTACCGGCCAAACTGGGTGCTGCTGATTCTGCTCTACTGGATCCTCGCCTTGCCGCACCGCGTAAATGTCGGTACGGGTTTTGCGATGGGTGCCATACTGGATCTCATTAGCGGATCCACCCTTGGCGTACGCGCGCTCTCCCTGAGCATCGTCGCCTATCTGGTCGCACTGAAATTTCAGTTATTCCGTAATCTGGCGCTCTGGCAACAAGCGCTGGTGGTAATGTTATTGTCGCTGGCAACAGAAGTGGTCGTCTTCTGGGCCGAGTTTTTGGTGATCAACGTCTCGTTCAAACCAGAAATTTTCTGGAGCAGCCTGGTCAATGGCGTGCTCTGGCCGTGGATCTTCCTGCTTATGCGTAAGATCCGTCAGCAGTTTGCGGTGCAATAAAGGTTGATATGACAGCTATCTGGCTTGCTTCTGGTTCTCCCCGCCGTCAGGAATTACTGACGCAGCTTGGGGTGTCGTTTGAGCGTATTGTTCCGGGTATTGAGGAGCAGCGGCAGGCCGGCGAGAGCGCCAGGCAGTACGTGGCGCGGCTGGCGCGGGAAAAGGCGCAGGCGGGCGTGGCGATGGCATCGCGCGATCTGCCGGTGCTGGGCGCCGACACCATTGTCATATTAAATGGGGAAGTGCTTGAAAAACCCCATGACTCCTCGCATGCTGCCACTATGCTGCGCCAACTCTCCGGGCAGACTCACCAGGTGATGACCGCCGTCGCTATTGCGGACCGCGAACAGGTGCTGGAGTGTCTGGTAGAAACCGAAGTGACCTTCAGAGCGTTATCAGAAAAGGATATTGCCGACTATGTAGCGAGCGGGGAACCGCTGGATAAAGCCGGTGCGTATGGTATTCAGGGGCTGGGCGGTTGCTTTGTCAGGAAAATTAACGGGAGTTATCACGCTGTCGTTGGCTTACCGCTAGTGGAAACCTTTGAATTGCTGAGCAATTTCAACGCAGTGCGTGAAGGAAGAGATAATCATGACGGCTGAATTACTGGTCAACGTTACACCATCGGAAACGCGTGTTGCCTATATTGACGGCGGCATTCTGCAGGAAATTCACATCGAGCGCGAAGCACGGCGCGGGATAGTAGGCAATATCTACAAAGGTCGGGTTAGCCGGGTGCTACCGGGTATGCAGGCGGCTTTTGTAGATATTGGTCTGGAAAAGGCGGCGTTTCTACACGCCTCCGACATTATGCCGCACACCGAATGCGTCGCCGGTGAAGAGCAGAAGAACTTTACCGTGCGCGATATCTCCGAGCTGGTGCGCCAGGGCCAGGACCTGATGGTGCAGGTGGTGAAAGATCCCCTAGGCACCAAAGGCGCGCGTCTCACTACCGACATCACTTTACCCTCCCGTTACCTGGTCTTTATGCCGGGCGCCGCGCACGTTGGCGTTTCTCAGCGTATTGAGAGCGAAGCCGAGCGCGATCGCCTGAAAAAGGTGGTGGCGAGCTACTGCGATGAGCAGGGCGGATTTATCATTCGCACCGCTGCGGAAGGGGTTTGCGAAGAGGATCTCGCCTCTGACGCGGCCTACCTGAAGCGCGTCTGGACGAAGGTGATGGAGCGCAAAAAGCGCCAGCAGACGCGTTATAAACTCTATGGCGAGCTGGCGTTAGCCCAGCGCGTCCTGCGCGATTTTGCGGATGCCCATCTCGATCGCATCCGCGTTGACTCGCGCCTCACCTTTGAAGCGCTGCTGGAGTTTACCGCGGAGTACATCCCGGAGATGACCAGCAAGCTTGAGCACTACAGCGGCCGCCAGCCAATCTTCGATCTCTTTGATGTCGAAAACGAAATCCAGCGCGCGCTGGAGCGCAAAGTTGAGCTGAAATCGGGTGGCTACCTGATTATCGATCAAACCGAAGCGATGACCACCGTCGATATCAACACCGGCGCGTTTGTCGGCCATCGCAATCTCGACGACACCATCTTCAATACCAACATTGAAGCCACCCAGGCGATCGCCCGCCAGCTGCGGCTGCGCAATCTCGGCGGCATTATCATCATCGACTTTATCGATATGAATAATGAGGATCACCGCCGCCGCGTGCTGCACTCGCTGGAGCAGGCGCTGAGCAAAGACCGGGTGAAAACCAGCATCAATGGTTTCTCCCAGCTTGGCCTGGTGGAGATGACCCGCAAACGCACCCGCGAAAGCGTTGAACATGTGTTGTGCAACGAGTGTCCGACCTGTCACGGGCGCGGCACGGTAAAGACGGTCGAAACGGTGTGCTATGAAATCATGCGCGAAATCGTGCGCGTGCATCACGCCTACGACTCCGATCGCTTCCTGGTCTACGCCTCTCCGGCCGTGGCGGAAGCACTGAAGAGCGAAGAGTCTCATGCGCTGGCGGAGGTGGAGATCTTCGTCGGTAAGCAGGTCAAAGTACAAATCGAGCCGCTCTATAATCAGGAGCAGTTTGACGTAGTCATGATGTAATTCGCGGCCATGCTGCGAAACAAGCGGGTCTGATGGGTTTGACAAGGAGAGAGGCGTGAGGCGACTGCCGGGGATATTACTGCTTACAGGCGCGACGCTGATCGTTATCGCGGCGCTGCTGGTAAGCGGGCTGCGCCTTGTGTTACCCCACCTTAATGAGTGGCGTGAGCCAATTCTGGCGCGCATCTCTGCACAAACCGGGCTTCCGGTTAAGGCCAGCGAGTTTCAGGCGCGCTGGCAAACCTTCGGCCCGGAGCTGGAGGTTCGCGATATTCAGGCCACGCTGAAAGATGGCGGCAGCGTTGAGGTAAAGCGCGTTACTCTGGCGCTTGACGTCTGGCAGAGCCTGCTCCATCTGCGCTGGCAGTTCCGCGATCTCACCTTTTATCAACTCGCGGTTAACAGCAATACCCCCCTTGAGAGCAGTGAAGAGGGCAACACCCTCGGCAAGGATCGCATCAGCGATCTCTTTTTGCGCCAGTTCGATCACTTCGATCTGCGCGACAGCCGCGTCAGCTTTTTAACCCCCTCTGGTCAACGTGCCGAACTGGCGATCCCGCAGCTCACCTGGCTTAACGGCGACGATCGTCACCGTGCCGAAGGGCAGGTAAGCCTCACCAGCCTCACCGGACAGCATGGCGTGATGCAGGTGCGTATGGATCTGCGCGATGATAACGGCCTGCTGAATAACGGCCGCGTCTGGCTACAAGCCGATGATATCGATGTCAAACCGTGGCTCAGCCAGTGGATGCAGGATAAGGTCGCGCTGACCTCCGCCCGCTTTAGCCTCGAAGGGTGGATGACGCTCAACAAGGGCGAAATTGAAAGCGGCGATGTGTGGCTGAAAAAAGGCGGTGCCAGCTGGCTGGGGAATAACACCACCCATCGCTTGACCGTCGACAACCTGACCACCCATATCAGCCGTCAGAAAGCGGGCTGGCAGTTTGACGTGCCGGTGACGCGCATTGCGATTGATGATAAACCCTGGCCGCAGGGGGCGCTCAGCTTCGCCTGGGTCCCGGCGCAGGAAGCGAAAGAGGCGAGCGATGAGCTACGCGTTCGTGCCACCAACCTTGAATTGAATAGCCTCGACGGGCTGATGCCGATTGCGCAAAAAATTTCCCCGGCGATGTATGACATCTGGAACACTCTGCAACCGGCGGGCGAGCTTGCGCGGCTGGCGGTCGATATTCCATTAAAAACGCCGGAAAAGAGCCGCTTCCAGGCGCGCTGGCAGGATCTCAGCTGGCATCAATGGAAGCTGCTGCCCGGTATGGAGCACTTCGCCGGCACGCTTGATGGGAGCGTTGAAAACGGGCGCTTAACCGCCGATATCTCGCAGGCGAAGATGCCGTATGAGACGGTGTTTCGCGCGCCGCTGGAGATCGAAAAGGGGCTGGCCACGCTCAACTGGCAGAAGAACGACCAAGGCTTCCAGCTGGACGGGCGCAATATTGATGTACAGGCCACCGGGCTGCACGCGCGCGGGGATTTCCGTTATCTGCAACCGGAAGGCAAAGCGCCGTGGCTCAGCATTCTGGCCGGAATTAACGTCTCCGACGCCGGGCAGGCGTGGCGTTACTTCCCGGAAAACTTAATGGGCAAAGCGCTGGTGGACTATCTCAGCGGTGCGATTAAAGGCGGGCAGACGGAAAACGCCACGCTGGTCTTCGCCGGTAACCCGAGCCTCTTCCCCTATAAGCATAATGAAGGGCAGTTTGAAGTGCTGGTGCCCCTGCGCAATGCCACCTTTGCCTTCCAGCCGGACTGGCCCGCGCTGCAAAACCTCGATATTAGCCTCGACTTCCTCAATGACGGCTTATGGATGAAGAGCGACAAAGTGATGCTCGGCGGCGTGACCGCCAGCAACCTGGCCGCTGCGATTCCGGATTACATCAAAGAGAAGCTGATCATTGATGCCGATATCAATGGGCCGGGCAAAGAGGTCGGCCCCTATTTTAAACAGACGCCGCTGCACGACTCGCTCGGCAGCGCGCTAGATGAGCTGCAAATTGATGGTGATGTGAGCGCTCGCTTACATCTCGATATTCCGCTGGACGGCGAGATGACGCTGGCCAAAGGCGAGGTCGCGCTGAAGAACAATTCACTGTTTATCAAGCCCATCAGCAGTACGCTGAAAAACCTCAACGGCAAATTCAGCTTTGAGAATGGCAACCTGAAGAGTGAGCCGCTGACCGCCACCTGGTTTAACCAACCGCTGAACGTCGACTTCACGACTACCGAGGGCGCTAAAGCCTACGAAGTGGCGGTCAATCTCAACGGCAACTGGCAGCCATCACGTACCGGCGTACTGCCGGAGCAGCTTAACGATGCGCTGCGCGGGAACGTGACGTGGAAAGGGGATGTTGGCGTGACGCTCCCTTACCGCGGCGAAGCGAGCTATAAGGTCAACCTGGCAGGCGATCTCGGCAATATCGCCAGCACCTTACCGCCGCCGCTTGAAAAGCGGGCAGGCCAAGCGCTGCCGGTGAAGGTGAAAGTGGACGGCAACCTGCACAGCTTTGCGCTGACCGGTAACGCAGGCGCGGATAATCACTTTAACAGCCGCTGGCTGCTCGGCAGCAAGCTGGCGCTCGATCGCGGCATCTGGACCTCGGAGAGTAAAACCACGCCGCCGCTGCCGGAGCAGAGCGGGCTGGAGCTTAATCTGCCGCCGCTGGACGGCGCGCAGTGGCTGGCGCTGTTTAATCAGGGCGCAGCAAGCCATGTCAGCAGCAGCGCTTCGCTGCCCTCGCGCATCACGCTGCGTACGCCCGCCCTGACGCTCGGCGGGCAGCAGTGGAATAACATGAGCATCGTCTCGCAGCCGCAGTTTGCCGGCACCACTGTTGACGCGCAGGGCCGCGAGCTTAACGCGACGCTGAAGATCAATAAAAACGCGCCGTGGCAGGCCGATATTCGTTATCTCTACTACAACCCGGCGAGCGCCGCGAAGACGAAAGATATCACTTCGCCAACCACACTTTTCAGCGAGAAGCAGCGCATTGATTTCAGCGGCTGGCCCGATCTGCAACTGCGCTGTAAAGAGTGCTGGCTGTGGGGGCAGAAATATGGCCGTATCGAGGGCGATTTCGCCATTAAAGGCGATACGCTGACGCTGGCAAATGGGCTGGTTGACAGCGGCGTGGCACGCCTGACCGCCGACGGCGAGTGGGTCAACCGCGCGGGCGGCGAGCGGACGTCCATTAAGGGCATTCTGCGCGGCGACAAGCTCGATTCGGCGATGGGCTTTTTCGGTGTGCCGACGCCGGTGCGCGACGCGCCGTTCAACGTCAATTACGATCTGCACTGGCGCAGCGCGCCGTGGCAGCCGGAGGAAGCATCGCTCAACGGTATTCTGCGCACGCGCCTCGGCAAAGGCAAAATCGATGATATCAGCACCGGGCATGCCGGGCAGATCCTGCGCCTCTTCAGCGTCGATTCGCTGCTGCGCAAGCTGCGCTTTGATTTCAGCGACACCTTCAGTAATGAGGGCTTCTGGTTTGACTCCATTCGCAGCACGGCGTGGATCAAAGATGGCGTGCTGCACACTGATGACACGCTGGTCGATGGACTGGAAGCGGATATTGCGATGAAAGGCTCGGTGGATCTGGTGCGTCGCCAGCTCGATGTTGAAGCGGTGGTGGCACCGGAAATCTCCGCGACCGTTGGCGTGGCGGCGGCGTTTGCCGTTAACCCGATCGTCGGCGCGGCGGTGTTCGCGGCCAGCAAAGTGCTGGGTCCGCTGTGGAATAAAGTCTCCATTTTGCGCTACCGCATTACCGGCCCGGTAGACCAGCCGCAGATCAACGAAGTGATGCGCCAGCCGCGCACCGACAAAAAGCAATGATTTGACGGCATCAGCGAATTGCCTCAAGCTCCTTGTATCGCACTTTTTTATTGCCCGATGTGGCGGCAACGACGAGAAAACATGATGAGTCTTAATCTGGTGAGTGAACAACTGCTGGCAGCGAATGGCCTGAATCATCAGGATCTGTTTGCCATTCTCGGTCAACTGACCGCGCGTCGTCTTGACTACGGCGACCTCTATTTCCAGTCGAGCTATCACGAATCCTGGGTTTTAGAAGACCGCATCATCAAAGATGGTTCGTACAATATTGACCAGGGCGTGGGCGTGCGCGCCATCAGCGGCGAGAAAACCGGTTTTGCTTACGCAGACCAGATCAGCCTGCTGGCGTTAGAGCAGAGCGCGCAGGCCGCGCGCACCATCGTCCGCGAAGAGGGCGACGGTAAAGTCAAAACTCTCGGCGCGGTTGAGCATCAGAGCCTCTATACCAGCATCGATCCGCTGCAAAGCATGAGCCGCGAAGAGAAGCTCGATATCCTGCGTCGCGTCGATAAAGCGGCACGCGCTGCCGACAAGCGGGTGCAGGAAGTGACTGCCAGCCTGACCGGCGTCTACGAGCTGATTCTGGTGGCGGCGACGGACGGCACGCTGGCGGCCGATGTGCGCCCGCTGGTGCGTCTCTCTGTCAGCGTACAGGTTGAAGATGACGGTAAACGCGAGCGCGGTGCCAGCGGTGGCGGCGGTCGTTTCGGTTACGAGTGGTTCCTGCAAGAGGTGGATGGTGAAGTTCGTGCCGACGCCTGGGCGCACGAAGCGGTGCGTATGGCGCTGGTCAATCTCTCTGCCGTCGCTGCGCCTGCGGGCACGCTGCCGGTGGTGCTGGGCGCAGGCTGGCCGGGCGTGCTGCTGCACGAAGCGGTCGGTCACGGCCTCGAAGGAGACTTCAACCGTCGCGGCACTTCCGTATTCAGCGGCCAGATGGGGCAATTGGTTGCCTCCGAGCTTTGCACCGTGGTCGATGATGGCACCATCGCCGATCGCCGTGGTTCAGTTGCCATTGACGATGAAGGGACGCCGGGCCAGTACAATACGCTGATCGAAAACGGCGTGCTGAAAGGCTATATGCAGGACAAGATGAACGCGCGCCTGATGGGCGTGAAACCGACCGGTAACGGCCGTCGTGAGTCTTATGCCCATCTGCCGATGCCGCGTATGACCAACACCTATATGCTGGCGGGCAAATCGACGCCGCAAGAGATTATCGAATCCGTGGAGTACGGCATCTATGCGCCGAACTTCGGCGGCGGCCAGGTAGACATTACCTCCGGCAAGTTCGTCTTCTCCACCTCTGAGGCTTACCTGATTGAAAAAGGCAAAGTGACCAAAGCGGTTAAAGGCGCGACCCTGATTGGCTCTGGCATCGAAGCGATGCAGCAGATCTCCATGGTCGGCAACGATCTGAAGCTTGATAACGGCGTTGGCGTCTGCGGCAAAGAGGGGCAGAGCCTGCCGGTTGGCGTGGGTCAACCGACGCTGAAGGTCGACAATCTGACTGTCGGCGGCACGGCTTAATCCTTACCGTTCACCCTCTTTCGCGCAAAGAGGGTGAATGCTTTCACACCCTGCGCCCCTGCATGCTCTGGTAGACCTTCGCTACCTCAATAAAGTAATCCGTCAAATAGTTGATACAGACCTGCACTTTCAGCGGCAGCTTATCTTTCTGTGTGTAGAGCGCGTAAACCGGGCGCGGATCAGACTGGTAGCGCGGGAGCAGGATCTCAAGCTGACCGCTGTTGATCTCATCGATCACCCACATCAGCGGCACGTAGGCGATCCCTGCGCCAGCGGTTAGCCAGCGGGTTAAGGTCATCGGATCGTTGGTGACAAACCGCCCCTGCGGGATCAGGCGCGTGGCGATCCCTTCCGGGGCCACCAGCTCAAACTCGTTATCCGGGCGCACGCTGTACTCCAGCCACGAGTGGTTCACCATATCGGCCGGCTTTTCCGGCGTGCCGTAGTGGGCGAGATAGTTTTTGGCCGCGCAGACCACCATCGGCATGGTGCCGAGGCGGCGGGAGAAGAGGCTGGAATCCTGCAACGCGCCCACGCGGATCACCACGTCCAGCCCGTCGGCGATAAGATCCGGCGCGGGGATGCCCGTCACCAGATTAACTGACAGCCCCGGATGCTCTTTCAGCATCTCGGCGGTCATTTTTGCCAGCACATTTTGCGCCATGGTTGAAGAGCTACCGATGCGCAGCGTGCCGATGGGCGTATTGTTAAAGGCGTAGAGCTGCTCGTGCACATCCTGCACCTCATGGAGCATCCTGCGACAGCCCTGATAGTAGATCTTTCCTGCTTCGGTCAGCCCAATGCTGCGCGTGCTGCGGTTCAGCAGCTTCACCTGCAATTCATCTTCCAGCTTCGCCACGGTCTGGCTGATGGACGAAACGCTCATTTGCAACTGACGTGCAGCGGCGGTAAAGGAGCCCAGTTCCACCACTTTGGCGAACACCGACATGCGTTTTAAACGTTCCATTATTCACTCTGACTTAAAAGTGATTTAGATCACATAATATAGATAACAGCATAACAGTTACGCTAATATACTATCTATCCATAATATTCACGTCACTCTCGCCTGGCTCTCCTTGCCCTTTCCTGCGGTGGCGTACGAACGATTTATCACCTGCAAGCGTAAAAAAACCAAGGTCAACATGAGTCTGTTTCCCGTCATCGTGGTGTTCGGTTTGTCGTTCCCACCGATTTTTTTCGAGCTGATTTTGTCGCTGGCGATTTTCTGGCTGGTGCGTCGGATGCTGATCCCGACCGGGATCTACGATTTTGTCTGGCATCCTGCGTTGTTTAACACCGCGCTCTATTGCTGCCTGTTTTACCTGCTGTCGCGTTTATTTGTTTGAGGTAGAAGTGAAAACACTAACAAGAAATATCACCCGTACCGCGATCACCGTGGCGCTTGTTATCCTGGCGTTTATCGCCATTTTCCGCGCCTGGGTTTACTACACCGAATCACCCTGGACGCGTGATGCGCGCTTCACCGCCGATGTGGTAGCCATCGCCCCGGATGTCACCGGGCTGGTTACCAGCGTTGATGTTCACGATAACCAGTTGGTCAAACAGGGCCAGGTGCTCTTCACCATCGACCAGCCGCGCTACCAAAAAGCGCTCGAGCAGGATGAAGCCGATGTCGCCTATTACCAGGCGCTGGTCAATGAGAAGCGACGCGAAGCCGGTCGTCGTAACCAGTTAGGCATTCAGGCAATGTCGCGCGAAGAGATTGATCAGGCGAATAACACCCTGCAAACCGAACTGCATCAGTTAGCGAAAGCGCAGGCGACGCGCGATCTGGCGAAGCTCGATCTGGAGCGCACCACTATTCGTGCTCCGGCCGATGGCTGGGTCACCAACCTCAACGTTTATGCCGGTGAGTTCATTACTCGCGGCTCCACCGCCGTGGCGCTGGTGAAACAGAACAGTTTCTATGTGCTGGCCTATATGGAAGAGACCAAGCTTGAGGGCGTGCGCGCCGGTTATCGCGCTGAGATCACGCCGTTAGGCAGCAATCAGGTGCTGAAAGGCACCGTCGACAGCGTCGCCGCCGGGGTGACTAACTCCAGCAGCACCAATGACAGCAAAGGGATGGCGACCGTCGACTCCAACCTCGAATGGGTTCGCCTGGCGCAGCGCGTACCGGTGCGCATTCGTCTGGACAAACAGCAGGGCAACCTGTGGCCGGCGGGCACCACCGCAACCGTCGTGGTTACCGGTAAAACCGATCGCGACGCCAGCCACGATTCGCTGTTTCGTAAAATCGCCCACCGTCTGCGTGAGCTGGGGTAATCGCTATGGGGCTGTTCTCTATCGCCAGCCAGCATCTGCGCTTTGCCTGCAAGCTTGCTGGCGCGGTAGTGCTGGCGCTGTTTGTCGGCTTTCACTTCCAGCTTGAAACACCGCGCTGGGCGGTGCTGACCGCGGCGATTGTTGCCGCCGGCCCCGCGTTTGCGGCAGGCGGTGAGCCTTATTCCGGTGCGATCCGCTACCGGGGTATGTTGCGTATCGCCGGGACCTTTATCGGCTGTATTGCCGGGCTGACCATCATCATTATGCTGATCCGCACGCCGCTGCTGATGCTGCTGGTGAGCTGTATCTGGGCGGGCTTTTGTACCTGGGTCTCTTCGCTGATACGCGTTGAGAACTCCTACGCCTGGGGGCTGGCGGGCTACACGGCGCTGATCATTGTTATCACCATTGAGCCCAACCCGCTGCTGGCACCGCAATACGCCGTGGAGCGCTGTAGTGAGATCGTGGTGGGGATTTTGTGCGCGATTGTCGCCGATCTGCTCTTCTCGCCGCGCTCTGTGAAGCAGGTGATCGATCACGAGCTCGATAGCCTGCTGGTGGCGCACTATCAGTTGATGCAGCTCTGTATCAAGCATGGCGACAGCGAAGAGGTCGATGCCGCCTGGGCGGCGCTGGTTCGCCGCACCGCCGGGCTGGACGGTATGCGCAGCAACCTGAAGATCGAATCCTCGCGCTGGGGGCTGGCAAACCGCCGTCTGAAGGTAATCAACACCCTCTCGCTGACGCTGATTACCCAGGCGTGCGAGACCTACCTGATTCAGAACACGCGCCCGGATCTGATCACCGATACCTTTCGCGAGCTGTTCGACGAGCCGGTCGAAACGGTGCAGGACGTACACCGGCAGTTAAAACGCATGCGGCGGGTGATTATCTGGACCGGCGAGCGCGACACGCCGGTGACGCTCTACAGCTGGGTCGGGGCGGCGACGCGCTACCTGCTGCTTAAGCGCGGCGTGATTGGCAATACCAAAATCAGCGCCATCGAAGAGGAGGTGCTGCGGGGCGAAGCGGTGGTGAAAGCGGAATCCGCCGAGCGCCACCACGCAATGATTAACTTCTGGCGCACCACGCTCTCCTGCGCCCTCGGCACGCTCTTCTGGCTGTGGACCGGCTGGACCTCCGGCAGCGGGGCGATGGTGATGATTGCCGTTGTCACCTCGCTGGCGATGCGGCTGCCCAATCCGATTATGGTGGCGAAAGATTTCGTCTACGGCATGCTGTGGGCGCTACCGATAGGCGCGCTCTACTTCCTGGTTATTCTGCCCGCCACCCAGCAAAGCATGCTGCTGCTCTGTATCAGCCTTGCGGTGCTGGCCTTTTTTATTGGCATCGAAGTGCAGAAACGGCGGCTGGGATCGATGGCGACGCTGGCAGGCACCATCAATATTCTGGTGCTGGATAACCCGATGACCTTCAAGTTCAGCTTCTTCCTCGATAGTGCCTTGGGGCAATTAGTGGGCGTGGTGCTGGCGATAACGGTGATCCTGCTGGTGCGCGATAACTCGCAGGCACGCACCGGACGCGTGCTGCTTAACCAGTTTGTCTCGGCGGCGGTCTCGGCAATGACCACCAACACCGCCCGGCGTAAAGAGAACCACCTCCCGGCGCTCTATCAACAGCTCTTTCTGCTGCTGAATAAGTTTCCCGGCGATGTGGCGAAGTTCCGCCTGGCGTTAACGCTGATCATTGCCCACCAGCGGCTACGCGATGCGCCGGTGCCGATCAATGACGATCTCTCGGCGTTCCACCGGCAGTTGCGCCGCACCGCCTCTGAGGTGATCGCCGCCGGATCCGATACCAAACGGCGTCGCTACTTTACCCAGTTGCTTGAAGAGCTGGCGGTGTATCAGCAGAAACTGCGTGAGTGGAATGCCTCGCCGCAGGTGACGGAGCCGGTCGAGCGGTTAACCGGCATGCTACATAAGTATCAACACGCGCTAACCAGCAATTAATGACAAAGCCGACGCCCTAAGCGTCGGTTTTTTTATGACTATACTTCACAGGAGAATCAACACACCGCAGATCAGGAGAACTCATGAGCACGCAGGCATTGCAGGAGAGTGCGCTTTTTCAGACCGGTTATCTGGTCGATGGCGTCTGGAAAACCCTGGAGACCACCTTTGAGGTTCTGAACCCGGCCAGCGGCGAGGTGATCGCGCGCGTGGCGAAAGCGGGGAAAAAAGAGACCGAAGAGGCGATAGCCGCCGCGGCGCGCGCCTTTCCCGCCTGGCGGGCAAAAACCGCCAAAGAGCGCTCAACCATTCTCTATCGCTGGTATGAACTGATTATCGAGAACAAAAGCTGGCTGGGGCGTTTGATGACCAGCGAGCAGGGTAAGCCGTTGAAGGAGGCGGAGGGCGAAGTCGAATACGCCGCCAGCTTTATTCAGTGGTTTGCCGAGCAGGCAAAACGCGCCAACGGCGAGATCATTCCGCCGGTTAAGCCGGGATCGCGCATTCTGGCGACCCGGGAACCTATCGGCGTGGTGGCGGCAATTACGCCGTGGAACTTCCCGATGGCGATGCTGACGCGCAAGCTCGGCCCGGCATTAGCCGCAGGCTGTACCGGGGTGATCAAGCCCGCCAACAATACGCCGCTGAGCGCCTTTGCGCTGTTAACGCTGGCGAAAAAAGCGGGTGTCCCGGATGGCGTGCTGAATGCGGTCGCTGGCACAACCTCTGAGATCAGCGATGCCATTATGGCAAGCCCGGAGGTGCGCAAAATCTCCTTCACCGGCTCAACGGCGGTGGGCAAAACGCTGGTGCGTAACGCTGCCGAGACGATGAAAAAGGTCTCAATGGAGCTGGGCGGAAACGCGCCCTATATCGTCTTTGATGATGCGGATATTGATGCCGCAGTGCAGGGCGCGGTGGCGAACAAGTTCCGCAACGCAGGCCAGGTGTGCGTCAGCGTTAACCGCTTCTATATCCAGGAGGGTGTCTATGACGAGTTTACCCGCAAGCTGAGCGAGGCGGTTAAGGCGCTGAAAGTGGGTAATGGCATGGAGGAGGGGGTAGTCGTTGGCCCGCTGATTGAGTCGTCCGCTGTCGATAAGGTGCGTGAGCATGTTGAAGATGCGGTAGCGAAAGACGCGAAAGTGCTGACCGGCGGCGAACCGCACGCGCTGGGCGGTAACTTCTGGCAGCCGACGGTGCTCGGTGACTGTAGCGATGGCATGAAACTGGCGCAGGAAGAGACCTTCGGCCCGCTTGGCGCCTGCTTCCGCTTCACCAGCGAAGAGGAGGTGATCAAACGCGCCAACGCCACGCCGTTTGGGCTGGCAGCCTACTTCTATACGCAAAACCTGCAACGGGTGTTCCGCGTTTCGCAGGCGCTGGAGAGCGGCATGATTGGCGTGAACGAGTGTGCGGTATCGACCGAAGTCGCGCCTTTTGGCGGCGTGAAGGAGTCGGGTTTAGGCCGCGAAGGCTCCGTGCTGGGATTAGACGAGTTTATGGAAGTGAAAACGCTACATTTAGGCGGTTTATAAACAGTGGAACGGCAGATGATGGAGAGCATGAAAACCTACACCTTCGATTTCAAAGAGATCGCCGATCAGCGCGCCTTCTATCGCGATTTTTGTCGCCAGTTCGCCCTTGAAGAGGAGAAGGTGCACGATCTCGATTCGCTGTGGGATGCGGTAATGGGGGAAGCGTTACCGCTGCCGTTGGAGATTGCTTTTATCCATCTGCCGGAGAAGAAGCGCCGCCGTTTCGGGGCGCTGATCCTGCTGTTTGATGAAGCGGAAGAGGAGCTGGAGGGGGCGCTGCATTTTAATGTGCGCTAACTGCACTCTATTTTCGGAATATATAAATATCACACTGTGCTAGAGTTAATTCGCGGCAGGCAAAGAGCCTGTCGCGATAAATATAATCAGTAGGGGCTTATTACTATATTTTCAATGTAGAGCAATATTTTCTTCTATTACTAAACCAAAGGATGGTTAGTATGAAAAAGA
Source organism: Kosakonia cowanii JCM 10956 = DSM 18146 (assembly GCF_001975225.1). Taxonomy (NCBI): domain Bacteria; kingdom Pseudomonadati; phylum Pseudomonadota; class Gammaproteobacteria; order Enterobacterales; family Enterobacteriaceae; genus Kosakonia; species Kosakonia cowanii. Next base: position 1,630,231 of record NZ_CP019445.1, on the reverse strand, counting down.
TATATTCGCTTGAAGTCACACTATCACTCTGTTTATCTCTCTTTTTCCCTTCCTGCGCATTGCATGCGAAAGCGCGCATTGTCCAACGCTCCGTAGCGAATGCCGATATTCCTTATCAGACCTATCGTGATTTCGCGACTAATAAGGGGGCGTTTTATCCGGGAGCCCGGGACGTGGCCATTTATAATAAATATGGTCAGACGGTTGGCCTGCTAAATCAGGCACCGATGCCCGATTTCAGCAGCGTAAATAACAGGTCGGGTATCGCTACACTTATTCACCCGCAATATGCAACGACGGTGCATCATAATCCCACGTCATATCTCAGAACCCTGGAATTTGGTCATTACCCTTATGAACTGGCGGACAGAGAGAGTATCCGGCTAAAGGACTTTAGCGTTATTCGTTTAAATAAAGTGGTCACGGAGGTGGCGCCCGCCGCGATCTCCCCCTTAAACATGCCGCTCAAAACCCTGCATGACGAGGCGCGTTTTCGTCTCTTTTACCGCATGGGATCCGGCAGACAAAAAGTGAGTGATGCCTCGGGTAAGCGGAGCGATATCCAGGGGGCGTATCGTTTTCTCACTGGTGGGACCATCGGGCAGCCGCGGATTAACCTTTACCAACTGTTAGTAATCAACTCCGGTGATGTTTTTGACCCTAAAAATGGTCCGCTGGCGAGCCACGGCGCACTGGGCGATAGCGGTTCTCCGCTCTACGCCTGGGATAGCCTGAACAACCAATGGATCGTGGTCGGCGCATTAAGCATGCTCTATCTGGGGCCAATTGAGCAGACTGCGTACACCTTTGTTGACCCACAATTCATTCAGCAGACAAGGGATAAATATGCCAGTGCGGCGATAGAAAACCGGCAACGCAATGCGCTGTTTTTCTGGCGATACGATGCGGCAACCGGGGCGGGCACGTTAACGCAGGGGAGCAGCACTTATGCCATGCAGGGCAAGGGCCCAGAGGGTACCAGTAGCGGTAACGATCTGACTTTTCGCGGCGCGAATGCTGTTTTGATGTTGCAGGATAGCGTCGATCAGGGCGCGGGAAGCTTAACCTTTTATGGCAACGCTAGCGTCTCGCCGATGGAGGCGCAGACGTGGATCGGCGGCGGCGTTAATGTCGCTGCCGGCGCAACGGTGAAATGGCTGGTGAACGGCACCGAAGGCGATAATTTGCATAAGGTGGGAAAAGGTACGCTGAGCATTAACGCGCTGGGCATCAACCCTGGGGGGTTGAATATCGGTGACGGAACCGTGGTGCTCGCCCAGCGCCCCGATGCACAAGGCAGGGTGAAGGCATGCAGCGTGCTGCGCATCGTCAGCGGCAGGCCGTTAGTGGTGCTTCGCGATGGTCAGCAGGTCGATCCCGACTCGATTACATGGGGCTTTCGCGGCGGCAGGCTGGACGTTAACGGCAATGCGCTCACCTTCCACCAACTTAATGCCGAAGATTACGGGGCCGCGCTGATTAACCGGGCAGTAAAGCGGGCCGATATCCATCTACGTTATCAGCGCGCGATCGACGCCATCCCTGTCTACGAGTGGTCCTACTCGCGAACCGGGCAGGTCGGCGAGCTGTATGGGTACCGTAATTCCAATACCGGCACTAATGATTACTTCATTCTTAAAACGCCTGAGTATGACTGGTTCCCGGACAATCAACACAGTAATGAACATTGGGAGTTTGTCGGTCACGATCATCAGCAGGCGATCCGCACCCGTTATGAGCGCCTTAAAGATGAGGGCTATATCTATCACGGCCAACTGCGGGGAAATCTTAACTTCACTAACCATGTCGCACCCGGAACGCGGGGCGCGTTGATTCTCGATGGCGCGGTCGACATAGCCGGTGATTTTACGCAGCAGTATGGCCGGCTGGTGTTTCAGGGCCATCCTGTTATCCATGCCTATAACACGCCGGAGATTGTTGAAAAACTGCGTCTGCTGCGGGATTTCTCGCTGCGCAGCGAGCCGGTTTCGTTTACGCAGCCGGATTGGGAGCGCCGCATTTTCCACGTCAATCGTTTAGTGCTCGATTATGCCTCGTTCGATCTGGCAAGAAATGCGTCACTGCTTGGCAACATTGAGGCCAGAGGCTCGGCTATCACGCTGGGCAGTTCTACGCCTTATATCGATATTAATGATGGCAATGGCGTGGTGAACGTGCCGCGCAGGGGCAACTCAACGGGGGCGCTTGATGAGGAACTTAGCCGCTTCTGGGGTCACATTAACCTCTCCGCGCACTCGACACTCGCCATTCGGGAGAAATTTACCGGCACGGTTTACGGACAGGATAGCCAGGTTACGGTTTCGTCGCGGGAAGCCACTTTTGATGGATTCAGCCAGTTCAGCCAAACCCCGCTCACCCTTCTGGAGAATGCGCGGCTGACCGCAACGGGCGGCTGGAGCAGTGATGCTACGGTGAGCGTTGGCCCTTCCGCCTCGCTACTGCTGGCGGCCAATCCTGTCGCGCCGGGGCGTGTTACTCCAACACTCTATGCGCTTAAGAGCAGTGCGACGTATGAACTTAATGATGAAAGCACGCTTAACGTGGCCCCCTTTGCCTCACTATGGGGACATATTCACGCCGTCGGCGAGGCGTTCATCCACTTTGGTGAGAGTGATGTGCCGCGTCTTGTTCAGGGTGTGACACCCGGGCAGAAGGGGAGCATGGCCAGGCTCTTTGGTTTTCAGAGCAGCTGGATTGGTTCACTCTCTGCGCCGCGCGCACGCTTAAGCCTCAATGCGACACGGTGGCAGCTACGCCGCGATTCCGGGGTCGGCAGGCTCTCGGCTTCGCGCTCGCTGGTGGGACTTTCCGCTGGAAGACATCGCTTTAACACCTTAAGAATTGGCGAGTTAGAGGCCAGTGAAACGGGGTTTGCCCTGCGTACGGATCTGCAAAGCAGCGATAAAATCGTGATCAGCCAGCATGCGACTGGGGAAAACAACGTTCTGTTTCTGGATGTGCTTAAGCTCTCACGACGCATCCAGGGGCTGCATCTTCCATTGATTACGGCCCCGCGCGGCACGCCCGCCTCGCTCTTTACAGCGGCAAAAGCGGTGCGGGGGTTTAGCAAACTTGAGCCGATTATCAAACGGCAAGAGGATGCGCTAAGCACGCAGTGGATCCTGACCGGTTTCAGTCAGACGCCCGATCCCGCCGCTATTGCCAAGGCCAGACGCTTTTTTGCCATGAGTTATAAGCGGTTCATTACGGAAGTAAATAGCCTGAATAAACGCGCCGTGCAGTTGCGGGAAAGAGGCGGGGGTGAGGGGGCATGGGCATTCACGCAACGCCATAACGGTACCGGCAAAGGGGGGAGCAGTCATCACGACGCCATGACCTGGTCGGGTATCGACAGAAAAAGCGCCTTGCCCGGTGCCGATCTCTTTTCCGGCGTCTATATGAGTTACGCCACCCATCAGTTGAGCGGCGAGAGCATGCAGGGAAGCAGCCGCGATTTCGGCGCAGGCTACTACGCTACGTTGCTGAGCAAGTCCGGTTTCTATCTCGATGCTGGCGTGAAATATGTCCACTCATTCAATCATGATTGGCTGGCGTTTAGCGGTCTTAACGCACGGGATTACCGCACCAACAGCTGGTTAGGCGGCGTTGAAACGGGCTATCACTATCCGCTGACCCGGCATGCCTACATCGAGCCGCAGGCGCAGGTTGTGCTGGGCAAGCTCTCTGGTGCCACGTTTCACTGGCACGATCGTGGTCTCCCTCTCTCCCTGCATCGTCAGAGCGCGATCCCGTGGGTGGGGCGTACAGGGATCGTGGCGGGGGCACACTTCTGCGATGATGATCGGGCGATTACGCTGCGGGCAGGGTGGCATTATGAGACGGAACTGCGGGCGGATGGCGATATCATCCTTCATGATGATGCAGGCAATATGCGGGTTAAGGCCGAACGTGACGGGCGCATACACTACCATGCCAGCATTGATGGGCAGGTGAGCGACAACCTCCATCTTGAGCTTGATGTTGCGCACTCAAGGTTTGGCAACATGGATGCGGAGCAGGCTATCAACGCGCAGGTGCACTACTATTTCTGATAAAAAAAAGCCCCTGCCAGGGGAGGCAGGGGCAAGTCGTCGGACAGACGACGAGGGTTTATTTGTACAGTTCAGCCGTCACGTGGGTATGAGAACCGGTGCGGGCTTCAATAATGCGGTAGCTGCTTGCGCCAGCCTGGTCGGCTTTCGCAGAGAGTTCCTGGCGGATATCCATCGGTACACCGGCAATCTGTGAAACAGAGACGGTGCCTACGGATTGCAGGTTGCTGGCCTGATCGCTGTTAACCAGCGTTGCGGCACTTGCGCCGAATGAGATCAGGGAAGCAAGGCCAAGGGATGCGATAATCAGATTGCGTTTCATACTGTGTTCTCCGTAAGAGAGACTCAACGGCGAGAAGGGTTAAACGTCTTTTCTTATGCCTGGTGCCGTTGAGCGATTAATTCATAGGGTTTGGGGTAAAACTTATTTGTAGAGTTCTGCCGTCGCGTGCCAGCGGTCACCGCTGTGCGCTTCAATGATGCGGTAGGAGGATGCACCCTGCTCTTCCGCTTTTTTGCTCAGCTGCGCGTTCATGTCCATCGGTGAAGAGGCGATGGCGCCGACGGAGACGGTACCCAGAGACTGGCGGTCTTGCGCCTGGTCTGCATTGATCATGTCAGCGGCAAAGGCGCCGAATGAGAGTGCTGAGAGGATACCCATAGTTGCGATAGATGATTTGATATTCATAATGCTTACCTCGTCGTATTCTTTTCTTCGAATTTTTCCAGGGGCTCGTTTTGTGACCCCCATCACGAAATCAAGTATACACTAATCACGCGAATAATTAATACCAAGCTAATTATAACTGCGCCGAATACATATAACGCACGGCGCTTTTTATAACCTGTCGGCATAAAAATTTTGCTTAAGTCGAAGAATTAGTTAACGAGGATTAATAAAATCAGCGAGATAGATTGCTTTGATTTTTTGTGCGGTGCTATCGGCTGCGGCAGGGTAATGAAACGAAAAATCGCACTATTTGTTAAATGATATGGGGTGAAAAGTTGCCTGAAAGGGGAGAAATGCCGAACATTCCCCCTCAGCGGGAACCGAGGGGAATGCGCGGTTAAAGCTCTTGTTCGAAGAGGACGAGGATCGCTTCGTAGAGATCTTTAACGGTAAAGCCGCGGGCTGGCGTGGTGAAGATGGTGTCGTCACCAGCGATGGTGCCGAGGATCCCCTCCGCTTTACCCAGCGAGTCGAGCAGACGCGCGATCAGCTGTGCGGCACCCGGACTGGTGTGGATGACCACTACCGCGTCGTTGTAGTCGATGTCCAGTACCAGGTTCTTCAGCGGGCTGGAGGTGGTCGGCACGCCCATCTCGATCGGCAGGCAGTAGACCATTTCCATCTTCGCATTGCGCGTGCGCACCGCGCCGAACTTGGTCAACATGCGTGAGACTTTGGACTGGTTGATATTGTCGAAGCCCTCTTCTTGTAAGGCCTGGACAATTTCACCCTGGGAACTGAATTTCTCTTCTTTTAAAAGCGCCTTAAACGCCTTCACTAATTCTTCTTGTTTAGCCGAGCTTCGCATAAGTCACCCGTAATATGGCTGTGAAAACGACTTTATTATGCATATTAATGAATTTTTATGCAAACATTCTGCAGATAAATATGCTGAAAAGTTATGGGGAAGGGCGCGGAGTTTAGCAAATTCTTTCGTTAAGGACATCAGCATGTGGCTTACGTCGCAAATAAGAGTAAAAAGTAAATTAAATGTTATAAATATGATGTTATTTTGGTGAATTCTACAGCTATATTATAAACTCGTTAAGTTAGTTGCTTAGCTTGCCGATCTGACGGTCATATTTAACCCTTTTATAAAATCGCTACAGTGGGCTGTGCCGCGTTATTTTGGCGCACTTATTGTCATAATTAGCAGGGTGAATTAAGGTCGCCGCAGCGGAGTAACAATATATTTAGCTAACCATAATAAGGAGTTTAGGATGAAAGTCGCAGTCCTCGGCGCGGCCGGCGGTATCGGCCAGGCGCTTGCCCTACTACTGAAAACACAACTGCCTTCAGGTTCAGAACTCTCCCTCTACGACATCGCACCTGTCACTCCCGGTGTCGCTGTAGACCTCAGCCATATCCCGACCGATGTAAACATCAAAGGCTTCTCCGGTGAAGATGCGACGCCAGCGCTGGAAGGTGCCGACGTGGTGCTGATCTCCGCAGGGGTTGCGCGTAAGCCGGGTATGGATCGCTCTGACCTGTTTAACGTGAACGCCGGTATCGTGAAAAACCTGGTGGCGCAGGTGGCAAAAACCGCGCCGAAAGCCTGTATCGGTATCATTACTAACCCGGTCAACACCACTGTCGCGATTGCGGCTGAAGTGCTGAAAAAAGCGGGTGTCTATGACAAGAACAAACTGTTTGGCGTGACCACGCTGGACATCATTCGCTCCAATACTTTTGTTGCTGAGCTGAAAGGTAAGAAACCAGCAGAGATTGAAGTGCCGGTAATTGGCGGGCACTCTGGCGTGACGATCCTGCCGCTGCTGTCGCAGATCCCGGGCGTGACCTTCAGCGAGCAGGAAGTTGCCGACCTGACCAAACGTATTCAGAACGCGGGCACCGAAGTGGTGGAAGCGAAGGCGGGTGGCGGTTCAGCAACCCTCTCCATGGGCCAGGCGGCTGCACGCTTTGGTCTCTCGCTGGTTCGCGCCCTGCAGGGCGAGAGCGGCATCGTTGAGTGCGCCTATGTTGAAGGCGATGGCGAACATGCGCGTTTCTTCTCGCAGCCGCTGCTGCTGGGTAAAAACGGCGTAGAAGAGCGCAAGGCGATTGGCCAGCTCAGCGCGTTTGAACAGCAGTCGCTGGAAGGCATGCTGGATACGCTGAAAAAAGATATCGAACTTGGTGTCGACTTCGTCAACCGCTAAGCGCGGCTGAGATGAGAAACCGGAGCCTGTGCTCCGGTTTTTTTATGGCCGTCAGTTGGTGGCCGGGTACTCCTGAATCGTGACGTGCAGCGTCAGCTTTTTGTCGTCACGCATCACTTCAACCGGGATCTCTGAACCGGGGCGGATCTCTGCTACCTGGTCCATGGTTTCAAGCGCGGATACCGCCGGCTTGCCGTTCACCGAGGTGATCACGTCGTTGACCTGAATACCTGCCCGCGCCGCCGGGCCGTCTGGCGACACTTCATTAACCACAATCCCCTGAATCGGATCGATGCCGGTGCCCTGAGCGTGCAGCGGGGCAATCTCGCGTCCACCGATCCCGATATAACCGCGGATCACCCGCCCGTCGCGAATCAGCTTATCCATAATTTTTGTCGCCAGCTGGAACGGAATGGCGAAACCAATCCCCTCCGGCGTCTCGCCGTCGTTACTCTTATCAAACGACAGGGTATTGATGCCCATTAACTCGCCCAGCGAGTTGACCAGCGCGCCGCCGGAGTTGCCGTGGTTGATGGAGGCATCGGTTTGCAGGAAGTTTTGCCGCCCGCTGGGGTTGAGGCCGATACGCCCGGTGGCGCTGATAATCCCCTGGGTGATGGTCTGCCCGAGGTTATAGGGGTTGCCGATCGCCAGCACCACATCGCCAATATGCGGCGTGCGCTTGGCATTGATCGGGATCACCGGCAGGCCGGAATTAGCGTTCACCTTCAGCACCGCCAGGTCTGTCAGGCTATCTGAGCCAACCAGTAAGGCTTCAAAGACGCGTCCATCCTGCAGGGCGACGATAATCTGATCCGCATCGTTAATCACATGCTTGTTGGTGATGATATAGCCGCGCTGATCCATGATGACGCCGGAGCCGAGGGTGCGGATTTCGAGGCGATCGTGCGTGGAGCTGTTCAGGCTACGGTTATAGACGTTGACCACTGCGGGCGCGGCGCGGCGCACGGCCGGGTTATAGGACGCAGGCGTCTCATCGGCGCTGTCTAACTGATGCGTCGCGAGCGGGTTATTCTGACGTAGCGACGGCATGGCGGCGATGATCAGGCCACCGACGACAACACCGATTGCAATCGAACGTAAAAGCTTCACATACATGATGGGATAGTCGTTAAAAGAAGGACCGCAGCAGCATACCATGAGTTATCCGGACATCACACGCAGCGGTGATGCCCGGACGAGGAAAGGGTTAACGCAGCAGCAGATAGATGCTGTCGTTACCCCGCACAATGTGCAGCGCCATTATCGACGGCTTGGTCTCCAGCACTTTGCGCATTTCGGCGATGGACTGCACGCGGGCGCGGTTAACGCCGATGATCACATCATCTTTATGCAAGCCGGCCTGTGCCGCCGAACTGCCTTTCTCAACTTCACCGACCCGGATGCCTTTGGTGCCATCCTTCAGCTGCCCGTCGCTCAACTCTGCGCCCTGCAATGCCGGGGAGATCAGCTCTGCGCTGGCGGAAGCGGAGGTGCTCTTATCCAGCGTCACTTCAACGTCAAGTGGTTTACCGTCTCGCAGCAGCCCAAGCTTCACTTTCGCGCCCGGTTCAGTGGTGGCGATGCGCGAGCGCAGCTCCGCGAAGCTGTTCAGGGCCTTACCGTTGAGGCTGACAATCACATCCCCGGATTTAATTCCCGCTTTCGCCGAGCCGGAGTTGGGCAGCACTTCGCTGACAAACGCCCCGCGCTGCACATTCAGGTTAAAGGCTTTGGCGATATCGGCGCTCATCTCCGTGCCTTTAATGCCGAGCAGGCCGCGCTTAATCTCACCAAACTGAATCAGCTGGTGGGAGAGGGTTTGCGCCATATTGCTGGGGATAGCAAAACCGATGCCGACGCTGCCGCCGCCGGGGGCGAGAATGGCGGTATTAATGCCGATCAGCTCACCGTTAAGATTGAGCAGCGCGCCGCCGGAGTTGCCGCGGTTAATCGAGGCATCGGTCTGGATAAAGTTCTCCAGACCTTCGAGGTTAAGGCCGCTGCGACCGAGCGCCGAGACAATCCCGGACGTTGCGGTCTGCCCGAGGCCAAACGGGTTACCAACTGCGACGACAAAGTCACCGACGCGCAGCTTATCGGAGTCCGCAATGGCGATTTGCGTCAGGTTGCTGGGGTTTTGTAGCTGTAGCAGTGCGATGTCGCTCTGGTCATCGCCGCCGATCAGTTTGGCGTCGAATTCACGGCCATCATTAAGCTGCACGCTGATTTTTTGCGCCTGGTTGATGACGTGATTATTGGTCAGGACGTAGCCCTTTGCGGCATCAATAATCACCCCGGAGCCCAGCCCTTCAAACGGCTGCGGCTGTTGCGGCTGGTCAGGCGCTTCTTCACCGAAGAATTTTTTTAGCTCTTCCGGGACCTTCTGGCCCTGGACTGCCGTGCCTTCAACCTGCACGCTGACCACGGCGGGAAGCACTTTTTCAAGAACCGGCGCAAGACTGGGTAACGCCCCCTGGCCAGGCACCTGTGACGGCATCGCCGCCGTTGCCAACGGTGCCGAGAGAGATAAGCCGACACTTAACGCGATTGCACTCAACAGCTGGGTTTGTTTCTTCATCGATGCTGGCTCTCAGTAACCTGAAGTGGAAGGATTGATGCCCAAAACAGAGTGATGTTATTGAAATTTCAACCGGGTAACAATGCGAAGAATGACTAAATGATAGCTGGAATGGGGAAGTTGCGACGGGCGCGGGGGACGCGCCCGTATAAATAAGGAGAGTGAGATGCCTTATTTGCGATTGGCGCGACCGCGCAGCAGACCCGATGCGCCTTCAGAGTAGTCACGCGGGATCTGTACCGGGGCCTGATCGTTGTTCGCTTCAGACTCTGACAGACGGTTGCGGAAGGGATTCTCTTCCGCAGACATTTCCGGCAGCAGGCTGGAGGAGCTCTTCGCCATATGCTGATAGAGCTGACGATAGTCGTCCGCCATGTTGTCCAGAAGTTCAGCGCTGCGGGCAAAGTGGCTCACCAGCTCTTCGCGGTACTCTTCCAGATCTGCTTTGTTTTTTTCCAGTTCATACTGCAAGGCCTGCTGTTGACGCAATTTCCGGTTTCCGAAACGCATGCCCACGGCACCAATAATAATGCCGACAACTAACCCAATTAGCGCGTATTCCCAGGTCATGACTTCTCCCATTGTTGTTCGATTCCGTAGGGGGTGGGCTGCAAGCTTCTTGCCTGCGCCGGAGAGTGCCACTATAACCGCTAAAGGTGCAGAAGTGGAATCCTGACGCTGCATCGCGTAGTGTAGAGCGGCCTTTTTTTCGTCAACCCTGTGGGGGCGGATCGATTTTCAAGGAACAACAATAACACCATGCAAAGCCTTTCCCCGACATCGCGATATCTTACTGCCCTGAAAGAGGGTAGCCATCAGCCGGACGATGTGCAAAAAGAAGCTGTTACCCGGCTGGATACGATTTATCAACAGTTGATTGCCGAACAGGAGCCCGCCGCACAGCAGAGCGGAGGCCTGATGGCGAAATTCAGCAAACTGCTGGGCAAACGCGACAGCGCATCGCGCGAACCGGTGCGCGGCCTCTATATGTGGGGCGGCGTCGGGCGAGGCAAAACCTGGCTGATGGATCTCTTCTATCACAGCCTGCCGGGCGAGCGTAAGCAGCGTCTGCACTTTCACCGCTTTATGCTGCGTGTGCATGAAGAGTTAACTTCGCTGCAAGGGCAGAGCGATCCGCTGGAGATTGTCGCCGACCGTTTTAAGGCGCAAACCGACGTCCTCTGTTTTGACGAATTTTTCGTTTCCGATATCACCGATGCGATGCTGCTTGGCGGATTAATGAAGGCGCTGTTCGCGCGCGGCATTACGCTGGTGGCGACATCGAACATTCCCCCGGACGAGCTCTATCGCAACGGTCTGCAACGCGCCCGTTTTCTGCCCGCCATTGAGGCGATCAAGCAGTTTTGCGATGTAATGAATGTCGACGCCGGCATCGATTACCGCTTACGCACGCTGACCCAGGCGCATCTGTGGCTGTCGCCGCTTGGTGAAGAGACCGCGCAGCAGATGGATAAGCTGTGGCTGGCGCTGGCGGGCGCACCGCGCAGCCATGCGCCGGAGCTGGAGATTAACCATCGACCGCTGGCGACGCTTGGCGTGGAGAATCAAACCTTAGCCGTCTCTTTCGCTACATTATGTGTTAATGCGCGCAGCCAGCATGATTACATCGCCCTGTCGCGCCTTTTCCACACCGTGATGCTGTTTGAGGTGCCGGTGATGACCCGGCTGATGGAGAACGAGGCGCGCCGCTTTATTGCGCTGGTGGATGAATTTTATGAGCGCCACGTGAAGCTGGTGGTGAGCGCCGCCGCGCCGCTGCATGAGATTTATCAGGGCGAGCGGGTTAAGTTTGAGTTTCAGCGCTGTTTATCGCGCCTGCAGGAGATGCAGAGCGAGGAGTACCTGAAACGCGAGCATATGCCGTAATCCTTTTTTCATTGCCACCAGGCGCAGAAATCGAACAGCAAAAGACGAAAAGGGGTCGATCTTTGACCCCGACTTCTCTATAATCCTGCGACCCCACGTTACGGGAAAGTTTTTTTTCCCCAAAACTTTCTATGCGCCGGCATAGGCTATTCGAAGGGGTAGGTTTGCCGGACTTTGTCGTGTGAACCTCAACTGACAAACGTTTGGGTGTTCACCAACGTGAAACTAATTATTTGGGTAAGCTTTTAATGAAAACTTTTACAGCTAAACCAGAAACCGTAAAACGCGACTGGTATGTTGTTGACGCGACCGGTAAAACTCTGGGTCGTCTGGCTACCGAACTGGCTCGTCGCCTGCGCGGTAAGCACAAAGCGGAATACACTCCGCACGTTGATACTGGTGATTACATCATCGTTCTGAACGCTGAGAAAGTTGCTGTAACCGGCAACAAGCGTGAAGATAAAGTGTATTACCACCACACTGGCCACATCGGTGGTATCAAACAAGCGACCTTTGAAGAGATGATTGCCCGCCGTCCTGAGCGTGTGATTGAAATCGCGGTTAAAGGCATGCTGCCAAAAGGCCCGCTGGGTCGTGCTATGTACCGTAAACTGAAAGTTTACGCTGGCAACGAGCACAACCACGCGGCACAGCAACCGCAAGTTCTTGACATCTAATCGGGATTATAGGCAATGGCTGAAAATCAATACTACGGCACTGGTCGCCGCAAAAGCTCCGCCGCTCGCGTGTTTATCAAACCGGGCAACGGTAAAATCGTAATCAACCAGCGTTCGCTGGAACAGTACTTTGGTCGTGAAACTGCCCGCATGGTAGTTCGTCAGCCGCTGGAACTGGTCGACATGGTTGAGAAATTGGACCTGTACATCACCGTTAAAGGTGGTGGTATCTCCGGTCAGGCTGGTGCGATCCGTCACGGTATCACCCGCGCTCTGATGGAGTACGACGAGTCCCTGCGCGCTGAACTGCGTAAAGCTGGCTTCGTTACTCGTGACGCTCGTCAGGTTGAACGTAAGAAAGTCGGTCTGCGTAAAGCACGTCGTCGTCCGCAGTTCTCCAAACGTTAATTGTCCTCTGCTTCGGCAGAACGATTGGCGAAAAACCCGGTGCAAGCCGGGTTTTTTTATGGATAAAAATTGTGTTATCCACAGCAATCAATCGCTTATCTCCTCTTTTTCAGCATTTCCGGAATCCCCTCACCACAAAGCGCGCAAAATCTGGTAAACTATCATCCAATTTTCTGCCCAAATGGCTGGGATTGTTCGTTTTTTGTTTGTTTTTTGAACAAGAGAGACAGTGCGCGCGGGTAGCTAACTAACATCTGACCGGTCGATTAAGTCCGGTAGCAGTATTTCTGAATATACCTGGAGGTTTTCATGGCTGTCGCTGCCAACAAACGTTCGGTAATGACGCTGTTTTCTGGTCCTGTGGACATCTATAGTCATCAGGTCCGCATCGTGCTGGCCGAGAAGGGTGTCAGCTTTGAAATTGAGCACGTGGAAAAGGATAATCCTCCTCAGGATCTGATTGACCTCAACCCGAGTCAAAGCGTACCGACACTTGTAGATCGTGAACTCACCCTGTGGGAATCACGCATCATTATGGAATATCTGGACGAGCGTTTTCCGCACCCGCCATTAATGCCGGTTTATCCGGTGGCGCGCGGTGAAAGCCGTCTCTACATGCACCGCATCGAGAAAGACTGGTACTCGCTGATGAACGTCATCGAGAACAACAGCGGTGCGCAGGCCGATGCCGCCCGTAAACAGCTGCGTGAAGAGCTGCTGGCGATTGGCCCGCTGTTTACCCAGAAGCCTTACTTCCTGAATGACGAATTCAGCCTGGTTGACTGCTACCTCGCGCCGCTGCTGTGGCGTCTGCCGGTACTGGGCATCGAGCTGAGCGGCACAGGCGCGAAAGAGCTGAAAGGGTACATGACGCGCGTCTTCGAACGTGATTCTTTCCTTGCCTCTCTGACAGAAGCCGAGCGCGAAATGCGCCTTGGTCGGGGTTAATCATGGATTTGTCGCAACTGTCTCCACGCCGCCCGTATTTACTGCGGGCCTTTTACGAATGGCTGCTGGATAACCAGCTGACGCCGCATCTGGTTGTTGATGTGACGTTGCCGGGCGTACGCGTGCCGATGGAGTATGCGCGTGACGGCCAGATCGTATTAAACATCGCACCGCGTGCGGTGGGCAACCTGGAGCTGGGCAACGACGAAGTGCGCTTCAACGCGCGTTTCGGCGGTGTGCCGCGTCAGGTAGAAGTGCCGATGGCTGCCGTACTGGCCGTTTATGCCCGTGAAAACGGTGCCGGCACCATGTTTGAGCCAGAAACCGCCTACGACGAAGAGCTCGTCAGTCTCAACGATGATGGTGAGATGCCCGAGCAGGAGAACGAGACGGTGATGTCGGTTATCGACGGTGATAAACCCGATCATGCAGTGGATCAGGATAACGATCCGGATGACGATCCGCCGCCGCGCGGTGGGCGTCCATCGCTGCGTGTGGTGAAATAACCTGAGAAAAGCAGAACCCCGGTTCTGCTTTTTTATTGCCCGCAGAATATAAAAAAGGAGGCCGTAGCCTCCTTTTCATCGTTTTCGCAAGATCACACTTCGAGATAGTTGAGGATGCCGTCCGCGGCTTTACGCCCTTCGGCAATCGCTGTCACGACCAGGTCGGAACCGCGAACGATATCGCCACCGGCGAAGATTTTCGGGTTGCTGGTCTGGAACGCGTTATCGCTCCCTTCCGGGGCAATCACGCGGCCCTGCGAATCGAGCTCAACGCTGTGCTTCGCCAGCCACTCCATGCTGTGTGGACGGAAACCAAACGCCATCACCACCGCATCAGCCGGAACAACGTGTTCAGAGCCGGCAACGATCTCGGCGCGGCGACGGCCTTTCTCATCCGGTGCGCCCATTTCGGTGCGCGCCATCTTTACGCCGCTCACTTTACCGTTGGCATTCACTTCAATTCCCAGCGGCTGTACGTTGAACTGGAACTCAACGCCCTCTTCACGCGCGTTTTTCACTTCGCGGCGTGAGCCAGGCATGTTCTCTTCGTCACGACGATAGGCGCAGATTACGTGAGTTGCCCCCTGGCGCACCGAGGTACGCACGCAGTCCATCGCGGTATCGCCCCCGCCCAGCACCACGACGCGTTTGCCTTCCATCGTGATATAGGGTTCTGACGGCGTTTCGCCATAGCCCATGATCTGCTTGGTGTTGGCAATCAGGAACGGCAGCGCATCAAACACGCCCTGCGCATCTTCGTTTTCGAGACCACCACGCATCGACTGATAGGTGCCGACGCCGAGGAACACGGCGTCGTACTCTTTCAGCAGATCGTCAATCTGCACATCGCGGCCCACTTCGGTGTTGAGCTGGAACTCAATGCCCATGCCGGTAAAGATCTCACGGCGACGCGTCATCACCTCTTTTTCCAGCTTGAAGGCCGGAATACCGAAAGTCAGCAGGCCGCCAATCTCCGGGTGACGATCATAGACCACTGCTTTCACGCCGTTACGGGTCAGCACATCCGCGCACGCCAGACCAGCCGGGCCCGCGCCGATAATCGCCACGCGTTTGTCGGTCTGCTTCACGCCGGTCAAATCGGGACGCCAGCCCATCTCGAAGGCTTTATCATTGATATAGCGCTCGATATTGCCGATGGTCACCGCGCCGAACTCGTCGTTCAGCGTACAGGAGCCTTCACACAGGCGATCCTGCGGGCAGACACGCCCGCACACTTCTGGCAGCGTGTTGGTCTGATGCGACAGTTCTGCCGCCTCAAAAATACGCCCTTCATTAGCCAGCTTCAGCCAGTTCGGGATGTAGTTATGAACCGGGCACTTCCACTCGCAGTAGGGGTTGCCGCAGGCGAGACAGCGGTCAGCCTGCGCTTTCGCTTGCCCTTCCGAGAAGGGCTCGTAGATCTCGACAAAGGCAATCTTACGCAGCTTCAGCGGTTTCTTTGCCGGATCAACGCGCTGTAAGTCGATAAATTGGTAAACGTTCTGACTCATCTCAATTCCTTACTGCGCCTGCACGCGCAACTCTGCCGCGCTACGACTACGGTGACCCAACAGCGCTTTCACATCGCTGGACTTCGGCTTAACCAGGGCAAATTTGGCGGCAAACGTCGGCCAGTTGGCCAGCATCTCTTCACCGCGCTGCGAACCGGTATGCTGCACATGCTCGGTAATCAACCCGCGCAGATGCTCTTCGTGGATCGCCAGATCGTCGACGCTCAGCACTTCCACCAGCTCCGGGTTCACGCGCTTGCGGAACTCACCATCTTCATCCAGCACGTAGGCGAAGCCGCCGGTCATGCCCGCGCCAAAGTTGACGCCGGTTTTGCCGAGTACGCAGACGATACCGCCCGTCATATATTCACAGCCGTTATCACCAATGCCTTCAACCACGGTGATCGCACCGGAGTTACGCACGGCGAAACGCTCGCCCGCGCGGCCTGCGGCATACAGGCGACCGCCGGTTGCGCCATACAGGCAGGTGTTACCGATAATGCTCGCTTCGTGGCTACGGAACGCCGAACCGACCGGAGGACGTACCGCCAGCAACCCGCCCGCCATGCCTTTACCGACATAGTCGTTGGCATCGCCGGTGAGGTAAAGCTCAACGCCGCCCGCGTTCCAGACGCCGAAGCTTTGGCCTGCGGTACCGCTGAAGTAGGCTTTAATCGGATCTGATGCCAGGCCCTGATCGCCATGCGTCTGGGCGATATAACCAGAGAGCAGCGCGCCAACCGAGCGGTCAGTGTTGCGGATATCAAACCAGAAGGTTTTGCTCTGGCGCTCATCAACAAACGGTTTCGCCTGCTGCAACAGCTGGGCATTCAGCACGCCATTGTCGAACGGCGGGTTGCTCTCGGTGCAGTAGAGCGCTTTGCCGGCATGCGGTTCAGCGGTCTCCAGCAGTTTGGAGAGATCCAGCTTCTGCTGACGCGCGGTAAAGCCATCAAGCTCTTTCAGCAGGTCGGTGCGGCCAATCAGATCCACCAGGCGTTTCACGCCCAGCTGCGCCATCAGTTCGCGGGTTTCACGGGCGATAAATTCAAAGTAGTTGGTCACTTTGAACGGCAGGCCGTGGTAGTGATTCTTACGCAGCTTCTCATCCTGGGTTGCAACACCGGTTGCGCAGTTGTTGAGGTGACAAATACGCAGGTATTTACAGCCCAGCGCCACCATCGGGCCGGTACCGAAACCGAAGCTCTCTGCACCCAGAATCGCCGCTTTGATAATGTCCTGGCCGGTTTTCAGACCGCCATCGACCTGCAAGCGAATCTTATGACGCAGACCGTTCGCCACCAGCGCCTGCTGGGTTTCCACCAGACCAAGCTCCCACGGGCAGCCCGCGTATTTTACGGAGGAGAGCGGGCTTGCGCCGGTACCGCCGTCGTAACCGGCAATGGTGATCAGATCGGCATAGGCTTTCGCCACGCCGGTCGCAATGGTGCCGACACCCGGTTCGGAAACCAGTTTGACGGAGATCAGCGCCTTCGGGTTGACTTGTTTCAGGTCGAAAATCAGCTGCGCCAGATCCTCGATCGAGTAGATATCGTGGTGCGGCGGCGGCGAAATCAGCGTCACGCCCGGCACGGAGTAACGCAATTTGGCGATGTACGGGGTCACTTTATCACCCGGCAACTGACCGCCTTCGCCCGGCTTCGCGCCCTGCGCCACTTTAATCTGGATAACATCGGCGTTCACCAGGTAGGCTGGGGTTACGCCAAAGCGACCTGAAGCGACCTGCTTGATACGCGACACTTTGTTGGTGCCGTAGCGCGCCGGATCTTCGCCGCCTTCGCCGGAGTTGGAGAAGCCGCCGAGGCTGTTCATCGCTTCCGCCAGCGCTTCGTGTGCTTCCGGGCTGAGCGCGCCGATAGACATCGCCGCCGTATCGAAGCGTTTAAATAGCTCCGTCGCCGGTTCAACGTCGTTAAGACTTACCGCGTCACTGCCCGGCGTAATGGCCAGCAGATCGCGCAGCGTTGCCGCCGGACGCTCGTTAACCAGCTTCGCGTACTGCTGATAGTCGCTGTAGTCGCCGCTCTCAACCGCTTTTTGCAGCGTGCGCACCACGTCCGGGTTGTAAGCGTGGTATTCGCCACCGTGAACGTACTTCAGCAAGCCGCCTTGCTCCAGCGGTTTGCGCGCCAGCCAGGCACGTTTGGAGAGGTTCAGCAGATCCTGCTGGAAGTCCGGGAAGCTGGCGCCGCCGATACGGCTGACCACGCCCTGGAAGCAGAGCGCTGTGACATCATCGTGCAGGCCAACCGCTTCAAACAGTTTTGAGCAGCGGTAAGAGGCGATAGTCGAGATGCCCATTTTGGACATGATCTTGTACAGCCCTTTGTTGATGCCGTTGCGGTAGTTCAGCATCACGGTGCGGTAATCTTTCTCAATCGCTTTGCTGTCGATAAGCTTCGCCAGCGTTTCATACGCCAGGTAGGGGTAGATCGCCGTCGCGCCGAAGCCCAGCAGCACCGCAAAGTGGTGCGGATCGCGGGCGCTGGCGGTTTCAACAATGATGTTGGCGTCGCAGCGCAGGTTCTTATCCACCAGGCATGCCTGAATCGCACCAACTGCCATTGGCGCCGGAACCGGCAGGCGGTTTTTGGCAATGTTGCGATCGGAGAGCACCAGCAGAACGGTACCGGCGCGCACCATCGCTTCCGCTTTGTCGCACAGCGCTTTAATGGTCTCTTCCAGCGTCGTTGCCGTGGCGTCGAAGGTAATATCGAGCGTATCCGCGCGATAGTGCTCCTCAGTCATGGTGGTGAGCTGTTTGAAATCGGAGTAGAGCAGAATCGGCGATTTGAAGCTCAGACGGTGCGCCTGGCCTTCCGCTTCGCAGAAGACGTTCATTTCACGGCCGATGCTGGTCGCCAGCGACATCACATGCGCTTCGCGCAGCGGATCGATAGGCGGGTTGGTGACCTGCGCAAACTGCTGGCGGAAGTAGTCATAAATGATGCGCGGCTGGCTGGAGAGCACGGCGAACGGCGTATCATCGCCCATCGAGCCGACCGCTTCCTGGCCGTTCTCGCCCAGCACGCGGATCACCGAGTCCAGCTCTTCAAAACTGTAGTTAAACTGTTTCTGGTAGCTGGTGAGCAGATCGTCATCCATCTCGCGGATGCCGACTTCGTCGTCGGAGAGATCTTCAAACGGCACCAGGCGGCGGACGTTTTTCTCCATCCACTCTTTATACGGGTGGCGGCTTTTCAGATCGTCATCGGTCTCGGCAGAGTGCAGAATGCGCCCGCCGCGGGTATCGATAACCATCAGTTCGCCTGGCCCAACGCGGCCTTTCTCGACCACTTCATCCGGCTGGTAATCCCAGATGCCCACTTCAGAAGCGCAGGTGATGAGCTTATCTTTGGTGATGACGTAGCGCGCCGGACGCAGACCGTTACGGTCGAGGTTACAGGCGGCAAAACGCCCATCAGACATCACGATGCCCGCCGGGCCGTCCCACGGCTCCATATGCATGGAGTTAAAGTCGAAGAAGCTGCGCAGATCCGGATCCATCTCCGGGTTGTTCTGCCAGGCTGGCGGCACCAGGAGACGCATGGCGCGCACAATATCCATCCCGCCCGCTAACAGCAGCTCCAGCATGTTATCCATTGAGCTGGAGTCAGAGCCGGTTTCGTTGACGAACGGCGCAGCATCATGCAGATCCGGGATCAGCGGCGTCTGGAATTTGTAGGTACGCGCGCGCGCCCACTGGCGGTTACCGGTAATGGTGTTGATTTCACCGTTGTGCGCCAGGTAGCGGAAAGGCTGCGCCAGCGGCCAGCGCGGCACGGTGTTGGTGGAGAAGCGCTGGTGGAACAGGCAGATGGCCGATTCCAGACGCAGGTCCGCCAGGTCCAGGTAGAAGCGCGGCAGATCCGCCGGCATACAGAGACCTTTATAGATGTTGACGAGGTTAGAGAGGCTACAGACGTAGAACTCTTTATCCTCCTGTAAACGCTTTTCAATGCGGCGACGGGCAATAAAGAGACGGCGCTCCATATCGCGCGGACGCCAGCCGGCCGGGGCGTTAACGAAAACTTGCTCAATACGAGGCAGTGAGGAGAGGGCGATTTCACCGAGTACGCCTTCGTTGGTCGGCACATCGCGCCAGCCAACGAGCGAGAGAGTCTCACGCTGAAGTTCTTCTTCTACAACACGACGCGATGCAGCCGCTTTTTCCGGATCCTGATTGAGGAACAGCATGCCGACGGCGTAGTTTTTGGCTAAGCGCCAGCCGCGCTCTTCGGCGACGATGCGGAAGAAACGGTCAGGTTTTTGCAACAGCAGGCCGCAACCGTCGCCGGTTTTACCATCGGCAAGGATCGCGCCGCGGTGCTGCATGCGGGCCAGTGCGTGAATAGCGGTACGCACTACCTTGTGGCTAGGTTCGCCTTCTATGTGGGCGATCAGGCCGAAACCACAGTTATCTCTCTCAAGAGATTTATCGTACAACATATCAGTGAACCTCCCCAGGCTCTGCGAGAGCCCTCCCGATCGTTACGCACAGGCGCAGAAAGAGCATGGCGACGGGGCAATGGCCTCGTATGTCGCCCTCTTCTATTTCCTTTTCGCATCGATTCACAAGTGTTGAGGACTTGCTTAAGAGGGAATCTCAATTACTGCATAAATATGATGAGCAGACTGCTCATCCAGAAAGCTTCCAGCGGATTTCCAACTTATCGGGAATCCGCACACAGGTCAAATGCCGAGCTTATTTATCCAAAAATGTGCTAACAGCTATTCATCCAATTGATTTAAAAGGATGTTTAATCAGTTTTACATTCAGTTATGGTTGCATATTGCAGGGGGAGAGTGTGATCTGACTCACTATAGTTATGCGCTGTTTCCGCTCTTCTGTTCTGACCTGACTTTTATTAGCAGATTATTATCCTGCTTGTGTGGCTGGCGCCGCATAATCCCACTGTTTTTGAGATGGAGACCTATTTCTGCAAATTTACCTTTCAGCATAAGGAAAAGTAATTACCCTGAGGGTGAATGAAATGGCGGTTATGTTGACTGATTATGCAATGGATAAAGCCTTCCCGGGCGATTGATCCAGGTCATCGCCGATGAAAGCTAATAGTGGCAGGCTACGCCCTTTGATTTGGGCGGCCTTTCAGATTATGCAGTTACAGAAATTAGTCAATATGTTTGGTGGGGATCTTGCCCGACGCTATGGCGAAAAAGTTCATAAGCTGACCCTGCACGGCGGCTTTAGCTGCCCAAACCGCGATGGCACGCTGGGCCGCGGCGGCTGTACTTTCTGCAACGTCGCCTCTTTTGCCGATGAGGCGCAGCAGTACCGCTCAATTGCGGTGCAGCTTGCCGAGCAGGCGCAGTGCGTTAACCGCGCCCGGCGCTATCTCGCCTATTTTCAGGCCTATACCAGCACCTGGGCGGAAGTGCAGGTGCTGCGCGAGATGTATCAGCAGGCGCTGAGCCAGGCCAATATGGTTGGGTTGTGTGTCGGAACGCGTCCCGACTGTGTGCCGGACGCGGTGCTGGATCTGCTGTGTGAATACCGCCAGCAGGGCTTTGAGGTGTGGCTGGAGCTGGGGTTACAAACCGCGCACGATAAAACCCTGCACCGCATCAATCGCGGCCACGATTTCGCCTGCTATCAAAACACCACGCGGCTCGCCCGCGAACGCGGCCTGAAGGTCTGTACGCATCTGATTGCTGGCCTGCCGGGCGAGCGGCTGCCGGATTGCATGGCGACGCTTGAGCGCGTGGTGGAGACCGGCGTCGACGGCATCAAGCTCCACCCACTGCATATTGTGAAAGGCAGCATTATGGCAAAGGCCTGGGAAGCGGGGCGCCTTAACGCCATCGGGCTTGAGGAGTACACCGCCATTGCGGGCGAGATGATCCGCCACACGCCGCCGGAGATAATCTACCACCGCGTTTCTGCAAGCGCCCGTCGTCCTACCCTGCTGGCGCCGCTTTGGTGCGAAAACCGCTGGACCGGCATGGTCGAAATTAATACCTACCTTAATGCACACGGCGGCCAGGGATCGGCGCTCGGTCGCTGCTGGACGCCGCCTGCCTGAACCTGGGTCAACCACACATTATTGCCGCATTTTTCGCACAAGCTTCAACGCCTTGCTCAGAATTGAGTATTATTGAGCGGACTTGTTTAAGGAAAACGCTATGAAGCAAATCCGTTTACTGGCGCAATATTACGTCGACCTGATGATGAAGCTGGGTCTGGTGCGCTTTTCCATGCTGTTGGCGCTGGCGCTGGTGGTGCTGGCCATTGTGGTGCAAATGGCGGTCACGATGGTGTTGCAGGGGCAGGTTGAGCGTATTGACGTGATCCGCTCTATCTTCTTTGGTCTGCTGATCACCCCCTGGGCGGTCTACTTCTTATCGGTAGTGGTTGAGCAACTGGAGGAGTCACGCCAGCGCTTATCGCGACTGGTAGAGAAGCTGGAAGAGATGCGCGAGCGCGATCTTAAGCTCAACGTGAAGCTTAAAGACAACATCATGCAGCTTAACCAGGAGATCAGCGATCGCGAAAAAGCCGAAGCGGAGCGACAGGCAACGTTTGAGCGGCTGAAGATTGAGATGCAGGAGCGCGAGCAGACGCAGATCCAGCTTGAACAGCAATCTTCTTTTCTGCGCTCTTTCCTGGATGCCTCCCCCGATCTGGTCTTCTATCGTAATGAAGATAAAGAGTTTTCTGGCTGCAACCGCGCTATGGAACTGCTCACTGGCAAAAGCGAAAAGCAGCTGATTCACCTCAAGCCGCAGGATGTCTACTCGCCGGAAGCGGCACAAAAAGTGATTGAAACCGACGAGAAAGTGTTTCGTCACAATGTCTCGCTCACCTATGAGCAGTGGCTCGATTACCCCGACGGGCGCAAAGCCTGCTTCGAAATCCGCAAAGTTCCCTATTATGACCGCGTCGGTAAACGCCACGGGCTGATGGGCTTCGGGCGCGATATTACCGAGCGTAAGCGCTATCAGGACGCGCTGGAGCGTGCCAGCCGGGACAAGACCACCTTTATCTCTACCATCAGCCACGAACTGCGTACGCCGCTTAACGGCATCGTCGGTTTAAGCCGCATCCTGCTGGATACCGACCTGGCACCTGAACAGGAAAAATACCTCAAAACGATCCATGTCTCTGCGGTGACGCTGGGAAATATCTTCAACGATATCATCGATATGGATAAGATGGAGCGGCGCAAAGTGCAGCTCGATAACCAGCCGCTCGACTTCACCAGTTTCCTGGCGGATCTGGAGAACCTCTCCGGGCTGCAGGCGCATCAAAAAGGGCTGCGCTTCGAGCTGGAGCCGACGCTGCCGCTGCCACACCAGGTGATCACCGACGGCACCCGCTTGCGGCAGATCCTCTGGAACCTGATCAGCAACGCGGTGAAATTTACCCGCGAAGGGCAGGTGACGGTGCGTGTGCGCTATGACGAAGGTGAGATCCTCCACTTCGAAGTGCAGGACTCCGGGATCGGTATTCCGCGCGATGAGCAGGACAAAATCTTCGCCATGTATTATCAGGTGAAAGATAGCCACGGCGGCAAACCGGCCACCGGTACCGGCATCGGGCTTGCGGTCTCGCGCCGTCTGGCGAAAAGCATGGGCGGCGATATCACCGTCAGCAGCCAGCCCGGCAGCGGCTCGCTCTTTACGTTGACCGTCCATGCCCCTGCGGTGGCGGAGGAGGTTGACGACGCTTTCGAAGAGGATGAGATGCCTTTACCGGCGCTACATGTGCTGCTGGTAGAAGATATCGAACTCAACGTGATTGTCGCGCGCTCGGTGCTGGAGAAACTTGGTAACAGCGTCGATGTGGCGATGACCGGCGGTGAGGCGCTGGAGATGTTTGCGCCGGGCGAATATGACCTGGTGCTGCTCGATATTCAGCTGCCGGATATGACCGGGCTGGATATTTCGCGCGCGCTCACCAGCCGCTATTCGCGCGACGAACTGCCGCCGCTGGTGGCGCTGACCGCAAACGTGCTGAAAGATAAGCAGGAGTATCTGGATGCCGGCATGGATGATGTTTTAAGCAAACCGCTGGCAGTGCCGGCATTAACGGCAATGATCAAAAAGTTTTGGGACGCCGGAGATGAGGAGGAGGAACAGGTGGCAACGATAGACAACGACAAAGCGCAAACTCTGCTGGATACCGCCATGCTTGAGCAGTATCTCGAACTGGTTGGGCCGAAGCTGATTACCGATGGGCTGGCGGTGTTTGAGAAGATGATGCCAGGTTATCTGAGCGTGCTGGAGTCGAACCTTACCGCGCGCGACCAGAAAGGGATTGTCGAAGAGGGGCACAAAATTAAGGGCGCTGCCGGATCCGTCGGCCTGCGCCATCTGCAGCAGTTAGGCCAGCAGATCCAGTCTCCGGATCTTCCCGCCTGGTGGGATAATGTCGGCGAATGGGTGGAAGAGATGAAGCAGGAGTGGCGCAATGATGTCGCCGTGCTCAAAGCCTGGGTGGCAGACGCTGCAAAAAAATGACCCCGGATTAACCGGGGTGCGCGAATACTGCGCCAACACCAGGGAAACCGTGGCTGCGCCGTAATTTTTGGTTTTAATTGCAAGGGCGCAGTCTATTAAAATTCGACCACACGCACATAAGATAGCAAATCTTAAATGATTTGTTACAGCAATCAGTGAAATGTGTGAAGCAAGGCTTCCTTATCAAAATTTTTAGTTATTGACCGCAATTCGCAGAAAGGATGTTTGGCATGAAAAGAGTCGGCGTTGTTCTTAGTGGGTCTGGTGTGTATGACGGTTCCGAGATCCACGAAGCGGTAATTACCCTGCTGGCGCTTGCCCGCAACGGCGCAGAGGCCGTCTGTTTTGCACCAGATAAAGCGCAAAGTGATGTCATCAATCATCTCACCGGCGAAAGCATGGCGGAAAGCCGCAACGTGCTGGTTGAGGCCGCCCGCATTACGCGGGGTAAGATCGCGCCACTGGCGCAGGCATCAGTAAACGATCTGGATGCGCTGATTGTCCCCGGCGGCTTTGGCGCGGCGAAAAACCTCAGCAGTTTTGCCAGCCTCGGCGGCGACTGCGAAGTGGATAGTGATCTGAAAACCCTCGCGCTGGCGATGCACGAGGCTGGAAAACCGCTCGGTTTTATGTGCATTGCGCCGGCGACGCTACCGAAGATTTTCGACTTCCCGCTGCGTCTCACCATCGGAACCGATGTCGACACTGCCGAAGTTTTGGAAGAGATGGGCGCTGAGCACGTGCCGTGTCCGGTGGACGATATTGTTGTCGATGAAGAGAACAAAGTGGTGACCACACCGGCTTATATGCTGGCGGAAGATATTGCCCAGGCGGCAACAGGAATTGAGAAGCTGGTGACGCGCGTGCTGGTATTGTGCGAATGAAGCGAGGCGGAGGCGGTAAGCTGAAGGCCGCGCTAAAACGCCTTCTTCTGCGTGTTCTGTTAGTGCTGGTGGCCTTCTGGGGCGGCGGTATTCTGCTGTTCAGCTTCTTACCCGTGCCGTTTTCCGCAGTGATGGTCGAGCGGCAACTGAGCGCGTGGCTGACGGGGGATTTTAGCTATGTCGCCCACTCGGACTGGGTCAGCATGGATGAGATCTCACCGTGGATGGCGCTGGCGGTGGTTGCCGCTGAAGATCAGCGCTTTCCCGATCACTGGGGATTAGATGTAGAAGCCATCGAAAAAGCGCTCTCACATAATGAAAAGCATGAGAACCGCATTCGCGGCGCCTCGACACTGTCGCAACAGACGGTGAAAAACCTCTTTTTGTGGGACGGTAAAAGCTGGCTGCGAAAAGGGCTGGAGGCGGGGCTGACGGTAACAACGGAAGCGGTATGGACGAAACGGCGCATCCTGACGGTCTACCTGAATATTGCGGAGTTTGGTGACGGCATATTTGGTGTGGAAGAGGCGTCGCAGCGCTATTTTCATAAACCCGCGAGCCGGCTGACGATGTCGGAAGCCGCGCTGCTGGCGGCGGTGCTGCCGAACCCGATTCGTTATAAAGCGGCAGCGCCTTCAGGTTATGTGCGTAACCGTCAGGCGTGGATCATGCGCCAGATGCAACAGCTGGGTGGCGAAGGCTTTTTGCAGAGTAACAACCTGCACTGATTACTCTTCGTCGAACCCGGCGATAAACAGCGCCACCACCGCGGCCAGCGCTTCCTCTTCCTGAGGGCCGCTGGCTTCGACTTCAATCTGTCGGCCTTTGGCGGAATCCAGCATCAGCAGAGCGATCACGCTGCTGGCTTCCGCTTCGGTTCCCTCTTCATTACGCAACAGCACTTCCGCGTCAAAGCCCTGCACCAGTTCAAACAGTTTCATCGCCGGGCGCGCGTGCATGCCCAGCTTATTGGTGATCTCAACGGTTTGTTTTACGGTCATGTTTTGCGTTTTTCCAGCGTACGGTGACGGGACTGCACGTTTTTGCCGCGCGAGCGGAAGTAGTCCGCCAGCTGTTCGGCGATATAAACAGAGCGGTGTTTACCCCCGGTACAGCCGATGGCAACCGTCAGGTAGCTACGGTTGTTGGTCTCCAGCATCGGCAACCACAGTTCGAGGTAACTGCGCGTCTGGTAGATGAAGTTATGCACTTCGGTGTGCCTGTCGAGGAATGCGGCGACGGGCTTATCAAGGCCGGTCATCGGACGCAGCTTCGGATCCCAGTGCGGGTTCGGCAGGAAGCGTACGTCAAAGACGTAATCGGCATCGATTGGAATGCCGTGCTTGAAGCCAAAGGATTCGAAGACCATGGTCAGTTCGCGCTCGCGTTTGCCCAGCAGGCGCGTGCGCAGCATCTCTGCCAGCTCATGCACCGACATCTCTGAGGTATCAACAATCAGATCGGCACGCGAACGCAGCGGCTCAAGCAGATTGCTCTCTTCATCGATGGCGCTCTCCAGCGACAGGTTTTTGCTTGAGAGCGGGTGCAGGCGGCGCGTGTCGCTGTAGCGGCGGATCAGGGTGTTGCGATCCGCATCTAAAAAGAGCAGCTGCGGCGAAAACGCCTCCGGCAGGTTGCTCATCGCCTGCTCAAAGATCTCCGGCGACTCCGGCATGTTGCGCACATCGATACTGACGGCGGCAGAGATCTGGCGATCGGCGAGGGTTTGCGCCAGTTCCGGCAACAGCACAACCGGCAGGTTATCAACACAGTAGAAACCCATATCTTCCAGTGCGCGTAGCGCCACGGATTTCCCTGAACCCGAACGACCACTGACGATCATCAGGACCATGGGTCATTTCTCCTCAGAACGACTGACAAGTATAGTCTTACCCGGTTACGCATCGCCGCGCTCGCCTTCTGTCTGCGTGATGATCTCATAGAGCTCTTCATCACTCTGCGCGCCGCGCAGGCGTCGACAAATGGTTTTATCTGCCAGCCGCTTGGCGACCAGTGAAAGGGTGTGCAGATGCGTTTTGGTTTGATCTGCCGGCACCAGCAGGGCAAAGAGCAGATCGACGGGTTGATTATCGATAGCGTCGAAGGCAATCGGCGTTTCGAGTTGTACAAACACGCCGACGGCGCGCAGTGTATCTTCCTCGAGCTTGCCGTGGGGAATGGCGATACCGTTACCAATGCCGGTACTGCCCATTTTTTCACGCGTAAGAACCGCTTCGAAGACCACCTGCGGCGGCAGACCTAACTGTTTCGCCGCCAGCTCGCTGATAATTTCCAGCGCGCGTTTTTTACTCTGGCAGTGAACGCCGCTACGGGTACATTCCTGGTTAAGCACTGTGCTCAGTTGAAGAGCCGAATCGTTATTCATCATAATTTCACCTAAGCGACGCCGGAGCCAGCACCCAACCGGGTTGCGGTCGGGTGCAACGCGCCAGACGGACGCCCGGACAATTAGTGTTGTTTCAGTTTATCTTTATGCTTCGTGAGCTGCCGCGCCAGTTTATCAATTAAACCGTCAATAGCAGCATACATATCTTGTCCTTCCGCACTGGCATGCAGTTCGCCTCCATTCACATGCAGCGTGGCATCTGAAATGTGCGTCACCTTTTCCACTTTCAACACAACATAAACCTGATTAATCCTGTCGAAATAGTGCTCCAGCTTGGCGAATTTGCTGTTTAAAAACTCGCGCAGGGCATCGGTAATCTCAACGTTTTGTCCGGTGATGTTTAGCTGCATAGTGTCTTCCTTATCGGTTGGGTCACACCAGCTGTTTACGCTGGTTAGACGGCGGAATGGATAAAGATTCTCGATACTTCGCAACGGTTCGCCGCGCGACCATGATTCCCTGATTGGAAAGCAGCGTCGTCAGCTTACTGTCGCTCAGCGGTTTTGCAGGGTTTTCAGCGGCGATCAACTTCTTCACCAGTGCGCGGATGGCCGTGGAGGAGGCTTCGCCGCCGCCTTCGGTATTCACATGGCTAGAGAAGAAATACTTCAGTTCAAAAATGCCGCGAGGACTGTGCAGGTACTTCTGGGTCGTAACACGAGAGATAGTGGACTCGTGCATCTCGACGGCCTGGGCGATATCCGCCAGCACCATCGGTTTCATAAATTCTTCGCCCTGCTCAAAGAACGCCTGCTGCTGCTCGACGATGCAGCGGCTGACGCGCAGCAGCGTGTCATTGCGGCTCTCCAGGCTTTTGATCAACCACTTCGCTTCCTGCAAATTACTGCGAATGAACTGCGTGTCGGCGTCGTTACGCCCGCCGCTGCCCATCGCTGCATACTGCTGGTTGATCTTAAGACGTGGAATGCTGTCGGCGTTAAGCTCTACCGTCCAGCGCCCGTTGTGTTTGCGCACCAGCACATCGGGGATCACATACTCCGGCTCGCTGGTCTGGATCGACTGCCCGGGACGCGGATCGAGGGACTGGATCAGATTGACCGCCTCTTTCAGCACATCCTCTTTCAGGCGCGTCACGCGCATCAGCGAGCGGAAGTCATGATTGGCCAGCAGATCGAGATGATCGCAGATAATAAGCCGGGCCTCTTCACACCACGGTGTCGCTTTGGCGAACTGAGAGAGCTGAACCAGCAGGCAGTCGCGCAGATCGCGCGCCGCAACGCCAACGGGATCAAAACGCTGAACGCGCTTTAGCACCGCTTCGACTTCATCCATGCCGATCTCGTCGTTCCCCATGCTCTCGAGGATCTCCTCAAGCGTCACGGTGAGATAGCCAGTTTCGTCCACGGCATCAACGATCGAGGTCGCAATGGCGCGATCCGTATCGGAGAAGGGGGTCAGCTCTACCTGCCACATCAGGTAATCCTGTAGCGACTGGGTGGTTTCACCCTGGTAGATCGGCAGTTCATCATCAATGTAATCGTTACTGCTGCCTGACGGCGTGCCGGCGGTGTAGATCTCATCCCAGCTGGCATCCAGCGGCAGTTCGTCAGGCATCTCTTTCTGTTCGAGTGCATCCGCGGTGTCCAGGCCATCTTTTTCCTGAACCTGTTCGCTATCCACTTCTTCGTGAAGATCGGTTTGTTCCAGCAGTGGGTTGCTCTCCAGCGCCTGCTGAAGTTCCTGCTGAAGTTCCAACGTGGACAACTGCAAAAGGCGAATGGCCTGTTGCAGTTGCGGCGTCATGGCTAGCTGTTGGCTAAGCCGTAGTTGCAAACCTTGCTTCATATTCAGAGCAGCACTCTCCGACAAAAAATGTCAATAAACCTTACCCTATCAGAGTCTGAAGTCTTCCCCAAGATATACGCGCTTAACATGTTCGTCTTCAAGGATTTGCTGCGGCGTGCCGTGGGCGATGAGATGCCCCTGGCTGACAATATAGGCGCGCTCACATACGGCCAGCGTTTCGCGCACGTTATGGTCGGTAATCAGCACCCCAAGCCCGCTGTCACGCAGATGCTCGATAATGCGTTTGATGTCGATAACCGAGATTGGGTCAACGCCCGCAAAGGGTTCATCGAGCAGGATAAATTTCGGGTTTGCCGCCAGCGCGCGGGCAATCTCGACGCGGCGACGTTCACCGCCGGAGAGCGCCTGGCCCATGCTGTCGCGCAGGTGATCGATATGGAACTCTTCCATCAGCTCGTTGGCGCGATCTTCACGCTGTTCCGTGGTGAGATCGTCACGAATCTGCAGCACTGCCATCAGGTTGTCATAGACGCTGAGGCGACGGAAGATCGAGGCTTCCTGCGGTAAATAGCCGATGCCGCGACGCGCGCGCGCATGCAGCGGCAGCAGGCTGATATCTTCATCATCAATAATGATGTTGCCGGCATCGCGCGCAACAATCCCGACCACCATATAGAAGGTGGTGGTTTTCCCTGCGCCGTTAGGGCCAAGCAAGCCGACGATTTCACCGGAGTTAACGGTCAGACTGACGTCTTCGACCACGCGACGGCCTTTATAAGCCTTGGCGAGATTCTTTGCAGTTAATGTTGCCATAACGGATTAGTTACTCTTCTTTTGCGCCGGGGCCGGGGCGGATTTGTTGCTCTTGTCCTGTAACTGCGACGGTACCAGCACAGTAGTTACGCGCTTACCTTTGTCGCTGAACGCCTGCATCTTCTGCTCTTTCACCAGGTAGGTGATTTTGTCACCAGCAATATTGCTGTCCAACTGCTCGAGATAGGCGTTGCCGGTCAGGATGACGAAATCTTTTTCCAGTTCGTAGTGCATCTGCGAGGCGTGGCCTTTAACCGGCTTGCCGTTGTCCTGCATCTGGTAGAAGGTGGCCGGATTGCCGTAACCGTCGATGATCTCTCTGCCTTGCTGGCCGCCCGGACGGGTGACCACCACCTTATCGGCGTTGATCTTAATCGTCCCCTGCGTCACGACGACATTGCCGGTGAAGGTGACAACATTCCCCTGCATATCCAGCGACTGCTGATCGGAGTCGATGTGGATCGGCTGGTCGGTATCCCCGGTCACAGCGAGCGCCGGAAGCGCGGCAGCGAAGAGCGTACTCGCCAGGAGAAGATTAAGGCTGCGTTTGTTTGTTTTGAATTTCATAGGAGCTTCTAACCTTTTCAATCAGCTCGGCGTTTTTGCTGCGTAAATTGCCGCGCATTTTCAGGCCGGTGGAATTAAATGTTGTTCCGTATAACGTAACCTGATCGTCTGAGAAAACATCCTGGGTGACCAGGTTGATCCGGGCGTTATCCGTGGTGATTCTGCGTAATTGTGCGTCCGCAGTCAGCGCGTTAACTTCGACATGTCCATAGAGGTAAAGCATTTTGTCGTCGGTGAGCTTTGCTTTATCCGACTTGATAGACCAGGTCGGAACTTTGTTCTCATCGAAGGTGGTTAACACCGGTTTGGCAAACCAGCTAACGCTATCGGCGGAGTAGTACTCCACATTCTGCGCGATCAGACGATAGTTCAGCGCGCCTTCCGGGCTGTAAACGACAGTATCCGTATGTTGGCTTTTATAAGTCGGATCTGAATTGTTCGCTGCGCTCTGTTCCGGCGCATCCTGAGTGGTGAAGTTAATACCAATCAGAACCAGTGCGACCAGCGCCAGCAGAATAATGACCCAACGTCTGGTTTTACTCATATTGATTGCCCTTTGGCTTCATCCAGCTTGCCCTGTGCCAGCAGCAGTAAGTCACACACTTCACGCACCGCGCCGCGACCGCCGTTAATCCGCGTCACGTAATCGGCGCGCGCGCTGAGCAGCGGGTGCGCATCTGCAACGGCCACGCTCAGGCCAATCTCCGCCATCACCGGCCAGTCGATCAAATCGTCGCCGATATAGGCGACCTGATCCGCCGTCAAATCGAGGCGGGCAAGTAGTTCACGATAGGCGATCATTTTGTCTGATTGCCCCTGGTAGAGATGGATGATGCCCAGCGTTTCGCAGCGATCTTCTACCAGTTTAGCGTTACGCCCGGTAATGATCGCCATCTCGATACCGGAGGTGAGGCCGCTGCGAATGCCATAACCGTCGCGAACATTGAACGCTTTTAGCTCTTCACCATTATTGCCCATATAGATGAGCCCGTCGGACAGCACGCCATCCACATCGAGGATCAGCAGGCGAATCTTCGCGGCTTTCTCCATGACTTGCGTGCTTACCGGCCCATAGCAGGTAGCAAGCGACGCGCCAGCATTACTCATTCTTGTGTCCTTCTTTACACCACGCCCGCGCGCAGTAAGTCATGCATATGTAACACACCCAGTAACTGCTCACCATCGGCAACCAGTACGCAGGTAATGTGACGGGATTGCATCAGGTTAAGGGCATCGACTGCCAGCGTATTGGGCCGCACGCGCACACCGCCTGGCGTCATCACATCGGCGATGCCAAGGCTGCGCACATCGGCGCCCATATCAAACACGCGACGCAGGTCACCATCGGTAAAGATACCTTCGATCTTCATCAGATCGTCGCAGATCACCGTCATACCTAAATTCTTACGCGTGATCTCCAGTAACGCATCACGCAGGCTGGCTTCTTTGCTGACGTGTGGGATCTCATCCCCGGTGTGCATGATGTCATTCACACGTAGCAGCAGTTTGCGGCCCAGCGCGCCGCCCGGATGGGAGAGGGCAAAATCTTCGGCGGTAAAGCCGCGCGCTTTCAGCAGCGCCACGGCCAGCGCATCGCCCATTACCAGCGCTGCGGTGGTGCTGGAGGTCGGTGCCAGCCCCAGCGGGCAGGCCTCTTTCGGCACTTTTACGCATAAATGGATATCCGCCGCGCGTGCCATGCTGCTCTCAGGGCGGCTGGTCATGCAAATCAGCGCGACCTTGAGGCGCTTGAGCACCGGGATGAGCGCGAGGATCTCGTTGGACTCACCGGAGTTCGACAGCGCAATCACCACATCCTGCGGGCTGACCATACCCAGGTCGCCGTGCGCGGCTTCGCCGGGGTGGACGAAAAAGGCGGGCGTGCCGGTGCTGGCGAAGGTTGCCGCCATTTTCCGGCCGATATGGCCCGATTTGCCCATGCCCATCACCACGACTTTGCCAGCACAATAAGCGATGCTTTCGCATGCGCGGGTGAAATCTTCATTAATGTACTGATCCAGCTGTGCGAGGCCTTCACGTTCAATCGCCAGAACTTCTTTGCCGGCTTGTTGAAAGTCAAAACCCGGCTGCAAATCTATTTGCGACATAGTGCGTATCCGATTATCCCGTCAAAAGCGGCGACAGCCAGTAGAGCATCGCCAGCCATATGATAAACCCACCGAACAACAGCCCCCCGACAGCACGACTGATCTGCTTGCGTCGCCAGCAGATCAGCGCGAAAAGGGCGCTGACCAGCACCATTACCCCGTAATCGCGCGTGAACGCCATCGGGTTAAAGCTGCCTGGCGCAATCAGTGCCGGCAAGCCAAGCACGATCGCGATATTAAAAATGTTGGAGCCGATAAGGTTGCCGATGGCGATATCGTCTTCCCCTTTGCGCGCGCCCGCGATGGCGGTGGCAAGCTCAGGAAGGCCGGTACCGATGGCGATAACCGTCAGGCCGATAGTCAGTTCGCTGATGGCAAAGAAGTTCGCCACCACCGTGGCGTTATCCACCACCATGCGTGTCGCCATCGGCATGATAATCAGCGCGACGCCCAGCCAGAGGCAGGCAACCGACACACTTCCCTCGCGCGGCAGCTCGGCCAGCTGCTCTCGCGTCAGGCTATCATTACCCTGGCGTTCGGCCAGACGGGCGATTTTAACAATGAACACCAGCCATAGCACGGCTAATAACAGTAAAAAGATGCCGTCTATGGGCGTAAGCCGCCCATCATACAGTACGACGCCCGCCAGCAGGCTAGCTACTAAGGTTAACGGCAATTCACGGCGCAGAATATCGGAATGCACGGTAAAAGGGTGTAACAGCGCGGCAACGCCGAGGATCAGCAGGATATTGGTGATGTTCGATCCGATGGCGGTGCCGATAGCGAGATCGAGCTGGCCATGCAGTGAGGCAGCGACAGAGGTGATGATTTCCGGCAGCGAGGTGCCAATACTGACCACCGTCATGCCAATAATTAATGGCGGAATACCAAGAGCGCGGCAAAGAATGGAGGCGGCAAACACCAGACGATCGGCACTGTAGACCACAAGAAGTAAACCAATTATCAATAGCGCCGTCGCTAAGAGCATCTAACGTCCTTTCTTCAGGTATAATTTCGCCGTTTCGCAGGCCGCTATACCGGGTTAAAACCGGAACTTCCGCGTAGCGTAATGATTCCTAATTTTGACTTTATGCGGCTCAAAAGTAAAACAAATGCCAGCTTTCGCTAACCTGGGCGGGTAATATTCTGTAAAAATGCTGGGTTCGTGATGATATCAAGCGTAATGCTTGCAGCCCACAGGGTGATAAGGAAGAGGAAATGAGCCAGACAGTGGCGAATTTGGTCGATGTTCGCGGCGTCAGCTTCTCCCGAGGCAGCCGCCCGATCTTCGACAATATTTCACTGACCGTGCCGCGCGGGAAAATCACCGCCATTATGGGGCCGTCAGGGATCGGTAAAACCACCTTACTGCGCCTGATTGGCGGGCAGATCCCGCCCGATAGCGGCGAAATCTTATTTGATGGCGAAAACGTGCCGGCAATGTCGCGTTCGCGCCTCTTCACCGTGCGCAAAAGAATGAGCATGCTCTTTCAGTCCGGCGCACTCTTCACTGATATGAATGTGTTCGATAACGTCGCCTATCCGCTGCGCGAACATACCACTTTGCCACCGGCGCTATTGCACAGCACGGTGATGATGAAGCTCGAAGCGGTCGGGCTGCGCGGTGCGGCAAAATTGATGCCCTCCGAGCTCTCTGGCGGTATGGCGCGGCGTGCGGCGCTGGCGCGCGCGATTGCGCTGGAACCGGATCTGATCATGTTTGATGAGCCTTTCGTTGGCCAGGATCCCATAACCATGGGGGTGCTGGTGAAGCTTATCTCTGAGCTGAATAACGCGCTGGGCGTCACCTGTATCGTTGTTTCCCATGATGTGCCGGAGGTGTTGAGCATCGCGGATTACGCCTATATTGTGGCGGACCGGAAAATTGTCGCCCACGGCAGCGCGCAGGGGCTGCAGGATAATAGCGATCCTCGCGTCCGTCAGTTCCTTGATGGCATCGCCGACGGGCCGGTTCCGTTCCGCTATCCTGCTGGTGATTACCAGCGCGATCTTTTAGAAACAGGGAGTTAATACACTCATGCTGTTAAATGCACTGGCTGCGCTTGGCCATCGTGGGATCAAAACGATCGCGACGTTCGGGCGTGCCGGGTTAATGCTGTTCAACGCCCTGGTTGGCAAGCCGGAGTTTCGCAAACACGCGCCGCTGCTGATCCGCCAGCTCTATAACGTCGGTGTGCTGTCGATGGTCATTATCCTCGTCTCCGGCGTCTTTATCGGCATGGTGCTGGGATTGCAGGGCTACCTGGTGCTGACGACTTACAGCGCGGAGACGAGCCTCGGCATGCTGGTGGCGCTATCGTTGCTACGCGAATTAGGCCCGGTAGTTGCCGCGCTGCTGTTTGCCGGACGCGCAGGCTCGGCGCTCACCGCAGAGATTGGCTTGATGCGCGCCACCGAGCAGCTCTCCAGCCTCGAGATGATGGCGGTCGATCCTTTACGTCGGGTCATTTCGCCGCGTTTCTGGGCGGGCGTCATCTCTCTGCCGCTGCTGACGGTTATGTTTATTGCCGTTGGCATCTGGGGCGGCTCGCTGGTGGGCGTTAACTGGAAAGGGATCGACAGTGGTTTCTTCTGGACTGCGATGCAGAACGCCGTCGACCTGCGAATGGACCTGGTTAACTGTCTGATTAAAAGCGTGGTCTTTGCCATCACCGTGACCTGGATTGCGCTGTTTAACGGTTACGATGCGATCCCGACTTCGGCCGGGATCAGCCGCGCGACAACACGCACCGTTGTGCACTCTTCGCTGGCCGTTCTCGGTCTGGATTTTGTGCTCACCGCATTGATGTTTGGGAATTGAGTTCATGCAAACGAAAAAAAGTGAAATTTGGGTCGGCCTGTTTCTTCTGCTGGCGTTACTGGCGGGGCTCTTTATCTGCCTGAAAGCGGCAGATGTCGCCTCGATGCGTACAGAACCGACGTACCGCGTTTATGCCACCTTTGACAATATCGGCGGCCTGAAAGCCAATTCGCCGGTGCGTATCGGCGGGGTGGTGATTGGGCGCGTATCGGATATCTCTCTCGACCCGAAAACTTATCTGCCGCGCGTGACGCTGGATATCGAAGAGCGTTACAACCAGATCCCGGATACCAGCTCGCTGGCGATCCGCACATCAGGCCTGCTGGGCGAACAATATCTGGCGTTAAACGTCGGGTTTGACGATCCCGAGATGGGAACATCTATGCTTAAGGAAGGCAGCACGATTCAGGACACCAAGTCCGCGATGGTGCTGGAAGATCTCATTGGTCAGTTCCTTTACAACAGTAAAGGTGGCGACAATAAGAATTCAGGCGATGCGGCGGCGCAAAATGAAGGGAATACTCAACCTGCGCCGTCTGCGGATCAGACGCATTAACGAGGAGAAGTGACGCAATGTTTAAACGTCTCATGATGGTTGCTCTGCTGGTCGTTGCACCGTTGAGCTCGGCTTTGGCTGTTGATCAAAGCAACCCTTACACCGCAATGCAGGGGGCGGCGAAACAGACTTTCGATCGCCTCAAAAATGAACAACCGAAAATCCGCGCGAACCCGGATTACCTGCGCGAGGTGGTCGATCAGGAGCTGCTGCCCTACGTCCAGGTGAAATATGCCGGCGCGTTGGTGCTGGGCCGTTATTACAAAGAAGCGACCCCTGCGCAGCGTGATGCCTACTTCAAGGCGTTCCGCGAATATCTGAAACAGGCATACGGTCAGGCGCTGGCGCTCTATCATGGCCAGACTTACCAGATCGCCCCGGAACAGCCGCTGGGCGATGCCACTATCGTGCCGATTCGCGTCACCATCGTCGATCCGAATGGTCGTCCGCCGGTACGCCTCGATTTCCAGTGGCGTAAAAATAGCCAGACCGGCAACTGGCAGGCTTATGACATGATCGCCGAAGGCGTAAGCATGATCACCACCAAACAGAATGAGTGGAGCGATCTGCTGCGTACTAAAGGTATCGATGGCCTGACCGCTGAGCTGCAGTCTATCTCCCGCCAGAAAATTACCCTGGACGAGAAGAAGCAATGACCCAGCAGCTAAGCTGGTCGCGTGACGGTGAACGCCTGGTGTTGCTGGGCGAGCTGGATCAGGATGTGTTAAATCCTTTATGGGATGCGCGCGCAGAGGCGATGAAAGGGGTAACCACCATCGATCTACAGGGCGTAACACGGGTTGATACCGCAGGCGTCGCGCTGCTGGTTCATCTGGTTGAACTCGGTAAAAAGCAGGGCACGGATGTGACGCTTCTGGGCGTAAGTGAGAATGTGAGCACCCTTGCGGCGCTCTATAACTTGCCGCAAAGTGCCTTGCCACGCTAATTTTTTCAATACGTTACTATTTAAAGCCCCGTCCAGAGAGTGGATGGGGCTTTTTGCTTATTTAAGACCGTCGCACTTTCCTCTAAGATGTGTGACTGTTTTCACTTTTAGATGATATTTACGCCCATGGAAAATCATGAAATCCAGACCGTGCTGATGGAAGCACTCTCTCTCCAGGAAGCCCACGTCACTGGCGATGGCAGCCATTTTCAGGTTGTCGCTGTGGGTGAAGTTTTTGACGGCATGAGCCGGGTCAAGAAGCAGCAAACCATCTATGGCCCGCTGATGGAGTACATCGCGGATAACCGCATTCATGCCCTGTCGATCAAAGCGTATACGCCGCAAGAATGGGCGCGCGATCGCAAACTTAACGGCTTTTGAGCGCTGGCGGTATGACCCGCCGCGCGTGTGAATTCTTAACAGAGATCAGATAAATGGATAAGTTTCGTGTACAGGGGCCAACGCGTCTCCAGGGCGAAGTGACAATTTCAGGTGCCAAAAACGCCGCACTGCCGATTCTTTTCGCCGCGCTGCTGGCTGAAGAGCCGGTCGAAATCCGCAACGTGCCGAAACTGAAAGATATCGACACGACCATCAAGCTGCTGAGCCAGCTCGGCACCAAAATTGAGCGTAATGGCTCGGTATGGATCGATGCCAGCAAGGTGAACGTCTTCTGTGCGCCGTACGACCTGGTGAAAACCATGCGCGCTTCGATTTGGGCGCTGGGTCCGCTGGTTGCCCGTTTCGGCCAGGGGCAGGTTTCACTCCCGGGCGGTTGCGCGATTGGCGCGCGTCCGGTCGATCTGCATATCACCGGTCTTGAGCAACTGGGCGCGGAGATTAAGCTGGAAGAGGGCTACGTTAAAGCCTCTGTCGATGGTCGCCTGAAGGGCGCGCACATTGTGATGGACAAAGTGAGCGTTGGCGCGACGGTGACAATTATGTCCGCTGCGACGCTGGCTGAAGGCACCACCATTATCGAAAACGCCGCGCGCGAGCCGGAAATTGTCGATACCGCCAACTTCCTCAATACGCTCGGTGCCAAAATTACCGGCATGGGCACTGACCGCATCACCATCGAGGGCGTTGAGCGCCTCGGCGGCGGCGTTTATCGCGTGCTGCCGGACCGCATCGAAACCGGGACCTTCCTGGTGGCAGCCGCTATCTCCGGTGGAAAAATTGTTTGCCGCAATGCCCAGCCGGATACGCTGGATGCCGTGCTGGCTAAACTGCGTGACGCGGGTGCTGATATTGAACTGGGCGAAGACTGGATTAGCCTCGATATGCACGGTAAACGTCCGAAAGCCGTTAACGTGCGTACCGCGCCGCATCCGGGCTTCCCGACAGATATGCAGGCGCAGTTCACGCTGCTGAACCTGGTGGCCGAAGGTACCGGTGTGATCACTGAAACCATCTTCGAGAACCGCTTCATGCACATCCCTGAGCTGATTCGTATGGGTGCTCATGCAGAGATTGAGAGCAACACCGCGATTTGCCACGGCGTAGAAACGCTCTCCGGCGCGCAGGTGATGGCGACCGATCTGCGTGCATCGGCGAGCCTCGTGCTGGCTGGCTGTATTGCGGAAGGGACGACCTATGTCGATCGCATCTACCACATCGATCGTGGTTATGAGCGTATCGAAGATAAGCTCAGCGCGCTGGGCGCGAAGATTGAGCGTGTGAAGGGCGAATAACCTCTACACCGTTAAAAAAGGGAGCGAAAGCTCCCTTTTTTTATCTGCGACATTTTTACGCTTCACTACGTTTTTTCCTGATGAATTTGGTTTTATCAAGAAACGCGTGCGTGATGGGATCGTGGTAACGCGAAGGCCATATAACCCAGGGATCGGTATCCAGCGCCCGGGCAATAATCAACTCTCCCTTCGGCCAGGGTCGGGTCAGTGCATTGGCGAGGGTGGAGGAACTCAAGCCATTTTTTCGAGATTCAGCCGCCAGCGACGTACCCTTTTTTCGCAGCCCGGCAATAATATCGGCTTGATGCCAGTCGGTATATTTCGTTTCCATAACATCTCCCTGATGAGAATCGGTTTCAACCATTGTTCGCCAACAACGCAGATCACTATACGCATATGGGAATATTTGTTCTAAAAAGTTCAGGTCGATTATTATGTTTTCAGATTATGCCAAGGCTTTCGCAGCAAGGATTCGGCGCCTGAAAAAGGATGTTATAAGAGCTTATTGGAACTTTCCCGCGATAAATCGCGGGAAACAGAGAGATTAACGATCGCGCTGAACGGCGATGTGGGCAAGCGCAATGAGCGCATCGCGCCACTCAGAGTGCGGGAGAACCTGCAGCGCGGCGATGGCTTTATCCGCCTCTTCTTCAGCACGGCGGCGCGTCCACTCCAGCGACCCGCACTGCGCCATTGCTTCCAGAACCGGTTCCAGAAGATGGCGTCCGCTTCCCTGTTCAATCGCTTCGCGGATCATTTGCGCCTGCTCAGGGGTACCGTTATGCATCGCATGCAGCAGCGGCAGCGTCGGTTTGCCTTCGTTAAGGTCATCGCCGGTATTTTTACCCAGCGTTTCGCCATCGGCGCTGTAATCGAGCAGATCGTCAATCAGCTGGAATGCAGTGCCCAGGTAGCGGCCGTAATCCTGCAGCCCCTTCTCCTGTGCCTCTGAACAGCCCGCCAGTAAACCAGAACACTGGGCGGCCGCTTCGAACAGGCGCGCGGTTTTGCTGTAAATCACGCGCATGTAGTTCTCTTCGGTAATGTTCGGGTCGTTGACGTTCATCAATTGCAGCACTTCGCCTTCTGCAATCACGTTCACCGCTTCTGACATCACCTCTAGCACCTTCAGCGAGCCGAGACTGGTCATCATCTGGAATGCACGGGTATAGATAAAATCCCCGACCAGTACGCTGGCGGCATTACCAAAGGCGGCGTTCGCCGTTGCCTTGCCGCGGCGCATATCTGATTCATCCACAACGTCGTCGTGGAGGAGGGTTGCTGTGTGGATAAATTCGATTAATGCAGCGATGGTGACATGCGCGTTGCCTTCATAGCCAACTGCGCGCGCCGCCAGTACAGCGATCATCGGACGTATGCGTTTGCCGCCGCCGCTTACGATGTAATAACCCAACTGGTTGATTAATTTCACATCCGAGTTGAGTTGTTGCAGAATCGTCGCGTTCACACCCGCCATATCTTGCGCGGTTAACTCATTGATTTTTTCTAAATTCATCGCAAAAGCCGGGCTTTCAGTCCTGTTTACCACATATCAAAAGTGGGATAACAAAGGGTTACGGGTTTGAATAGTATTGTCGATTGTACTGAAAAAACGCGCCAGATAAACGTTACCTTACACGTTGTGTTTTTTTTCTGCGAGGAGTGACGATCACACTTGTCAACGGCTCGCAATTTGCGTAATATTCGCGCCCTATTGTGAATATTTATAGCGCCCTCTGAATTAATCAGGATAGGTGCGCGGAAGCGGAGTTTTATATGTACGCGGTTTTCCAAAGTGGTGGTAAACAACACCGAGTAAGCGAAGGTCAGACCGTTCGCCTGGAAAAGCTGGACATCGCAACTGGTGAATCTGTTGAATTCGCTGAAGTTCTGATGATCGCAAACGGTGAAGAAGTCAAAATCGGCGTTCCTTTCGTTGATGGCGGCGTAATCAAAGCTGAAGTTGTTGCTCATGGTCGTGGCGAGAAAGTTAAAATCGTTAAGTTTCGTCGTCGTAAACACTACCGTAAGCAGCAGGGCCATCGTCAGTGGTTCACTGATGTGAAAATTACTGGCATCAGCGCCTAAGACCTGAGGAGAGATTTAAATGGCACATAAAAAGGCTGGCGGCTCAACTCGTAACGGTCGCGATTCAGAAGCTAAACGTCTGGGCGTAAAACGCTTCGGCGGTGAAGCAGTTCTGGCAGGTAGCATCATCGTTCGTCAACGTGGTACTAAATTCCACGCTGGTTCCAACGTAGGTTGCGGCCGTGACCACACTCTGTTCGCTTTGACTGACGGTAAAGTTAAGTTCGAAGTTAAAGGCCCGAAAAACCGTAAATTCATCAGCATCGTTGCTGAATAAGTTTTTCGCGTCCCGGTAACGGAAGAAAGCCCCGCAACACGTTGCGGGGCTTTTTACATTAGAAGCCCGGCAAAATTCGGGCAGGGAAGAAGCATGAAACAGCAGGCGGGCATCGGTATTCTCCTGGCGCTGACAACAGCGATGTGCTGGGGAGCGTTGCCGATTGCAATGAAGCAGGTGCTGGAAGTGATGGAGCCGCCAACGGTGGTCTTCTATCGCTTTTTAATGGCGGGCATTGGTCTCGGTCTGATCCTGACCTGGAAACGAAAACTGCCGCCACTGCGTATTTTCCGCAAGCCTCGCTGGCTGCTGCTGCTGGCAATTGCCACCGGCGGGTTGTTTGGCAACTTCATATTGTTCAGCTCTTCTCTGCAGTATGTCAGCCCGACCGCGTCGCAGGTGATCGGCCAGCTCTCGCCCGTCGGTATGATGGTCGCCAGCGTCTTTATCCTCAAAGAGAAGATGCGTATCACGCAGGTGATTGGCGCGCTGATGCTGATAAGCGGTCTGGTGATGTTTTTTAACACCAGCCTGATTGAGATCTTCACCCGGCTAACGGATTACACCTGGGGCGTTATCTTCGGCGTCGGTGCGGCGACGGTGTGGGTGAGCTACGGCGTGGCGCAAAAAGTCCTTCTGCGTCGTCTGGCCTCCCAGCAGATCCTCTTTTTGCTGTACACTTTATGTACGCTTGCGCTGCTGCCACTGGCGAAACCCGCCGTGGTGTTCCAGCTGAGTGACTGGCAACTGGCCTGTCTGGTTTTTTGCGGGCTCAACACGCTGGTTGGCTACGGCGCGCTGGCGGAAGCGATGGCGCGCTGGCAGGCGGCGCAGGTAAGCGCGTTAATTACCTTAACGCCGCTGTTTACACTGTTTTTCTCAGATTTGTTATCAATGGCCTGGCCCGATGTTTTCGCCAGACCGATGTTAAACCTTGTCGGTTATCTCGGTGCGTTTGTCGTGGTTGCGGGCGCGATGTTTTCCGCTATTGGCCATCGTCTTTTGGGACGCAGGCGTAGTCGTGAAGTGGTCGTCACTGTGCCCCGCTCAGGCGAATGAGTTACGGAGAGTAAAATGAAGTTTGTAGATGAAGCT
Organism: Kosakonia cowanii JCM 10956 = DSM 18146; assembly: GCF_001975225.1. Classification (NCBI taxonomy): domain Bacteria; kingdom Pseudomonadati; phylum Pseudomonadota; class Gammaproteobacteria; order Enterobacterales; family Enterobacteriaceae; genus Kosakonia; species Kosakonia cowanii. Next base: position 1,588,226 of record NZ_CP019445.1, on the reverse strand, counting down.
ACGATTCTGGTCGTAGCGGGTGATGGCGGTAACGGCTGCGTAAGCTTCCGCCGCGAAAAGTATATCCCGAAAGGCGGCCCTGATGGCGGCGACGGTGGCGACGGTGGTGATGTCTGGCTGGAAGCGGACGAGAACCTGAATACCCTGATTGACTACCGTTTTGAAAAGTCCTTCCGTGCAGAACGTGGGCAGAACGGCCAGAGCCGTGATTGCACCGGCAAACGCGGGAAAGATATTACGGTGAAAGTGCCGGTTGGTACGCGTGTGATCGACCAAGGCACCGGCGAAACCATGGGCGATATGACCAAACATGGTCAGCGTCTGATGGTCGCGAAAGGCGGCTGGCACGGTCTCGGCAACACCCGTTTCAAATCCTCGGTAAACCGTACTCCGCGTCAGAAAACGATGGGTACGCCGGGCGATAAGCGCGATCTGCAGCTGGAGCTGATGCTGCTGGCAGATGTCGGGATGCTGGGGATGCCGAATGCCGGTAAATCCACCTTTATCCGCGCGGTCTCCGCAGCGAAACCAAAAGTGGCGGATTATCCGTTTACCACGCTGGTCCCGAGCCTGGGCGTTGTTCGTATGGACAATGAGAAGAGCTTCGTGGTTGCCGATATTCCGGGGCTGATTGAGGGTGCGGCTGATGGCGCAGGCCTCGGTATCCGCTTCCTGAAACACCTTGAGCGCTGCCGCGTGCTGCTGCACCTCATCGACCTCGATCCGATCGACGGTTCCGATCCGGCAGAAAACGCCCGTATCATCGTCGGCGAGCTGGAAAAATACAGCGAGAAGCTGGCTGCCAAGCCGCGCTGGCTGGTATTTAACAAGATCGACCTGATGGATAAAGAGGAAGCAGAAGCGAAAGCGAAAGCGATCGCCGAAGCGCTGGGCTGGGAAGATAAGTTCTACCTGATCTCTGCTGCCAGCCAGCAGGGCGTCAAAGACCTGTGCTGGGACGTGATGACCTTTATCATCGAAAACCCGATTGCGCAGGCGCAGGAAGAGCAGCAGCCGGAGAAAGTCGAGTTCATGTGGGATGATTATCATCGCCAGCAGCTCGAAGAGGCCGAAGCGACAGAAGAAGATGACGAAGAGTGGGATGACGACTGGGACGAAGACGACGAAGAGGGTGTCGAGTTCATCTACAAACGTTAATCTCAGCTTCCTCCCCGCTCAGGCGGGGAGAAGAGATAAAAAAATGCCGGGTCAGCATGATGCTTCCCGGCATTTTTTATTAGTTGTTCTGATAGATATCTTTGTAGAGGCGGCTTTCGAAACGCACCAGCGGAATACGGCGATTGCGCTGATCGGCGGGTTCAACCGCATACCCCGAAAGATACTGCACAAATGCCATTCGCTGACCGCTGGCGGTGGTGATAAACCCTGCCAGGTTATAAACACCCTGCAGCGAGCCTGTTTTGGCTGATACCTTACCGTCGACGCCCGCTTCATGCAGCCCTGCGCGGTATTGCAGCGAGCCGTCATAGCCTGCCAGCGGCAACATCGAGATAAAGTTAAGCTCGGTATCATGCTGGGCAATATATTGCAGCACCTGCATCATGGTCGCCGGTGCGAGCAGGTTATGGCGCGAGAGGCCGGAACCATCCGCAATAATAGTGTTGCCCAGATCGACCCCGGCCTGCTGGCGCAGGATCTGCCTGACTGCGTCCGAACCCGCTCGCCAGGTGCCCGGCACGCCAAAGCGCGCATGGCCAATCATGCGAAAGACGGTATCCGCAATCATGTTGTCGGACTTCTTCAGCATGATCTTCAGCAGATCGTGTAACGGCGCGGATTGTTTACTGGCGATAACGGTACCGGGCTGATTGACCTGCGTCTGGCGCAGCAGCGTGCCGGTATAGGTAATGCCCGCCTGCGTTAGCTCCTGCTTGAGAATAGCCCCTGCATAGCTGGCACCATCCTGCACGGCGAAGGCGAGCGGCAACGGATCGGCGCGCTGAGGCAAACAGCCTGTTAACGTGAACCGGTTGAGATCGCCCGGCACCACATCCAGTTCGCAATATTGTGCTTCGGCCGATCCGCGCGCCAGGGTGCGTACCTGGCTGAACATGTTCACCGGATAGTAAGAGGCGACCCGGATGTAGGCCAAATCACCCGCGTTTTGCGCGCTATACAGCGAAATGGAAAAACAGTTGCGATCGATGATGGCAGCGGCGGGCGGCGCACTAAAGCACTGCGTCATATCGTTCCACGGCCAGCCCGGCGCTTTGTCATGACTGGCGAAGATCGAGGTATCGATCAGCACGTTGCCATCGATTTTTTGCACGCCTGATTTTTTAAGCGTTGCGACCATATTGCGAATATCCTGACGTTTTAGCGTCGGATCGCCACCAAATCGTGCAACTAAGTCGCCTTTTAGCGTACCGCCGTCGACAGAACCTTTGCTTTCCAGCGTGGTTGTAAAGCGAAAGTCCGGCCCCAGTTGTAGGAGTGCAGCCAGCGCGGTGATCACTTTCTGGGTGCTCGCCGGCAACGCCATCTGTTTGGCGTGATAATCAATTTCGGGAGCCTCGGCGCCGACCTTCTGTACCATCAACGCCAGGTTGGCACCATCCGGAAGCTGGTTGATGTACTCGTCGACATTCGCGGCCTGAACATTCAGGGCTATACTGGTGGACAATCCGATGATAAAGCTGGGAAATCGCATAATCTCGCGCTAACAAGCTGGAAACAGGCCGACATACTACGGCGCATCGACCCGGAAAGTAAACGATGACCCACGGTGAACTTCCGGTTAAAATACGTATCAAATTGAAAAATTGCGCTGACCTGGGGCTTTGTCTCCGGGTCAGTTTTCTTTTGCTCCTGCCCGGCTGTTTACGCCTGAATGCGGGGAGGTAACGCTGACGGGGTGGGGGACTACTCCTAACAGGAATGTTTAAGAGGTATAACAAATGCAAGCTATTCCGATGACCCTACGTGGTGCAGAAAAACTGCGCGAAGAGCTGGAGTTTTTAAAAACCGTTCGTCGCCCTGAAATCATCGCCGCTATTGCGGACGCCCGCGAGCATGGCGATCTCAAAGAGAACGCTGAATACCACGCCGCGCGTGAGCAGCAGGGCTTTTGTGAAGGCCGCATTAAAGATATCGAAGCGAAACTGTCGAATGCGCAGGTTATCGATATCTCCAAAATGCCAAAAAATGGCCGCGTCATTTTCGGTTCCACGGTCACCGTGCTGAACCTGGATAACGACGAAGAGCAAACTTACCGCATCGTTGGCGATGACGAAGCCGACTTTAAGCAGAATCTTATCTCGGTGAACTCGCCTATCGCACGAGGCCTGGTGGGGAAAGAGCAGGATGATGTGGTTGTCATTCGCACCCCTGGCGGCGAAGTGGAATATGAAATCATCAAGGTGGAATATCTTTGATTGCAGCGTCAGCGTTAATTGTTGACGGATTGTAAAGATAAGAAAAAGGCCGCATTGCGGCCTTTTATGAACTCCAGGAGCGTGGCATTTTGCTCATCTGCTGGCGGAAACCCCTCGTTTTACACTGATTTTGTGTTCAACTCAGGATATCCTTTAGCGCGGCAGCGAAATTTTACGCTCTGCGGTCGGGCGATAAAGCACCAGCGTTTTGCCGATGACCTGGACATTACAGGCACCGGTTTCGCGAACGATAGCTTCCACGATCAAGGTTTTAGTTTCTCTCTCTTCAGAGGCGATCTTCACCTTGATAAGTTCATGGTGCACAAGCGCTTGTTCAATCTCGGCCAGTACCCCTTCGGTCAAACCATTGTTGCCAAGCATAACTACCGGCTTGAGCGGATGTGCCAGACCTTTCAGGTGCTGTTTTTGTTTAGTACTCAGATTCATCGTATATTTTGCTTACGTTGGGATTGAAAACGGGTCATTCTACCGCCATCTCCTCTGTATCGCCAAATTGCGCGTCGAAATTTCTCGGTGTCGCCGATGAAACCGGATGGAAAGTTAAATGACAGGTAAAAAGCGTTCTGCCAGTTCAAGCCGCTGGCTTCAGGAACACTTTAGCGATAAATATGTTCAACAGGCGCAGAAAAAAGGGTTACGTTCCCGTGCCTGGTTTAAACTTGATGAAATACAGCAAAGTGACAAGATTTTTAAACCGGGGATGACCGTAGTTGACCTGGGTGCTGCACCCGGTGGATGGTCGCAGTATGCGGTAACACAGATTGGTGGGAACGGGCGCATCATCGCGTGCGATCTTTTACCGATGGATCCAATCGTCGGCGTAGACTTCCTTCAGGGCGATTTTCGTGATGAATTAGTTCTGAAAGCGTTACTGGAACGTGTTGGTGACAGTAAAGTTCAGGTTGTCATGTCAGATATGGCGCCTAATATGAGCGGAACGCCAGCGGTTGATATTCCCCGCTCTATGTATCTGGTAGAGCTGGCGCTGGAGATGTGCCGCGATGTGTTAGCGCCAGGCGGTAATTTTTTAGTGAAAGTGTTCCAGGGCGAAGGTTTCGATGAGTACCTTACGGAAATTCGCTCCCTGTTTACGAAGGTTAAAGTGCGTAAACCGGACTCTTCGCGTGCTCGTTCGCGCGAAGTGTATATTGTAGCGACCGGGCGAAAATGATACCCCGTTGATTTCGGCCTTCGGTTTGAATGAAACGGGATATGTTGTATCCTGCCGCTGTTTTTAACACAGTTGTAATATGAGGTTAATCCCTTGAGTGACATGGCGAAAAACCTAATACTCTGGCTGGTCATTGCCGTCGTGCTGATGTCAGTATTCCAGAGCTTTGGGCCCAGCGAGTCAAATGGCCGTAAGGTGGATTACTCTACCTTCCTGCAAGAGGTCAACCAGGACCAGGTTCGCGAAGCGCGTATCAACGGACGTGAGATCAACGTTACCAAGAAAGATAGTAACCGTTACACGACTTACATCCCGGTCAACGATCCTAAACTGCTCGACAACCTGCTGACTAAAAACGTCAAGGTTGTGGGTGAACCACCTGAAGAGCCGAGCCTGCTCGGTAACATCTTCATCTCCTGGTTCCCGATGCTGTTGCTGATTGGGGTATGGATTTTCTTCATGCGCCAGATGCAGGGCGGCGGTGGCAAAGGCGCCATGTCGTTCGGTAAGAGCAAAGCGCGCATGCTGACTGAAGATCAAATCAAAACCACTTTTGCCGACGTCGCGGGCTGCGATGAAGCGAAAGAGGAAGTGGGCGAGCTGGTTGAGTATCTGCGTGAGCCGAGCCGTTTCCAGAAACTGGGCGGTAAAATCCCGAAAGGCGTCCTGATGGTCGGCCCTCCGGGTACTGGTAAAACGCTGCTGGCGAAAGCGATCGCTGGCGAAGCGAAAGTGCCGTTCTTTACGATTTCCGGTTCTGACTTTGTTGAAATGTTTGTCGGCGTGGGTGCATCCCGCGTACGCGACATGTTTGAACAAGCCAAGAAAGCTGCACCGTGCATCATCTTTATCGATGAGATTGACGCCGTTGGCCGTCAGCGTGGCGCAGGTTTAGGCGGTGGTCACGATGAACGTGAGCAGACCCTGAACCAGATGCTGGTTGAGATGGATGGTTTCGAAGGCAATGAAGGCATCATCGTTATTGCTGCGACTAACCGTCCGGACGTACTCGACCCGGCGCTGCTGCGTCCAGGCCGTTTCGACCGTCAGGTTGTCGTTGGGTTGCCGGACGTTCGCGGTCGCGAGCAGATCCTGAAGGTGCATATGCGCCGTGTACCGCTGTCGCCGGATATTGACGCTGCGATTATCGCGCGTGGTACTCCGGGCTTCTCCGGTGCGGATCTGGCCAACCTCGTCAACGAAGCTGCGCTGTTTGCTGCGCGCGGTAACAAACGCGTTGTCTCGATGGTTGAGTTCGAAAAAGCGAAAGACAAAATCATGATGGGTGCGGAACGTCGCTCCATGGTGATGACGGAAGCGCAGAAAGAGTCTACCGCGTATCACGAAGCGGGCCATGCGATTATCGGTCGTCTGGTGCCGGAACACGATCCGGTACATAAAGTGACGATTATTCCGCGCGGTCGTGCGTTGGGCGTAACCTTCTTCCTGCCGGAAGGGGATGCGATTAGCGCCAGCCGTCAGAAGCTGGAGAGCCAAATCTCTACGCTGTATGGCGGTCGTCTCGCAGAAGAGATCATCTATGGTGTTGAGCATGTTTCTACCGGTGCGTCGAACGACATTAAAGTCGCGACCAACCTGGCACGTAACATGGTGACGCAGTGGGGCTTCTCGGACAAACTGGGTCCGCTGCTCTACGCCGAAGAAGAGGGCGAAGTGTTCCTCGGACGTTCCGTCGCGAAAGCGAAACATATGTCTGATGAAACTGCGCGTATTATCGACCAGGAAGTGAAAGCGCTGATTGAACGTAACTACAATCGTGCGCGTCAGATCCTGAACGAGAACATGGATATTCTCCATGCGATGAAAGATGCTCTGATGAAATATGAGACCATCGACGCACCGCAGATTGATGATCTGATGTCTCGTCGTGATGTACGTCCGCCAGCGGGCTGGGAAGATCCAGGCGCGAATAACTCTGACAGTAACGGTACCCCACGCGCGCCGCGTCCGGTTGATGAACCGCGTACGCCGAACCCGGGCAATACCATGTCAGAGCAGTTTGGCGACAAATAAGCTTTCTGCAGTTGATGAACTGTCTGTAACGAAACCCTGGGGCCTGCTCCGGGGTTTTTCTTTTCTGTTCAACCGTAATACCTTCAGGACTTCAGTCATGAAACTTCATGCCCAGGGCTCCACACTCGAGCTGTCTCATCCCCACGTGATGGGGATCCTCAACGTCACGCCGGACTCCTTTTCTGACGGCGGCAGCCACAACACGCTGATTGAGGCGGTCAAACACGCCAACCTGATGATTAACGCAGGGGCGACCATTGTGGATATCGGCGGTGAATCTACCCGGCCCGGTGCCGCTGAAGTGAGTGTTGATGAGGAGCTGGCGCGCGTTATCCCGGTTGTGGAAGCGATAGCGCAGCGCTTTGAAGTGTGGATCTCAGTTGATACCTCGAAGCCTGAAGTGATCCGGGAAGCGGCGCGGGCGGGCGCGCACATCATCAATGATATACGCTCTTTGACGGAGCCCGGCGCGCTTGAAGCAGCGGCACAAACCGGATTGCCTGTCTGCCTGATGCATATGCAGGGTCAACCGAAGACGATGCAGGAAGCGCCAAAATATGAGGACGTCTTTGCCGACGTAAACCGCTTTTTTGTGGAAAATATTGCGCGCTGCGAACGTGCAGGGATCGCAAAAGAAAAATTGTTGCTCGACCCTGGGTTCGGTTTCGGTAAGAATCTCTCCCACAATTATGCGCTGCTTGCCCGATTAGGCGAGTTTCACCACTTCGGTTTGCCGTTGTTGGCAGGAATGTCGCGTAAGACGATGATCGGCCAGTTATTAAATGTCGGGCCCACAGAGCGGTTAAGCGGCAGTCTGGCATGTGCAGTGATTGCTGCGATGCAGGGTGCGCAGATTATTCGTGTCCATGACGTAAAAGAAACGGTAGAAGCTATGCGGGTGGTGGAAGCCACACTGTCAGCGAAGGAAAATAAACGCTATGAGTAATCGTAAATATTTTGGCACTGATGGCATTCGTGGCCGTGTTGGCGACGCACCTATCACCCCGGATTTCGTTCTGAAACTGGGCTGGGCGGCAGGCAAGGTGCTGGCGCGTCACGGCTCACGTAAAATTATTATCGGCAAAGATACCCGCATCTCGGGCTATATGCTGGAATCGGCACTGGAAGCCGGGCTGGCCGCAGCCGGTCTCTCTGCTTCCTTTACCGGTCCGATGCCGACCCCTGCTGTCGCTTACCTGACACGTACTTTCCGCGCGGAAGCGGGGATTGTGATTTCTGCTTCCCATAACCCGTTCTATGACAACGGGATCAAGTTCTTCTCCATTGACGGCACTAAACTGCCGGACGCGGTTGAAGAGGCGATTGAAGCGGAGATGGAGAAAGAACTGACCTGTGTTGACTCTGCCGAATTAGGTAAAGCGAGCCGTATCGTCGATGCCGCTGGCCGTTATATTGAGTTCTGCAAAGCGACCTTCCCGAATGAGCTAAGCCTCAACAGCCTGAAAATTGTGGTGGATTGCGCCAATGGCGCGACATACCACATCGCCCCGAATGTCTTCCGCGAACTGGGTGCTAAAGTTATTGCGATTGGCTGCGATCCGGATGGCGTCAACATCAATGAAAAATGTGGTGCGACGGATGTGAAAGCGCTGCAAGATCGTGTTCTGGCAGAGAAGGCGGATCTGGGCATCGCTTTTGACGGCGACGGCGATCGTGTGATCATGGTTGACCACGAAGGTAATAAAGTCGATGGCGACCAGATTATGTATATCATCGCGCGTGAAGGGCTGCGTCAGGGACAGTTGCGCGGCGGTGCTGTCGGTACGCTGATGAGCAACATGGGTCTTGAGCTGGCGCTCAAGCAACTGGGCATTCCGTTTGCGCGCGCGAAAGTGGGCGACCGCTACGTGCTGGAAAAAATGCAGGAGAAAGGGTGGCGCATCGGTGCGGAAAACTCAGGCCATGTGATCCTGCTGGATAAAACCACCACGGGTGACGGGATTGTTGCCGGGTTGCAGGTAGTCGCGGCAATGGTGCGTAACCATATGACGCTGCACGACCTTTGCAGCGGCATGAAAATGTTCCCGCAGGTTCTGGTGAATGTGCGCTTTACCGCCGGTAATGGCGATCCGCTGGAAGATGAGAACGTTAAAGCCGTGATGGCAGAGGTTGAAGCGACGCTGGGGAACCGTGGTCGCGTGCTGCTGCGTAAGTCCGGCACTGAGCCATTAATCCGCGTGATGGTCGAAGGCGAAGATGAAGCGCAAGTTACCGCGCTGGCAAATCGCATCGCCGATGCGGTTAAAGCGGTTTAACGATTCGGTAAGTGGCTAAAAAGGCAGCTTTTGCTGCCTCTTTCTTCACCATAATGCACGCTTTTGCTGTTTTTTTCCGCACTTGATAAAAAGCGTCAAAATTGCCCTTGCGAAGGTCATTCGCTTTGGTTAGTATTCACACCCGCTTCAGTGGGAAAGCATGAAACATCCCGCGTTATTGGTTTGAAGCATTGGCTGCGGCAACCCCGCAAGGAACAGGTTGATTATGTACGAAGCTCTTTTAGTAGTTTTCCTTATTGTGGCTCTGGCTCTTGTAGCTCTGATTATGCTGCAGCAAGGTAAAGGCGCTGACATGGGAGCCTCCTTTGGCGCTGGCGCGTCCGGTACGCTGTTCGGTTCAAGTGGTTCTGGTAACTTCATGACTCGTGCAACTGCTGTGCTGGCAACACTGTTCTTTATTATTAGCCTTGTGCTGGGCAACATTAACAGCAATAAAACCAATAAGGGAAGCGAGTGGGAAAACCTGAGCGCACCGGCCAAGAGTGAACAGACTCAGCCAGCAGCGCCGGCGAAGCCGACCAGCGATATCCCGCAGTAAGTTGTGAAGAAGTAAGTCGTGCCGAGGTGGTGGAATTGGTAGACACGCTACCTTGAGGTGGTAGTGCCCAATAGGGCTTACGGGTTCAAGTCCCGTCCTCGGTACCAACATTCCGAAAGAAAGACATCGAAAGATGTCTTTTTTTTCGTCTGTCGTTTGTGTGCCTGAATGGTTTGGCTACTCAACCGACAATAAAAAAGCGCCCGCAGGCGCTTTTTGTATTTCAGTGGCGGCGATTATTTCTTATCGCTGTGCTCCAAGTTTTCAACCTGCGGCAGGCCATTACCTGCGGTGGTGGAGATCAGGCCAGTCTGTACATAGTTGAAGAGCTTGGCGCGAGTATCGGTGATGTCGAGGTTACGCATCGTCAACTGACCAATACGATCGTCCGGCGAGAATACCGAGTCGCCTTTCTCCATGGTCAGACGCTCTGCCTGGTAGGTCAGATTGTCGGAAACCGTATTGAGGATTGAGTAGTCATTCCCGCGACGCAGCTCGAGCGTCACTTCGCCAGTAATAGCACTTGCCACCCAACGTTGCAGAGCATCACGCAGCATCAGCGCTTGCGGATCGAACCAGCGGCCCTGATAGAGCAGGCGTCCAAGCTGACGACCATGCGCATGATACTGCTCAATGGTGTCTTCGTTATGAATGCCGGTCAGCAGACGTTCGTAAGCGATATGCAGCAGCGCCATCCCCGGGGCTTCATAGATGCCGCGGCTTTTCGCTTCAATGATACGGTTTTCGATCTGATCGCTCATGCCCAGACCGTGACGGCCACCAATACGGTTGGCTTCCATCATCAGTTCGACATCGTCGCTGAAGGTTTTGCCATTCAGCGCAACAGGGTGGCCCTGTTCAAAACGTACGGTAACTTCCTCGGCCGGGATCTTCACGCTCTCATCCCAGAATTTCACGCCCATAATCGGGTTAACGATTTTGACGCTGGAGTTGAGGAACTCGAGATCCTTCGCTTCGTGGGTGGCACCCAGCATATTGGAGTCCGTCGAGTAGGCTTTTTCGGCCGACATTTTGTAATCGAAGCCCGACGCGGTCATGAATTCGGACATTTCCTGACGGCCGCCAAGCTCGTCGATAAAGTCAGTATCGAGCCATGGTTTGTAGATCTTCAGCTCGGCATTGGTCAGCAGGCCATAACGATAGAAACGTTCGATATCGTTGCCTTTATAGGTGCTGCCGTCACCCCAGATATTGACACCATCCTCTTTCATGGCCGCAACCAGCATGGTGCCGGTTACCGCACGACCGAGTGGGGTGGTATTGAAATAGGTTAAACCGCCGGTGGTATTATGGAACGCCCCGCACTGAATAGCCGCGATGCCCTCAGCGACCAGCTGTTTACGACAATCGATCAGGCGAGCATTTTCTGCACCGTACTCTTTCGCGCGACGCGGGATCGCCTCATAGTCATCCTCGTCAGGCTGGCCCAGGTTGGCAGTATATGCATAAGGAACTGCGCCTTTCTGACGCATCCACAGCAGCGCTGCGCTGGTGTCCAGACCGCCTGAAAAAGCAATACCAATACGTTGACCTGCGGGAAGATGCTTGAGAATCGTTGTCATAAAAAAATCCCTGCTTGATAGACTGATGGTGAGAGACTTAACAGCCACGCCACGCTATTTGTACCACTCATTCTTACATCTTTAGTGAATGGTTATGCAAAATAAATGAGTTTTCATTTAATCATCTTTTGGCGCGGACCGGAAGAGAGAAGCGCAATTTTCATTGTATAACTGAAAGAAAAAGCGGCATCTGTGCATAAAAACTCTCTTAATAATATGCAACAACGGCGGAGCACGTGATGCTATAGATGAGCGGTTGACACAACGCGATGTTTTTCAATATACTGCAAGCCGGTTTTACGTCCCGTCTTCGGTACCAAATCCCAGCATTATTTGCAAGTTGACGCTCAATCGAGTAAAATTTGCCACGTTTCAGGCGCGGGGTGGAGCAGCCTGGTAGCTCGTCGGGCTCATAACCCGAAGGTCGTCGGTTCAAATCCGGCCCCCGCAACCACTTTCCCTTAGTGTTCTTTTTCAAATATACTGTGAAGACTTAACGCCTTCTTTAGCGGGATTTGAAAAGAGTTCTTCCGGAAGGTTATCCAGGCCGCAGTTGCGGCTATAGGGTTCAGTTATTTAAAGCCCCGATTTATCGGGGTTTTTTGTTATCTGAGTACGAAATAACTGGGCTATATGCCCTTTTTTTATGTCTTGGGGGTGGACTTGTCCACATTAGAGCAAAAATTAACAGAGATGATTACGGCGCCGGTTGAAGCACTGGGCTACGAACTGGTCGGTATCGAATTTGTGCGTGGTCGCACATCTACGCTGCGCATCTATATTGATAGTGAAGATGGCATCAATGTTGATGATTGCGCTGATGTCAGCCACCAGGTCAGTGCGGTACTGGATGTCGAAGATCCCATTACCGTTGCGTATAACCTGGAAGTTTCCTCACCAGGTCTTGAGCGACCTTTGTTTACGGCTGAGCACTACGCGCGCTTTAAGGGCGACGAAGTTTCGCTGGTGCTGCGGATGGCGGTGCAGAACCGTCGTAAGTGGCAGGGCATCATTAAAGATGTCGATGGCGAAATGATCACCGTTACGGTCGAAGGTAAAGATGAAGTGTTCGCCTTGAGCAATATTCAAAAAGCGAACCTGGTCCCCCACTTTTAACAGTCTGGATTGAGGTGAAAGGCCCCCAATGAACAAAGAAATTTTGGCTGTTGTTGAAGCTGTTTCTAACGAAAAGTCGCTTCCGCGTGAAAAAATCTTTGAAGCGCTGGAAAGTGCTCTGGCTACAGCAACCAAGAAAAAATATGAGCAAGAGATTGATGTGCGTGTAAGCATCGATCGTAAAAGCGGTGATTTCGACACATTCCGTCGCTGGCTAATCGTTGAAGAAGTGACGCAGCCGACGCGTGAAATCACTCTCGAAGCGGCACGTTACGAAGATGAGAGCCTGAACCTCGACGATTACGTTGAAGATCAGATTGAATCCGTGACGTTTGACCGCATCACCACCCAAACCGCGAAGCAGGTTATCGTACAGAAAGTACGTGAAGCAGAGCGCGCAATGGTTGTCGATCAGTTCCGCGAACACGAAGGTGAAATCATCACCGGCGTGGTGAAAAAAGTGAACCGCGACAACATCACGCTGGATCTGGGCAGCAACGCTGAAGCCGTGATCCTGCGCGAAGATATGCTGCCGCGTGAAAACTTCCGTCCGGGCGACCGCATTCGCGGCGTGCTGTACGCAGTGCGCCCAGAAGCGCGCGGTGCGCAGCTGTTCGTTACGCGTTCCAAGCCGGAAATGCTGATTGAACTGTTCCGTATTGAAGTACCAGAAATCGGCGAAGAAGTTATCGAGATTAAAGCCGCAGCCCGCGATCCGGGTTCTCGCGCCAAAATTGCGGTGAAAACCAACGACAAGCGTATTGACCCGGTTGGGGCATGCGTTGGTATGCGTGGTGCCCGCGTTCAGGCCGTTTCTACCGAACTCGGCGGCGAACGTATCGATATCGTACTGTGGGACGACAACCCGGCCCAGTTCGTTATCAACGCAATGGCACCGGCTGATGTTGCTTCTATCGTGGTGGATGAAGATAAGCACACCATGGATATCGCTGTTGAAGCGGGCAACCTGGCGCAGGCGATTGGCCGTAACGGTCAGAACGTGCGTCTCGCGTCTCAGCTGAGCGGCTGGGAACTCAACGTTATGACCCTTGAAGATCTGCAGTCCAAGCATCAGGCTGAGGCTCACGCAGCGATTGATACCTTCACCCGTTATCTGGACATTGACGAAGATTTCGCCACTGTTCTGGTCGAAGAGGGTTTCTCAACGCTGGAAGAACTGGCCTATGTGCCAATCAAAGAGCTGCTGGAAATCGATGGCCTGGATGAAGACACCGTCGAAGCGCTGCGTGATCGTGCGAAAAGCGCACTGACTACTCTGGCGCTGGCGCAGGAAGAAAGCCTGGGGAATAAAGAACCGGCTGAAGACCTGCTGAACCTGGACGGTCTGGATCGTGCACTGGCTTTCAAACTGGCTGCTCGTGGTGTTTGTACGCTGGAAGACCTCGCCGAGCAAGGTGTGGATGACCTGAGCGATATCGAAGGGTTAACTGCCGACAAAGCCGGTGAGCTCATCATGGCCGCGCGTAATATTTGCTGGTTTGGTGACGAAGCGTAATAAACTGTAGCAGGAAGGAACAGCATGACAGATGTAACCGTAAAAACGCTGGCCGCTGAGATTCAAACCTCTGTGGACCGCCTGGTACAGCAATTTGCTGATGCAGGGATCCGCAAGTCTGCTGATGATTCAGTGACGGCGCAGGAAAAACAGACGCTGTTAGCGCATCTGAACCGTGAACACGGTTCTGCGCCTGATAAGCTGACGTTGCAGCGCAAAACGCGCAGCACATTAAATATTCAGGGCACCGGTGGGAAAAGTAAATCGGTGCAGATCGAAGTCCGTAAAAAGCGCACCTTTGTAAAACGCGATCCACAAGAGGCTGAACGTCTCGCTGCGGAAGAAGAGGCGATGCGTGAAGCGGAGGAGAAGGCCCGTCGTGAAGCAGAGGAAGCCGCTGAGCGAGAAGCCGAGGAAAAAGCCAAGCGTGAAGCCGAAGTGCGTCTGAAACGTGAAGCTGAAGAAAAAGCTAAACGTGAAAATGCCGAAAGCACGAAACGCGAAGCTGCGGAAAATAGCAAAGTGAGCAACCATCAAACTGACGAAGTGACCAGGGCAGCCCAGACGGAAAAAGCCCGTCGTGAATCCGAAGCGCAGGAACTTAAGCGTAAAGCGGAAGAAGAGGCTCGTCGTAAACTGGAAGAAAATGCACGTCGCGTAGCGGAAGAAGCCCGTCGAATGGCAGAACAGAACGAAGCAACCTGGACGGCAACGCCAGGCGAAGAAGAAGAGACGACCGGCGATTATCACGTCACCACCTCCCAGCATGCACGTCAGGCTGAAGATGATAACGATCGTGAAGTCGAAGGTGGCCGTAGCCGTACCCGTACCGCTAAAGCCCCGCGTCCGAAGAAAGGCAACAAGCACTCTGAAAGCAAAGCTGACCGTGAAGAAGCGCGCGCCGCGGTTCGCGGTGGTAAAGGCGGCCGTCAGCGTAAAGGCTCTGCACTGCAGCAGGGCTTCAACAAACCGGCCCAGGCCGTTAACCGTGACGTTGTGATCGGTGAAACCCTGACCGTCGGCGAGCTGGCTAACAAAATGGCAGTTAAAGGCTCTCAGGTCATCAAAGCGATGATGAAACTGGGCGCGATGGCAACCATCAACCAGGTCATCGACCAGGAAACCGCACAGCTGGTTGCGGAAGAGATGGGCCACAAAGTTATCCTGCGTCGTGAAAACGAGCTGGAAGAAGCGGTAATGAGCGACCGTGACACAGGTGCTGCGGTTGAACCACGCGCGCCGGTCGTGACCATCATGGGTCACGTTGACCACGGTAAAACCTCACTGCTGGACTACATACGTTCAACGAAAGTGGCATCCGCTGAAGCGGGCGGCATTACCCAGCACATCGGTGCTTACCACGTTGAAACCGACAACGGCATGATCACCTTCCTGGATACCCCAGGCCACGCCGCGTTTACCGCAATGCGTGCCCGTGGTGCTCAGGCAACGGATATCGTTGTTCTGGTTGTTGCAGCAGACGATGGCGTGATGCCGCAGACTATCGAAGCTATTCAGCACGCGAAAGCGGCGAAAGTGCCGGTAGTTGTTGCAGTGAACAAAATCGATAAGCCGGAAGCCGATCCGGATCGCGTTAAAAACGAACTCTCTCAGTACGGGATCATTCCGGAAGAGTGGGGCGGCGAAAGCCAGTTCGTACACGTCTCCGCGAAAGCCGGTACCGGTATCGACGACCTGCTGGATGCAATCCTGCTGCAGGCCGAAGTTCTGGAACTGCACGCTGTCCGTAACGGCATGGCGAGCGGTGTTGTTATCGAATCCTTCCTTGATAAAGGTCGTGGTCCGGTAGCTTCCGTCCTGGTGCGTGAAGGTACGCTGCATAAAGGCGACATCGTACTCTGCGGCTTCGAATATGGCCGTGTCCGTGCGATGCGTGACGAGCTGGGTCGTGAAGTGACCGAAGCGGGTCCGTCCATTCCGGTAGAAATCCTTGGCCTCTCCGGTGTTCCGGCGGCGGGTGATGAAGCCACCGTGGTACGTGACGAGAAGAAAGCGCGTGAAGTTGCGCTCTATCGTCAGGGCAAATTCCGCGAAGTTAAACTGGCTCGCCAGCAGAAATCTAAGCTGGAGAACATGTTTGCCAACATGACCGAAGGCGAAGTGCACGAAGTGAACATCGTGCTGAAAGCTGACGTTCAGGGCTCTGTGGAAGCTATCTCCGACTCGCTGCTGAAACTCTCTACTGAAGAAGTGAAAGTGAAGATTGTTGGCTCTGGCGTAGGTGGTATCACCGAAACCGACGCCACGCTTGCAGCTGCGTCTAACGCTATCCTGGTTGGCTTCAACGTTCGTGCCGATGCCTCTGCGCGTCGCGTGATCGAATCGGAAGGTCTGGATCTGCGTTACTACTCCGTCATCTATAACCTGATCGACGAAGTGAAAGCGGCGATGAGCGGTATGCTCTCACCTGAGCTGAAACAGCAGATCATCGGTCTGGCTGAAGTGCGCGATGTGTTCAAATCGCCGAAATTCGGCGCGGTTGCTGGCTGTATGGTTACCGAAGGCGTCGTCAAACGTCACAACCCGATCCGCGTCCTGCGCGACAACGTGGTTATCTATGAAGGCGAGCTGGAATCCCTGCGCCGCTTCAAAGATGACGTTAACGAAGTCCGTAACGGCATGGAGTGTGGTATCGGCGTTAAGAACTACAATGACGTACGTACCGGCGATATGATCGAAGTCTTCGAAATTATCGAAATTAAGCGCTCTATCGAATAATCGACGCATTAGCGCAACGTAGGCCGGGAGCGAAGCGCCACCCGGCAAGAGATATCTAAAGGGGCTACGGCCCCTTTTTAGTCTGGAGAAGTAATATGGCGAAAGAATTTGGTCGCCCGCAGCGCGTCGCTCAGGAGTTGCAAAAAGAGATTGCTACTATCCTGCAGCGTGAAATCAAAGATCCGCGCCTGGGCATGATGACCACCGTATCCGGTGTCGAAGTCTCCCGCGATCTGGCGTATGCCAAAGTGTTCGTGACTTTCCTGAATGACAAAGATGAAGAGTCGATCAAAGCGGGCATTAAAGCCCTGCACGACGCTTCCGGTTTTATCCGCTCCCTGCTGGGGAAAGCGATGCGTCTGCGTATCGTGCCGGAACTGACATTCTTCTACGACAACTCGCTGGTTGAAGGGATGCGCATGTCCAACCTGGTCACCAGCGTGGTGAAGCACGATGATGAACGTCGTGTGAACCCGGACGACAGCAAGGAGGACTGATGAGTCGTCCTCGTCGTCGCGGTCGCGACGTGCATGGCGTACTGCTGCTGGATAAGCAGCAGGGCGCATCAAGCAATGATGTCCTGCAGAAAGTAAAACGCCTCTATAACGCCAACCGTGCGGGTCACACCGGCGCGCTGGATCCGCTGGCAACCGGCATGCTGCCGATCTGCCTCGGTGAGGCGACAAAATTTTCTCAGTATCTGCTGGATTCCGATAAGCGCTACCGGGTAATTGCCCGCCTTGGCCAACGCACTGATACATCGGATGCCGATGGCCAGGTCGTTGAAGAGCGCCCGGTGACCTTTACCGCCGCAGAACTGGCGAGCGCACTGGAGAGCTTTCGCGGTAACACGCAGCAAATCCCTTCGATGTACTCGGCTCTGAAATACCAGGGTAAGAAGCTTTACGAGTATGCGCGTCAGGGCATTGAAGTGCCGCGTGAAGCGCGCCCCATAACCGTGTATGAACTGCTGTTTATCCGCCATGAAGGGGATGAGCTGGAGCTGGAAATCCACTGCTCAAAAGGGACGTACATTCGCACCATCATTGACGATCTGGGCGAAAAGCTGGGCTGTGGCGCGCATGTTATCTATTTGCGTCGTCTGGCGGTCAGCCGCTATCCGATTGAGCGGATGGTTACGCTTGAGCAGTTGCAGGCGTTAGTCCAGCAGGCCGAGCAGCAGGATGTTCCTGCGGCAGAGCTGCTCGATCCGCTGTTGATGCCGATGGATAGCCCGGCGTCCGATTTCCCTGTTGTAAACATCCCTACCGTGGTTGCTGCCTATTTCAAAAACGGCCAACCGGTGCGCGCTTCCACTACGCCGGCCGAAGGGCTGGTTCGCGTGACGGAAGGCGAAGAGGGCAAGTTTATCGGCATGGGCGAAATTGATGAGCAGGGGCGAGTTGCGCCGCGTCGTCTGGTTGTTGAGTATCCTGCTGACTGACGGGCTTACCTTGCGGGAATGCCCGACTACGAGTAGAATATTGCCGCTTAACGCCGGGCTATGTATTTAACATACCCGGCGTTAAACCTGGGGGAGCTGAATTAGAGATCGGCACCCTGTCATTCTTATATCACTGGAGTTGAAAATGTCTCTAAGCGTTGAAGCTAAAGCAAAAATCGTTTCCGAGTTTGGTCGTGGTTCTAACGACAGCGGTTCTACCGAAGTTCAGGTTGCACTGCTGACTGCTCAGATTAACCACCTGCAGGGTCACTTTGCAGAGCACAAGAAAGATCACCACAGCCGTCGTGGTCTGCTGCGTATGGTTTCTCAGCGTCGTAAACTGCTCGACTATCTGAAACGTAAAGACGTTGCACGCTACACCGCGCTGATCGAGCGTCTGGGTCTGCGTCGCTAAGTCTGGCGAGTTTCAAGAAGGGGCCTTTACGGCCCCTTTTTTCAACCAGGCGGCAGCAATTGGCACTAAACTGATGTATTGTTGCCAGGTATGATCTTCATTGCAGAGGTTCGCGCGGCTAATGAGAGGCTTTATCCGTAATGGGCGGGTTAAGGTTGTCATTAGTCGCGAGGATGCAAGAAGGTCCGGTTTAATTATCAGCACGCCCTGGGTGTGCTGATGTTCATTAAGAAAGGATAGAATTTTGCTGAATCCGATCATTCGTAAATTCCAATATGGTCAACACACCGTCACGCTGGAAACCGGCATGATGGCCCGTCAGGCAACCGCTGCCGTGATGGTAAGCATGGACGACACCGCGGTATTCGTTACCGTTGTTGGCCAGAAAAAAGCAAAACCAGGTCAGGACTTCTTCCCACTGACCGTTAACTACCAGGAGCGTACTTACGCTGCCGGTAAAATCCCGGGTGGCTTCTTCCGTCGTGAAGGCCGTCCAAGCGAAGGCGAAACCCTGATCGCGCGTCTGATTGACCGCCCGGTTCGCCCGCTGTTCCCGGAAGGTTTCGTCAACGAAGTCCAGGTTATCGCGACCGTGGTTTCCGTTAACCCGCAGGTTAACCCGGATATCGTGGCGATGATTGGTGCTTCTGCTGCACTTTCTCTCTCTGGTATTCCGTTCAACGGCCCGATCGGTGCCGCGCGCGTTGGTTACATCAACGACCAGTATGTGCTGAACCCGACTCAGGAAGAGCTGAAATCCAGCAAACTGGATCTGGTTGTTGCCGGTACCGAAGCAGCTGTGCTGATGGTTGAATCCGAAGCAGAACTGCTGAGCGAAGATCAGATGCTGGGCGCGGTGGTTTATGGCCACGAGCAGCAGCAGATTGTTATCCAGAACATCAACGATCTGGTGAAAGAAGCGGGTAAACCGCGCTGGGACTGGCAGCCGGAAGCGGTCAACGAAGCGCTGAACGCGCGCGTTGCAGCGCTGGCAGAATCCCGTCTGAGCGATGCTTACCGCATCACCGACAAACAGGAGCGTTACGCTCAGGTTGACGTGATCAAATCTGAAACCATCGCGACGCTGGTTGCAGAAGATGAGTCCCTGGACGCTAACGAGCTGGGCGAAATCCTGCACGCTATCGAGAAAAACGTTGTTCGTAGCCGCGTACTGGCAGGCGAACCGCGTATCGATGGCCGTGAAAAAGATATGATTCGTGGTCTGGACGTTCGTACCGGCGTTCTGCCGCGTACTCACGGCTCCGCACTCTTTACCCGTGGTGAAACGCAGGCGCTGGTAACAGCAACCCTGGGTACCGCACGTGACGCGCAGAACATCGACGAACTGATGGGCGAGCGCACTGACAGCTTCCTGTTCCACTACAACTTCCCTCCGTACTCCGTAGGTGAGACCGGTATGGTCGGTTCGCCGAAGCGTCGTGAAATTGGTCACGGTCGTCTGGCGAAACGCGGCGTGCTGGCTGTTATGCCGGAAGCTGATAAATTCCCGTACACCGTGCGTGTGGTTTCTGAAATCACCGAATCCAACGGTTCCTCTTCCATGGCTTCCGTGTGCGGCGCATCGCTGGCACTGATGGATGCAGGCGTACCGGTGAAAGCCGCTGTTGCCGGTATCGCAATGGGCCTGGTGAAAGAGGGCGAAAACTTTGTCGTTCTGTCTGACATCCTCGGCGATGAAGATCACCTGGGCGACATGGACTTTAAAGTGGCCGGTTCCCGCGACGGTATCTCTGCGCTGCAGATGGATATCAAAATCGAAGGCATCACCAAAGAGATCATGCAGGTTGCGCTGAACCAGGCGAAAGGTGCACGTCTGCATATCCTCGGCGTGATGGAGCAGGCGATTAACGCGCCGCGTGGCGATATCTCTGAGTTCGCGCCGCGTATCCACACCATCAAGATCAACCCGGACAAGATCAAAGACGTTATCGGTAAAGGCGGCTCCGTTATCCGTGCCCTGACCGAAGAGACCGGCACGACCATCGAAATCGAAGATGACGGTACCGTGAAAATCGCGGCAACCGACGGCGACAAAGCGAAATTCGCGATTCGTCGTATCGAAGAGATCACCGCTGAGATCGAAGTGGGCCGTATCTACAACGGTAAAGTCACCCGTATCGTCGACTTTGGTGCGTTTGTTGCCATCGGTGGCGGTAAAGAGGGCCTGGTGCACATTTCTCAGATCGCCGATAAGCGCGTAGAGAAAGTGACCGACTACCTGCAGATGGGTCAGGAAGTACCGGTGAAAGTTCTGGAAGTTGACCGCCAGGGCCGTATTCGTCTAAGCATTAAAGAAGCAACTGAACAAACTCAGCCTGTTGAAGCGTCAGAAGCGCCGCAAGCAGAACTGGGCGAGTAAGGTTTGCCTTTGCCCTCCGCGCAGGCGGAGGGCGTATTCTCAGGCAGGACGCCATGTTTGCAGCCGGGGGACAGGACGTTCATCCAATTGTTGTCTTCGGGAGTAGGAAATGAAGCCTTTTTTGCGCTGGTGTTTCGTTGCGACAGCTCTAACGCTGGCAGGATGCAGCAACTCTGCCTGGCGTAAGAGCGAAGTCCTCGCGGTGCCATTGCAACCGACTTTGCAGCAAGAAGTGATTCTGGCACGCATGGAACAAATTCTTGCCAGTCGGGCTTTATCCGATGATGAACGCGCACAGCTTTTATATGAGCGCGGAGTATTGTATGATAGTCTTGGTTTGAGGGCGTTGGCGCGGAATGATTTTTCACAAGCGCTGGCCATCCGACCCGATATGCCTGAAGTATTCAATTACTTAGGCATTTATTTAACGCAGGCAGGCAATTTTGATGCTGCCTATGAAGCGTTTGATTCTGTACTTGAGCTTGATCCAACTTACAACTACGCGCACTTAAACCGCGGCATCGCTCTGCACTATGGCGGTCGTGATAAGTTAGCGCAAGATGATCTGCTGGCGTTTTATCAAGACGATCCTAATGATCCTTTCCGTAGCCTGTGGCTTTACATCGTTGAGCGGAAGCTCGATGAGCACAAGGCGAAAGAAGCACTGAAACAGCGCTTCGAAAAATCGGACAAGGAACAATGGGGATGGAATATTGTCGAGTTCTACCTCGGTGACATTAGCGAATCTGAGCTAATGGATCGCCTGAAGGCGGACGCAACGGATAACACCTCGCTCGCTGAGCATCTCAGTGAAACCAACTTCTATTTAGGTAAGTACTACCTAAGTCTGGGGGATAAGGACAGCGCTACGGCACTGTTCAAATTAGCGGTTGCTAACAACGTCCACAACTTCGTTGAGCACCGTTATGCATTGTTGGAATTATCGCTCTTGGGCCAGGAGCAAGACGACCTGGCAGAATCGGACCAGCAATAGCTGACGACATAAACATCAGCCCGTAATCTTTTTTGATTGCCATCACCTTAACTGGTGAGGGCGTTGTTGTTCGTCAATACACCTACTTTGAGCCGGTTCACACTTTTCAATGAAAATTGCCAAATATTTTCACGATGAGTTATGTAGACTGGCCGCCAATGACATAGAGGCACTTGTACTACATGGCTGAATTCGAAACCACTTTTGCAGATCTGGGCCTGAAGGCTCCTATCCTTGAAGCCCTTAACGATCTCGGTTACGAAAAACCATCTCCGATCCAGGCTGAGTGCATTCCGCACCTGCTGAACGGTCGTGACGTGCTGGGCATGGCCCAGACTGGTAGCGGGAAAACCGCAGCGTTTTCTCTTCCGCTGCTTCATAACATCGAT
This sequence comes from Kosakonia cowanii JCM 10956 = DSM 18146, assembly GCF_001975225.1. Lineage (NCBI taxonomy): Bacteria > Pseudomonadati > Pseudomonadota > Gammaproteobacteria > Enterobacterales > Enterobacteriaceae > Kosakonia > Kosakonia cowanii. The sequence goes on along the minus strand of NZ_CP019445.1, from coordinate 1,566,194 downwards.
CCGGACCTGCGTGCGCCGCAGATCCTCGTGCTTGCTCCGACCCGCGAACTGGCGGTTCAGGTAGCTGAAGCGATGACCGATTTCTCTAAACACATGCATGGCGTGAACGTGGTTGCTCTTTATGGCGGCCAGCGTTATGACGTGCAATTACGCGCCCTGCGTCAGGGCCCGCAGATCGTTGTCGGTACGCCGGGACGTCTGCTGGATCACCTGAAACGCGGCACCCTGGACCTCTCCAAATTGAGCGGTCTGGTGCTGGATGAAGCCGACGAAATGCTGCGCATGGGCTTTATCGAAGACGTAGAAACTATCATGGCGCAGATCCCGGAAGGTCATCAGACCGCTCTGTTCTCCGCCACCATGCCGGAAGCGATTCGTCGCATTACCCGCCGCTTTATGAAAGAGCCGCAGGAAGTGCGCATTCAGTCCAGCGTGACAACTCGCCCGGACATCAGCCAGAGCTACTGGTCTGTCTACGGCATGCGTAAAAACGAAGCGCTGGTTCGCTTCCTTGAAGCAGAAGATTTTGATGCAGCGATCATCTTCGTGCGCACCAAAAACGCGACCCTGGAAGTGGCTGAAGCGCTGGAGCGCAACGGTTACAACAGCGCCGCGCTGAACGGTGACATGAACCAGGCCCTGCGTGAGCAGACTCTGGAGCGTCTGAAAGATGGTCGTCTGGACATCCTGATTGCAACCGACGTTGCGGCCCGTGGTCTGGACGTTGAGCGCATCAGCCTGGTTGTTAACTATGACATCCCGATGGACTCCGAGTCTTACGTTCACCGTATCGGCCGTACCGGTCGTGCGGGTCGTGCTGGCCGCGCTCTGCTGTTCGTTGAGAACCGCGAGCGTCGTCTGCTGCGCAACATCGAACGTACGATGAAGCTGACCATTCCGGAAGTAGAGCTGCCGAACGCAGAACTGCTGGGCACACGCCGTCTGGAAAAATTCGCCGCGAAAGTACAGCAGCAGCTGGAAAGCAGCGATCTGGACCAGTACCGTGCGCTGCTGGCGAAAATCCAGCCCTCTTCTGAAGAAGAGATGGATATCGAAACGCTGGCTGCCGCACTGCTGAAAATGGCACAGGGCGAACGTCCGCTGATCCTGCCGCCGGATGCACCGATGCGTCCTAAGCGTGAGTTCCGCGAGCGTGATGAGCGTTTCGAACGCCGCGGCGATCGTAACGACCGCAATGACCGTGGTCCGCGTACCGAACGTGCCGGTGAAGACCGTCCGCGTCGTGAGCGTCGCGATGTTGGTGATATGGAACTGTACCGTATTGAAGTGGGCCGTGATGACGGTGTCGAAGTTCGTCATATCGTTGGTGCAATCGCCAACGAAGGCGACATCAGCAGCCGCTACATCGGCAACATCAAGCTGTTCGGTTCTCACTCCACCATTGAGCTGCCGAAAGGCATGCCGGGCGAGGTTCTGCAGCACTTTACCCGCACGCGTATTCTCAACAAACCGATGAATATGCAACTGCTGGGCGATGCACAGCCGCGTGAGCGCAGCGAACGCCGTCCTGGCGGCGGTGAGCGTCGTAGCTTCGGCGGCGGCGAGCGTCGTGAAGGTGGCCGCGGTCCGCGTCGTGATGGTGCAGCACCTGCTGGTGCAGGCCGTTTCGGCGGTGAACGTCGTGAAAATCGTGGCCCGCGCCGCGAAGAAGGCACAACCCGTCGTCGTGACGCGTAAACCTTACGCTTCAAACGTAAAGTAATAGATACAGCCCCGATCGAAAAGATTGGGGCTTTTTTATCCGCAATGTACTCCTGTACTGGTACAATGCATCGGCTTTACTTTCGGCATAGCGCCATTACAGGAGAACGTTTCAGATGTCGACACTGACAACCACCCAGGCTTCCCCTTCGCTGTTCGGCGGAGTGGTGATTATCGGCGGCACAATTATTGGCGCAGGCATGTTTTCCCTGCCGGTGGTCATGTCCGGCGCGTGGTTCTTCTGGTCGCTTCTGGCACTGGTGTTTACCTGGTTCTGCATGCTGCACTCGGGCCTGATGATACTTGAGGCCAACCTCAACTACCGCAGCGGCGCGAGCTTCGACACCATCACCAAAGATCTGCTGGGCAAAGGGTGGAACCTGATCAACGGCCTCTCTATCGCCTTTGTGCTCTACATCCTGACCTACGCCTACATCTCGGCGAGCGGCTCGATCCTGCACCACACCTTTGCTGAAATGTCGCTGGATGTTCCGCCACGGCTGGCAGGGCTGGGGTTTGCGCTGCTGGTAGCGTTTATCGTCTGGCTCTCAACCCACGCAGTCAGCCGCATGACGGCGATTGTGCTGGGCGCAAAAGTGATCACTTTTTTCCTCACCTTCGGCAGCCTGCTCGGGCATGTGCAGCCGGCAACGCTGTTTAACGTGGCGCAGAGCGGCGCCTCTTACACGCCCTACCTGCTGATGACGTTGCCGTTCTGTCTCGCCTCCTTCGGCTACCACGGCAACGTGCCGAGCCTGATGAAATATTACGGCAAGGATCCGCGCGTGATTACCCGCTGCCTGGTCTACGGTACGCTGCTGGCGCTCGGGCTGTATGTGATTTGGTTACTGGTGACGATGGGGAATATTGCCCGTCCGGCGTTTATCGATATCGCGGCTAAAGGCGGCAATATCGATGTGCTGGTGCAGGCGTTGAGCGGCGTGCTGAACAGCCGCAGCCTCGATCTGCTGCTGGTTATCTTCTCTAACTTTGCCGTTGCCAGCTCTTTCCTCGGCGTGACGCTCGGGCTGTTCGATTACCTGGCGGATCTCTTTAAGTTTGACGACGCGCCGCTGGGGCGTTTTAAGACCGCGCTGCTGACATTCCTGCCGCCGATTATTGGGGGGCTGCTGTGGCCGAACGGCTTTTTATACGCCATTGGTTATGCGGGTTTAGCCGCCACGATCTGGGCAGCGATTGTGCCAGCGCTGCTGGCGAATGCTTCACGTAAACGCTTCGGCAGCCCGGCGTTTCGCGTCTGGGGCGGTAAACCGATGATTGTTTTGATCCTGCTTTTCGGCGCAGGCAACGCGGTGGTGCATCTGTTATCGAGCTTTAACCTGCTGCCGGTCTATCACTAATCTAACCCGGCCTGCACAATTATGTAGGCCGGATAAGCGCATCACCATCTGGCATAAACACCGCACGATCCCGTAGGCCGGATAAGCGCAGCACCATCCGGCATAAAGACCGCACGATCCCGTAGGCCGGATAAGCGCAGCGCCATCCGGCATAAACACCGCACGATCCCCGTAGGCCGGATAAGCGTCAGCGCCATCCGGCACACAAGCCAGGCAACGTTCTAACCGAACAACGCCTCTTTCACCTGCATCGCCAGCTCAAACGAGTGCAGCCGCGCCTGGTGATCGAAAATCTGCCCGTTAACCATAATCTCATCCGCCTGGGTTTCCCGCAGGATCGATTCAAGACCGTGGCGCACTTTCGCTTTATCACCCACCAGCGACATGCTCAGCGCCTGCTGCACGCCATACTTTTCAGACGGCGACCAGAAGTGATCCATATTCTCAATCGGCGGCGGAAGCTGGCTCGTCTCACCACGGCGCAGCTTCACAAACGCCTGCTGCATCGAGGTAAAGAGATACTCCGCATCGCGGTTGCTATCGGCGGCGACAATATTGATACACACCATCGCATAGGGTTTTTCCAGCCGCGCGGAGGGTTTGAACTGGGTGCGATAGAGATGCAGCGCCTGGAACAGCATATCCGGCGCAAAGTGTGAGGCGAAGGCAAACGGCAGACCCAATTGGGCGGCAAGCTGCGCACTGTAAAGGCTGGAGCCTAACAGCCACACCGGGATCTTCTCACCGTAACCCGGCACCGGGCGCACGTGCGGGTTCGGATCGTTGGCGTCAAACCAGTCGACCAGCTCCCTCACATCGCGCGGGAAATTATCAACATCGCCGCTCATATGGCGGCGCAGCGCCATCATCGTGCGCTGATCGCTGCCCGGCGCGCGGCCAAGCCCGAGATCGATACGTCCCGGATAGAGCGTATTCAGCGTACCGAACTGCTCGGCAATCACCAGCGGAGCGTGGTTCGGCAGCATCACGCCGCCAGAGCCGAGACGCAGGGTTTGCGTATTCGCTGCCAGGTAACCGATCAATACAGACGTCGCCGCGCTGGCGATCCCGGTCATGTTGTGGTGCTCCGCCAGCCAGAAGCGATCGTAACCGCGCTTCTCCGCCAGCTTCGCCAGATCGAGGGAATGGGTAAACGCGTCACGCGCGCTTGAGTTTTGTGGAATCGGCGCTAAATCCAGCACCGAAAACGCAACGGTTTTCTCAGACATAAACACTCACTTTGCTACAGCATCGTCATCAGATTGAAGGTCTTCTTCCAGCCTGGCGCAAGGAGCCGCGTCAGGCCAGAAAAGCTGCAACTTTCATACTGCATGAACGGGCGGCGATTGCTGTTAACAAAGTGAGCCTTTTACGCCTCGAGCATCAGCCCCGGCAGCCTGCGCCAGTAACCATTGCACTCGCTGTTCGACGCGAGCGGCAGCGGCGCGCTACCGGTTTCATTCGCTTTAAACGCCTCCAGCATGGTGAAGGTTTCACTCCCCATCGGCGAGAGCCGTACCACATCGACCAGCCCCTGCATCGAGGTCAGCTCATTACCGAGGTTGTAGACATAACCGCTCATGGTCTGAATGCCGTTGAGCACGAAGACCTGCTGATCCTCCTGGGAACGCATGCTGCGCCCGGTCGGGTATTTAATGCAGCAGGTTTCGCACTCATCTTTTGCTCGATTCTCCGAGCGCGCGGTAAAGCAGCGGGCAGAGTAGGCGAGAGGCAGATGGCCGTAGCTCAACACTTCGACTTCAAACTGCTGGCGAATACCGAGCGTGTCGCACTGATCGAGCAGGTTTACCAGCCAGTCGCGGGAGAGCTCCACCGGCATGCACCAGCGCACCATCCCCTGTTTCAGCAACAAGCGCAAGGTAACGGCGTTATAGCAGTTGAGGGCATGCCCGGCGACAAATGGCAGCTTGCGCTCGGCGCACAGATTCACCACCCCGAGATCGCTCGCCTCCAGCAGAAACTCGCCGTTATCGACATAGCGCTTCAGTTCGTTGAGTTCCGATGAAGCCTGCACCAGCGCCAGCGTCGAAATCACCACCTGTTTGCCGCTGTCGGCCAGCGCTTTCGCCATCGCCAGCCAGTCGCCCACTTTGGTGGCGCGGCGTTTGCTGCACACCGCTTCGCCGAGATAGACCACATCAGCGCGGCTGTTTGCCGCCTGCTGATAAAACTCCTCAAGCGTCTCTTTTGACCAGTAGTAAAGCACCGGCCCTAATGAATATTTCATGGTTTACCTACTGCCATTTACGGTGATATGCGCCGAGGGTGGTCTGGGTGCCTTCTGACATGGCACCGAGTGTCTCCATCCACGCCGGTTGCGGCACAAAATCCTGCGGGGAGGCAATGCAGCGATCGATCGCCTGTCGCCACACCTTTGCCACCTGGCTGACATATGCCGGGCTGCGCTGGCGTCCTTCAATCTTCACCGAGGCGATATTTGCCGCAAGCAGATCCGGCAGCAGCTCAAGCGTATTGAGGCTGGTCGGCTCCTCCAGCGCGTGGTAGCGCTCGCCATCCACCCGATAGCGCCCTTTACACAGCGTCGGGTAACCGGCGTTTTCCCCCTCCTGATAGCGATCGATCAGCACATCGTTGAGGCGCGATTCCAGCCCCTGCGGCGTCTGCTGCCAGCGCACAAAGCGCGCCGGAGAGCAGGCACCAACGGTATTCGGCGACTCGCCGGTCAGGTAAGAGGAGAGGTAGCAGCGCCCTTCGGCCATGATGCACAAGCTGCCGAAGGCAAACACTTCCAGCGGCACCGGCGTCACGCGGGCAAGCTGTTTGACCTGATGAATGGAGAGTACGCGCGGCAGCACCACGCGGGCGACATCAAAGTGACGGTGATAGAAGCGGATCGCCTCTTCGTTGGTCGCCGAGGCCTGTACGGAGACGTGGCGCTCGATGTGCGGATAGCGCGCGGCGGCATACTCCAGCATTGCGATGTCGGCAAGAATCAGCGCATCGGCACCAATCTGCGCCGCCATATCCACCGCACGCTCCCAGCGCTGATAGCCATCCGGGTGCGCAAAGGTGTTGATAGCAATATGCAGCTTGCGGCGGTGCTGATGGACGAAACTGACCGCTTCCTGCAGCTTCTTCTCGGTAAAGTTGAGTCCGGCAAAATGGCGGGCGTTCGTGTCATCTTTCAGGCCGATATACACCGCATCGGCACCGTTTTCGATGGCCGCTTTCAGTGCCGGTAGGTTCCCGGCAGGGCAGAGCAACTCCATAGTCTTTCCTGCAATCAGGGGCGCAGTGGCCCGGGCGTACCCCGAAGGGTCACTGAATTGTTAATGAACTGGGATTCTAGTTAACCTGTCAGCGACAATTTTTGATTTGAGGCAGTTAAATGCGTATTGATGACGGCAATAATCGTTGCCCATTTATTCCGTAATTGTTGATGTGCGCCGTTATGCACATTGCTGATTGTGGCAAAATAGCCCGCATTATCACTTCAGGGAGTCATCGTCGTGTTGGAAAAATTGCGCTCACAGCTTGTTCATCTTGGCCCGTCACTGCTTGCTTTTCCGGTGAAGCTGACGCCGTTTGTGCTTAAACGTCAGGTACTTGAGCAAGTGCTGCGCTGGCAATTCCAACAGGCGCTGGCGGATGGTGAGCTTGAGTTTCTCGAAGGGCGCTGGTTAAGTATTCAGGTACGTGATATTGGCCTGACGTGGTATACCTCTGTTGAGGATGGGCAGATGATCGTACGTGAATCTGCCGACGCGGATGTCAGCTTTAGCGCCGATGCCAGCGATTTACTGATGATTGCCGCGCGAAAACAGGATCCGGATACGCTTTTCTTCCAGCGTCGCCTGCTTATTGAAGGGGACACGGAACTGGGGCTGTATGTTAAAAACCTGATGGACGCCATTGAGCTGGAGCAGATGCCAAAACCCCTGCGGGTGATGCTGCTACAGCTGGCGGATTTTGTTGAGGCGGGCCTGAAAGCGCCGCCTGCAACGACACAACCTTCTGTAGGTGAGCCATGCTGATTAGAGTTGAAATTCCCATTGATGCACCCGGTATTGATGCCCTGCTGCGCCGCAGTTTTAACGGCGAGGCTGAAGCGTCACTGGTGCACGATCTGCGTGAAGACGGGTTGATCACGCTGGGATGCGTTGCCACGGACGATGAAGGGCAGGTAGTGGGCTATGTGGCATTTAGCCCGGTCGCTGTCGCAGGTGAGGAGTTACAGTGGGTCGCGCTTGCGCCGCTGGCGGTAGATGAAGCCTACCGTGGTCAGGGCATCGCCCGCCAGCTCGTCTATGAAGGGCTGGATTCCCTCAACGAATTTGGCTACGCCGCTGCGGTAACGCTGGGTGATGCCGATTTCTACCAGCGTTTGGGCTTTGAGCGCGCCTCGCAGTACGATTTACGCTGCGCCTGGTCGCAAAGCGAAGCCGCATTCCTGGTACATCGCCTTGCTGACGACGCCTTCAATGGCGTCAGTGGTCTGGTGGAGTACAGCGATCACTTCAATCGCTTTTAACCGCTGACGTCAGTAGCGTTTCCCGTAGCGCCTCGAAGATGCCCTCTCCGGCAACGAGGCGCTCTTTCTGGTGCTTGGTCAACTGCTTAATGCGGTACTCAAGGCGTAGCGCCAGCGAACGCTCACCAACCTGCGCCGAAAAGACCAGTTCCAGCGCACCCTTACCGCGCAACGCTTTTGCTCCCTTTCCCGTTTGATGCTGCGTAAAACGCCGTGCAACATCGGTGGTAATACCGGTGTAGAGCAGGTTGTCGCGCGTGCGGATGAGATAGAGAAACCAGGGCGTCATGGCAATCTTCGCTGTGTTAAGGTGGGCGAAAAATAGCATGAGAAGGAGAAAAAATGGAGTCCCTTGCGGCGATTAACCGCTGGCTGGCAAAGCAGCATGTCGTGACCTGGTGCGTGGCAAAAGAGGGCGAACTCTGGTGCGCCAATGCGTTTTATATCTACGATCCGCAGGCCGTCGCCTTCTATGTGCTGAGCGAAGATAAAACGCGCCATGCGCAGATGACAGGCGTACAGTCTAAGGTTGCCGGTACGGTTAACGGGCAGCCGAAAAGCGTTGCCTTGATTCGCGGCGTACAGTTTTCCGGTGAGATAAAACGGCTGGAAGAGGCGGAAAGCGCGGTGCTGCGCGAACGCTACAACCGACGCTTTCCGATAGCCCGCGCGCTGTCAGCCCCGATGTGGGAGATTCGCCTTCGCGAAATCAAATTCACCGACAACACGCTGGGGTTTGGCAAAAAATTTCACTGGTTACGCGACTCAGGCACCGAGTAGACGCAGCGCTTCGCGGTTAAATGCCGGTAAGTCGTCAGGCGTACGGCTGGTGACCAGCTGATCTTTATCGATTACCACTTCCTGGTCGAAGAACTCCGCACCCGCGTTTTTCACATCAATCACAATCGGTTTCACCGCCGTCAGCTTGCGACCGCGAATAACATCAGCGCTGATCAGCAGCTGTGGGCCATGGCAGATGGCGAATACCGGTTTACCGGAGTTAACAAACTCGCGGGTAAAGGTGACAAAGCGATCGTCGCCGCGCAGGGAGTCAGGGGAGTGGCCGCCGGGTAACAGCAGGGCGTCAAATTCATCCGGGCTCACCTCATCAATGGCTTTATCGATCTTAACTTTTGCCTCGCCCTGTTTGCCGGTGACGGTTTTTCCGGCCTCTTTCTCAATCGTCACAACCTCATGCCCGGCCTTGCGATACGCTTCTGCCGGAGAGGTGAATTCTGAATCTTCAAACTCGTCGGTGATCAAGACCGCTATTTTCTTGCTCATACTTCCTCCGTTGTTTTGGCTTCAGAAAGGGAGTTATCCATACTGTAACTCACCAGTAACCGTAAGCCTGGTTCACGAGGCTGACATTGCAAGGCAGATTCGTCTGTAAAGGGGAAAGGATGGAACGGGTATTAATCACCGGTGCGACCGGTTTAGTGGGTGGGCATCTGCTGCGGTTGCTGATGGCGGAACCGGGCGTCGACGCCATCTTTGCGCCAACGCGTCGCCCACTGCAAAGTGCCGAAGGCGTCATTAATCCGCATGATCCGCAACTCAGCGATGCGCTGGCGCAGGTCACCGAACCGGTTGATACGGTCTTCTGCTGCCTGGGCACCACGCGGCGCGAAGCGGGCAGCAAAGAGGCGTTTGTGCTGGCCGATTACACGCTGGTGGTGGACACGGCGTTAACCGGCCAGCGGCTGGGCGCCAGACAGTTGCTGGTGGTGAGTTCAATGGGCGCTAATGCACATTCGCCCTTTTTCTATAACCGGGTGAAAGGGGAGATGGAGGCGGCGCTTATCGCGCAGCAGTGGCCATCGTTGACGCTGGCGCGCCCGTCGATGCTGCTCGGCGAACGTGAGAAAAAGCGCGCTAACGAATCATTGCTGGCACCGCTTTTCCGCCTGCTGCCGGGTAACTGGAAGTCGATTGCCGCGCAGGATGTCGCCCGCGCGCTGCTGGCCGCTGCGCGTTCTGGCGGCAATCGCGGCGTTGAGATTATCGAATCGGCCCAGTTGCGGGCGATGGCCGCTCAGAGCCCGTTTGCAAAATAGCAATTCAGGCGTACTATGCCGGGGCTAAAAACTACACTATCCCCGGGGCATGTTATGGCTGGTCAGTCTTCACCTCATGCGGCGACACCGATCCAATGGTGGAAACCCGCGCTGTTCTTTCTTGTTGTTATTGTTGGTCTCTGGTTCGTGAAATGGCAGCCTTATTACGGCAAAGCCTTCACCGCCGCCGAGACGCATAGCATTGGTAAATCGATTCTTGCCCAGGCTGATGCCAGCCCGTTTAAGGCGGCGCTGGATTACGCCATGGTCTATTTCCTCGCCGTCTGGAAAGCCGCCGTGCTTGGCGTGCTGCTCGGCTCACTGATTCAGGTGCTGATCCCGCGCGACTGGCTGCTGCGCACGCTTGGGCAGCAGCGCTTTCGCGGCACGCTGCTCGGCACGCTCTTCTCTTTACCGGGCATGATGTGCTCCTGCTGCGCGGCACCCGTCGCGGCCGGTATGCGTCGCCAGCGTGTTTCGATGGGCGGTGCGCTCGCCTTCTGGATGGGCAACCCGCTGCTTAACCCGGCCACGCTGGTGTTTATGGGCTTTGTCCTCGGCTGGCACTTCGCCGCCATTCGCCTGGTGGCAGGGTTGGTGACGGTGCTTGGTGTGGCGATGATTGTGCAGAGCGTGGTTAAAGAGAGCCCGCAGCAGGCGGAGGCCGTGGATATCACGCTGCCGGAGCCGCAGGGCAGCTTTATGGCTCGCTGGGGCCGGGCGCTGTGGCAGCTCTTCTGGAGCACCATCCCGGTCTATATTCTTGCGGTGCTGGTACTTGGCGCAGCGCGCGTCTGGCTCTTCCCCCATGCCGATGGCGCGGTGGATAACACGGTACTCTGGGTGGTGGCGATGGCGATTGCCGGCTGTCTGTTTGTCATTCCAACGGCGGCCGAGATCCCGATTGTGCAGACCATGATGCTGGCGGGGATGGGCATGGCGCCTGCGTTGGCGCTGCTGATTACGCTGCCGGCGGTAAGCCTGCCGTCGCTGGTGATGCTGCGCAAATCCTTCCCGGCAAAAGCCCTGTGGCTGACCGCCGCGCTGGTGGCGGTGTGCGGAATGTTGACCGGATTTGTCGCGCTGGTGTAACGCGTGACGTGAAAGAAAAAAGCCCGGTTGATACCGGGCTTTTTCATTATTTGAGCAGGGTAAAGGCGGTGGTGACGTGCTTGACGCCGCTGACGCGGCTGGCGATATCCGCCGCGGCCTGGCCTTCACGCGCGGTCACCAGACCCATCAGGAACACTTCGCCGTTCTCGGTGGTGACTTTCACGTTAGAGGATTTCACTTGGTCGCTGCCGAGCAGCTGCGAGCGCACTTTGGTGGTGATCCAGGTATCGGACGAGGCCGTTCCCAGACCAATCGGCTGGCCCGGACGGATCTCGTTAAAGACTTCCGTTGCGCCTTCCACGCCGATGGCAATCTGTTTCGCCCGTGAAGAGAGTTCGGTATTCGGCGCCTGGCCGGTCAACAGCACTTTCCCCTGATAGGCGGTGACGTTAACACGCGCCTCTTTCTTCAACTGCTGATCTTTAGACAGTGCGCTGTTGACGCGCAGCTCCAGGGTGCCGTCATCCACCTGGGTGCCCACGGTGCGGGGATCCGTCGCGGCTTTGGTGCCAACGGCGGCAGACCCGACCACCACTGCGCCAACGCAACCCTGTAGCAGCAGTGCGGAAATAAGGACTGCGAGGGGCGTAAATGCCTTCATGTGTACTCCTTAATCATCCTGGTGAGGAAAAAGCGTGTTATCAATCAAATCGCACAAGCAATTCACCGTCAGCATGTGCATCTCCTGGATGCGCGCGCTGCGGTGAGAAGGAATACGAATTTCCACATCCTGCGGGCCCAGCAGGCCAGCCAGCTCGCCGCCGTCATAACCGGTCAGCGCGATGATCGACATATCGCGCGTCACGGCCGCTTCCACGGCTTTTACGATATCGCGGCTGTTACCCCGGGTGGAGATCGCCAGCAAAATGTCGCCGTTATGGCCCAGGGCGCGCACCTGCTTGGCATAGATCTCGTCATGCAGACGGTCATTCGCTATCGCGGTTAAGACCACATTATCGGTATTAAGTGCAATGGCAGGTAAACTGGGGCGCTCTGTTTCAAAACGGTTGATCATGCTGGCAGCAAAATGCTGTGCGTTGGCGGCGGAGGTGCCGTTGCCACAACAGAGGATTTTGTTGCCGTTGAGCAGGGAGTGCACCATTGTCATGGCTGCGCGGGAAATCGCATCGGGCAGCGCTTCCGCAGCTGCAATTTGAGTTTGAATGCTTTCCGTAAAGCAGACTTTAATTCGTTCGAGCACGGTAATCCCTATGATTGAGCAATTATGCGTGGCCGCCAAAGGCGTTCTGTAGCCACTCAACGTCATTTCCGGTGAAGGCTACCACATCAAACCGGCAATCCACAGTATCAAAACTCCCATTGTGCCGGGCAAGCCACAAATGGGCGGTATGCAGCAGTTTGCGCTGCTTGGCGAGGGTTATGCTGCTTGCCGCGCCGCCAAAACGCGCCGAGGCGCGGTAGCGCACCTCGACGAAGACGGTGGTGCTACCGTGGCGCATAATCAGGTCGATTTCGCCGCCGCGCTCGCGCACGTTGGCGGCGATAAAACGCAATCCCTTGCTCTGCAGAAAACGGCGCGCCTCCATCTCCCAGGCATCGCCGCTCTGTTTGCGGGTTAGTTTGCCGGGACGATCTGCCCCTGCTGGTATTTGAGCCATGACAACTTCCTGTTGATCACGCAATCCTGGGTGGCGGTGAGGTCGCCGGTATTGCCGTTCAGCTCAAAGCCCGGCACCTGACGCATTTGCGAGAAGTTATTCGCCAGCGACCAGGCATCCGCGCCCATCGCGTAGAGACGCGCCAGCGAGTAGTCGTTATTCACACTGCGCAGCGCTTGCTGCATCAGGGAAGGATTCGCGCCTGCGAGCATCGGGATCTCATTGTATTGCAGCCCTTCCATCTCAAGGCGGAAGTCCGGCCCTGCGCCGCCCTGTGCGCTGCGCGAGCTGGCGTAGAGCATCACACCGCTCTGGCTGCCGGTGCGCAGGGTGATCATCGGTTTGATCAGCGCAATTTCATCCTGCGTTGCCAGAATATAGACCGCATCAACTTTGCCGCCGCCGCTAATCTGCGCATCGCTCGGCGGTGCCGGAATATTGAGGCCGCCAATGGTGACGCCCTGCTGCTGCGGCAGGCTGGCGGAGACCGGGCTGCCGGTCATTGAGATGCCGGAGCGGCCATTCAGCCCCATACGCAGCTCGGCGGTGGAACCAAACTTCTGCGCCAGCACAACGCCGCCGCCGATTTTCTGCCACTCGTCAGCAAAGGCGGTGCTGACGCGATCGCCCAGCGCGCTGCGTGGGATCAGCAGCAGCGGTGCCTGACGCCCCTGATCGTGAATATGGCGCGCCGCGTCGCGGGCTTCATCTTCCGGCGACAGGGCGAAGTAGCAGATGTTCGGGCGGTTCTCGACCTGCTCCGGCTGGTTAAGCGCCAGCACATTGAGCGTGGTATGGCTGCGCATCAACTCTTCAACATGGTTTTTCAACAGCGGGCCGACGACGATGCTTGCGCCATCCTGCTGCACCTGGTTGAGGATCTGATCCATCGGCTGCGCGCTGGTGTCATAGATTTTCAGCTCCGCGCCCGCGTTAGATTGTGCAGTAACGGCGACAGGCTGAGAGGTGGTGGTTTGTGGTGCCGTCGCCGCAGGCGTTTGCTGCGCGCTTTCAGCAGGCTGCTCGTTATTGGCGGCTGGCTGCTGTGCATTTTCCGCAGGCTGTGTTTCTTCGGCAGGGGCGCTTTGCGCCGCGCTATCCGGTGCCTGTACCGGCTGGGCAGTCGGTGCAGCAACGTTCGGCTGTGCCTCGCCACTGGTCAGGTCGGCAACATTCGCCTGCGAAGGGCTTACCACGTCAGAGGTGGCCGCTTGCGCCACCTGCTGTGGAACCGCCGGGCCGGAGACCGGCGAAGCGCCGTTTTTCGCCGCTTCAAAACCCTGCTGAATAGCGCGACCAAACACCGCCGCCTGGCCGTTTAACGGCAGCAGCAGGGCGATTTTACTGGTCGATGCCGGTTTGAAATTTTGCAGATTGGAGAGCTGAGTCGGCAGCATTTTCGCCGCCGGGTTCTGCGGGTAGCGGGTCTGCCAGTCGCTGATACCGGCTTTCAGCATTTTGGCATCGTTGCGGTTGTCGAACCACATACGCTGCAGATCGAGCCAGCCCTGTAGGGTCACTTCATCGGCGTTGATCACCAGCGTTCTCGCCTGATCCTGGGTCATCGAAGAGAGCGCCTGCCAGGTAGCATCAATATTTTTCTGCTGCTCTTCCGGCGTCGTCAGCAGCGGCTGGCGGGCGATAAGAGCGCGCAGCAGCGTCAGGGAGGGTTTACCCTGCGCGGCGGCAATGGCGATCTGCCAGTAACGCGCCTGCTGGTTCTTCTCAAGCTCAGCGGGATCGATCTTATCAAGCAGCGCCTGCGCACCAGCTACATCACGCTGCGCCAGCTTCATTTCGGCGGCGAGCAGCGCGTACTCTTTACGCTGCGTATCGTTCAGATCCTGCGGCAGCTGACCAAACAGCTCGTTGGCGTGCTGGGTTTTGCCCTCTTTGAGCAGTGCACGAATGGCGAGTAATTGCCAGTTGGTCTTGCTATCATCTGTGCTTTGCTGCATCTGATGCAGATAGTAGGCAGAATCAGCCTGCGCTGAGCCCTCCATATGCGAGGTGCTCTGGTCTGTTGACTGTGTGCCGCAGCCCGCGAACAGCAGGGCGGCCAGCACCACAGGCAGGCAGCGCGTGGCTTTCGAACGAAGAAATTTTGACGGTAGCATACTGTATCCAGTGATATTTTTTACGCAGTGCTCAATATTAAATCGGCAATACGGATGAAACAATGAAACAACACGAATCGGCGGAGAATTCTCAAGGTCAGCTTTACATTGTACCTACTCCCATCGGGAATTTGGCTGATATTACCCAACGCGCATTAACCGTGTTGCAAGACGTTGATTTGATTGCTGCTGAGGATACCCGCCACACCGGTTTACTGCTGCAACATTTCGCCATCAACGCGCGGATGTTTGCCCTTCACGACCATAACGAGCAGCAAAAAGCGCAAATGCTGGTGGCGAAGCTGAAAGAGGGGCAGAACATTGCCCTCGTCTCGGATGCGGGCACGCCGCTGATTAACGATCCCGGCTATCACCTGGTGCGTACCTGCCGCGAAGCTGGCATTCGCGTTGTGCCGCTGCCCGGCCCCTGCGCGGCGATTGCCGCCCTCAGTGCGGCAGGGTTGCCCTCCGATCGCTTCTGTTACGAAGGCTTTCTCCCGGCGAAATCTAAAGGCCGCCGCGACGCGCTTAAAGCGATTGAGGCCGAGCCGCGCACGCTGATCTTCTACGAATCGACCCATCGCCTGCTGGAGAGCCTGGAGGATATGGTTGCGGTTTGGGGCCCCTCCCGTTACGTGGTGCTGGCGCGCGAGCTGACCAAAACCTGGGAGAGCATTCAGGGCGCGCCGGTTGGCGAGCTGCTGGCATGGGTGAAAGAGGATGAGAACCGCCGCAAAGGCGAGATGGTGCTGATTGTCGAAGGCCATAAAGCGCAGGAGGACGCGCTACCCGCCGATGCGCTGCGCACGCTGGCGCTGCTGCAAGCCGAACTGCCGCTGAAAAAAGCCGCCGCGCTGGCCGCAGAGATCCACGGCGTGAAGAAAAACGCCCTCTATAAGTACGCACTGGATAACCAGGGGTAACACCGATGAGCCGCTATGTGCCTCCCTTTACCATCACCGCCGCGATCCTCAATCAGGTCGTTGAGATCGCGGAGTTGCTGGGGCTCTGGGCGGCGCAATCCGGGCGCTCTTCACCGCTGCTGCGCAAAAATAACCGTATTCGTACTATTCAGGCGTCGCTGGCGATTGAGCATAACAGCCTGACGACAGAGCAGGTTACCGCCGTGCTGGAAGGGAAGCGCGTGCTGGCACCGGCAAAAGATATTCAGGAAGTGCGCAATGCGATAAACGCCTATGAGTCCATGACTCGCTGGAAAAGCGGACGTGTTGCCGACTTGCTGGAAGCGCATCGCCTGCTTACGTTTGGTCTTGTGGATAATCCCGGCCATTTTCGGCGCGGCAATGTCGGTATCTATCGTGAAACGCAGTTAATCCATATGGCACCGCCCGCCTCACGGGTTGCGCACCTTATGGATGAGCTTCTGGAATGGCTCGCCACCACGGATTTGCATCCGTTAGTCGCCAGTTCAGTTTTCCATTACGAATTTGAATTTATTCACCCCTTTGCCGATGGTAATGGACGCATGGGCCGCTTATGGCAGACGCTTATCCTTAGCGAGTGGCGCTCCGAACTGGCCTGGCTGCCGGTAGAAACCATCATTCATTACCAGCAAGACCGCTATTACCAGGTGCTCGGAGAGTGCGATAAAGCCAGTGACTGTACGGCGTTCGTCGCCTTTATGCTCTCGGTGGTCAACGCAGCGTTGATCGAGGGGCTTAATCCGTCATTCACCTTGTCGGATAACGTGTCGGAAGAGATGTCGGAACAAATTTTATCCTTCAGCGAGGCGGAGCGCGCGGTATTAAGCCTGCTTAACAGACGGCCTGATCTCTCTGCAAAGGCGCTCGCCAGCGAACTGGCGGTAAGCGCACGCACGGTGGAGCGCTACCTGCAATCGTTACAGCAAAAGGGAAAGCTGCTACGTGTCGGTGCGAAGAAAGGGGGCTACTGGCAGGTAACGTGACAGCAGCCCGCTTGCAACGCCAGCAGGGTATTAAACCACCCGAAGTTCCTTACCCAGTTTTCGTAAAGCCGCTTTCTCTTTCTCACCAATCCCCTCGTCGGTGATCACGCAGTCGATCTTCTCCATCGGCAGCACCTGATTAAAGCCGCGGCGGTTAAATTTGCTGGCGTCCACCACTGCTACAACCATATGCGCCGCCTCTGCCATGACACTACTGATGGAGTAGCCTTCATTAAAGGTGGTGATGCCATGGGTCGGATCGATGCCATCTGCACCGACAAACATGATATCGGCGCTGATACCCTGTAGCGATCGCTCTGCAATCGTGCCGTGCATCGAATGGGTTTTATGCCGCAAGGTGCCGCCACACACTACCAGTGTGATGTCCTTGTTTTCCGACAGGGCAAACGCGGCGGGGAGGTTATTGGTAATAACGGTGATATTGCTTTTTTTCGCCAACGCTTCGGCAATCAGCATGGTGGTGCTGCCGCTGTCGAGGATAATCGTCATCCCCTCATCGATCATCGCCGCCGCTGCCTGAGCGATACGCTTCTTCGGATCGCTCGCCAGTTTGTAGCGATCTTCCAGCACCACTTCCTGATTTTCGCTGTCGAGCATATAGCTGCCCGGTTTCGCTGCGCCGCCGTGAAAGCGCGTCACCAGACCTTTCTCTTCCAGCAGCCGGAGATCGGCGCGGATAGTGACTTCTGAAATCCCAAAGCTATTCGAGAGGTCAATGACCAGCACACTTCCCTGCGCATTCACC